>JACQAM010000008.1 GCA_016194975.1 Bacteroidota bacterium
AACCGCAAAGACGCAAAGGCGCTAAGAATTTTCAAACTGACCCACTACCTAAAATTGACATTAATAAAATTTCGCATTAACTTGCAGTTACAAAACTCCAACTCATGTCGCATACCCCCCCCATTTCTCAAAATTTCATTGGTAATTGCACTTGCAATTAGCAGCACAGCCATGTTCTCGCAGAATCTTCCTTTCTGGAGCAACAACGGAAATAATGTTTCCTCTACAGATTTTTTTGGTTCCACCAACTCGGCAGATCTTCGTTTCCGCACGAACAACACCGCGCGCATGACGCTCACGAGCGCAGGCACGTTACGCGTGAACAATCTCGCAGGCGCAGGAAACGGTTTTGTTTCTCTCGATGTGAATGGGAATTTAGCGCGTACAAATTTTTCCGGCGATACAAATGAAGTGCTGAGCGGCGGCGGAACTTTCAAAAATATTTCTTCCATTAGCGGATGGGCGTTTGCAAATTCTTACACCGGAACAAATTTGTACAACATCAATTCCGGTAATGTTGGAATAGGAACGAATTCTCCCTCAGAAAAACTTTCGGTGAATGGGAGTGCAATCATCACCGGAACTTTAAATGTTTCAGGAATTACCGGCGTGCAGAATTTTCGTGGCGATACCATTAGAGGAAATGTGGAAATGGAAGTGGATAATAAATTGTGCATGGACGGAGGCGCGCTCGCGGGCGTGTGCACAAAAAGCGGCGATCTGCTTTTGCAAAGTCACGCGGGTGCGAATGGGAATACCATTATGAATGCAACTACAACAGGAAATGTTGGAATAGGTTTGGTGAACCCGGTTTACAAATTAGATTTGAATGGAGATGAAAGAGTGAGTGGAAAACTTTACGTCGATAGAATTCTCGGACTTCCCGGCGATAGTGTAATTAAATTCGGCGACAGTACCCTTTTTATAAATTATGTCAATGCAAAGGTTTTTAACGGAGACGTAACGAAAGGAATTGTTATTGGCTCAGCGATTTCATTTGGTTTGGGTCCAAAATCTGTGGTAATAGGAGACAGAGCGAAAACAACATCTACTGCTACAAATTCAATTGTGATCGGGCACAATGACACACCACTTCCTTTGTTCACGGGAACAATTCCGAATTCGCTTATCGTTGGATTTAATTCAAACCTTCCAACATTTTATGTAGGAAATTCTTCAGGATTGAATACTGTGGGAAAAGTTGGCGTTGGAACTTCAAACCCCTTTGGAGATTTCCAGGTTGGTGATAATGAATTGTCGGTCAATATGGGTGCCGCCCCTAATGTTGGAACAACTTTCAGCTTTGCATACTTTGGATTGAATGCAGCCAGAGATAACGCTACACAATCCTGGACATTTCAGAATAACGGTGCGGCCAATGGTGGCGTAGCTTTACTCACGTCTGCAAATGGAGATCTTGAAGTGATGACAGTAAAATCGACCGGATCTTTGAATCAGAGTTTTTCTGATGCTGCTATGGAACCTTTCGACTTGTTCGAGATTCGCAGCAATGGAAAAGTGATGATCGGGCCGCATGCGAATGAATTGGAGTCGCCGGGAAATTATCGCCTTTATGTAACGGGTGGAATTCTTTCGGAACATGTAAAAGTAGCAAGCTACAATAGCGGTAATTGGGCCGACTATGTGTTCGATTCAAGTTACGCATTGACACCTCTTGATTCCGTAAATGCTTTTATTAAAACAAACCATCATCTGTCAGGTATTCCGAGCGCTTCAGATGTTCAGGCAAACGGAATTGATCTTGCGGATATTGACGCGGCGATGCTGGCGAAGATCGAAGAGAACACACTCTACATTATCAATTTGCAGGATCAGATTGATGAAATGAAAAAGCAAAACGACGCACTTCAGGCCCAGATAGATCAGAAACAAAGTCACATCAAGAAACATCGTAAAACTCATGCGAAGTAGATTTCTGCTAATAGGAATTTTTGTTGCATTGCTTTTTTCGCAGTGCAGAAAAGATCCGCCTGTGCATGTGGATTGGCCGGGGTGGACGGTGTATACTACGGAGAATTCATCCCTGTCAAATAATAATATTCTAAGTGTAGTTTCGATTCAGAATAAGATTTTTGCTTGTTCAGACCCTGCAAAAGAATTAGTAATATTCGATGGGAATAGTTCAAGCGTTTTATTTGTTCCAGGAGTAAATCCCAACACTGATGTTTCTGAAAGTACCATATGCCCGGGTACAATTTGCAATAATAGAACAGAAAATCAAGTCGGGTTGCTTTCTTATAGTTCGTCGCAAGGCTCTTCCCTCTTGCTGTACAATGGCAATTGGGAAAGCTATTCACAATCTGAAAATTTCCCGTCGATTCAGATTCCTGTCTCCATGCGTTTTAACCAAAACGACAAAGTGTTTATTGCAGCAAATGCAAACCTATTGCAATATGATTACTTTACTCACAATAGTTCCGTTTTGGAGTATCCGCAAATTCCGGGTGGAGATGTACAAACATTAACCATTGGTCTAGATAATTCAGTTTGGTTCGGTACACATGGTGCTTCGGCAGGACAGACCAACCTCTGCAGGCTATTTGTGAACGATTCTTTAGGTATTTATAACACCCTGAATACTCCGCTGCCTGAAAATAGCATTCATGCCTTAGAAACAGATGATTCGGGAAAGATCTGGATAGCTACATCCAGCTTTCTTCTTACGTTTTACGATTCTGTTTGGAGTCAAATTAATTTGAATGGAACGCCCTTAGAAAGTAGCCAAGTAAAATCTATTTATGCGGATCATTTCCATAAAGTATGGTTGATTACTTATGGGAAAGGTATTATTTCCTACGATGGAATTAACTGGAACTGGTATGATAGTAAAAATTCAGGATTACCCTCAAATAATGTAAATTCTTTGCGAGTAGATTCTAACAACAATTTATGGATTGCTACTGATAATGGTTTGGCAAGGTTTAAGCAATAAAAGTATAAGATGAGTCACAGAATCACCGTATTATTTTATCTTTTCATGGGTCTCGCGTCTTACTCGCTTGAGCAGACTGTTAATCCAAACCTGGTACAGAACCCGTCATTCGAAAATTTTGTAATCTGCCCCAATGCGAGGGATCAGTTTGATTCCCCTACCTATCCTAATAATGCAGTATCATGGGAAAATCCGACGCTCGCATCACCAGACTTATTCAATGCATGTGATGCAACTAATTTTGTGGGGGTGCCTAATAATATTCAAGGTTTCCAAACCGCGCATGATATCAATGGCACAGGCTACGCTGGAGTAGTAACTTTTACAGTTGATTTTCCGTTCAGTTCAGATTATTGGCGGGAATATCTTGAAACGCCCGTTAATCTTCAACAAGGAGTTAAATACACAATATCATATTGGGCTGCACTTTCTTCAAACTCCGGTTGGGCCACAAGAAATCTTGGCGCATATTTGTCCCCAACGCATATTTCAAAGTTTTCCGGGATTGGAGTCACTCATAATCCATTACCTATTACGCCGGACTATGAGAACAATAATTATCTTGACGTATTGGGATTATGGGTGCAACAATCGTTTGAATACACCCCACAGACAACCGGAACCTATTATTTGATCATTGGTGATTTCAGTGGGGAAAATTATCGGCAGCCTACGATTAATAATTCAACGAATGGAGAGGCTTATTACTTCATCGACGATGTAGTTATAAAAGAACACCCAGGCTGTTGTCCTGACAATCTCACAATCTCCGATCAAACATTATCCGGAACGGAAATTTTCGGCGCTAACAACACAATCACCGTTGGTCCGAATGTAACTGTCGCGCCAAATTCCAATATCACTCTCGTTGCGAATGGAGAAATAGATTTTCTTCCAGGCTCTGATATTTCTCAGGATGTAGATGCATTTATTGGAGAGTGTCCGGGGAATTTTCAAACCGCGAATAGTCCTGCCTTAAACATTCCGCATAATACAGCAATTGAAATTACACCAGATGGTGATGGTAACGCGGATGAAGTTTGCTTTTCGATTACAGGTAGTCCGACTTACACTGTCGAAGTTAAAAGCCTGGCAGATGAAGTTGTTTATGTTGTGAATAATGCTCCTGTCGATTCAGACCCTATGTGTGTTTGGAACGGAACGTGCAATTTCGGTGCATTGTGTAATGGTGGAGGTGTTGCGGCCGGTTTTTATGTAATGACAATAACCGTCACCGGATGCGATGGCTTGCCAATCTCAAATTCATTCTTCGTACAGGTTTCGTATCCGAACGGCAGACTTGCGATGACGAACGAGGGAGTAATTGATTCCGGCTCAGCAACCGGACTTCAGTTGTATCCTAATCCGGCTAATGATAAATTTTATTTGGAGAATATTTTACCTGGCTCCATCATTCGCTTAATTGATGAATCCGGTCAAATAATTTATGAGGAGAAACTATCAAATTCAAAAGAAGAAATCCCAGCAACGCAATTCGCCCGCGGTATTTATTTTGTCGAAATAAACGACGGCGCAAAGATCACAATGAAAAAACTGGTTTTGCAGTAGTGCTCTATTTTCGTAATTCGTACAGTGTTCAATCCAACTGCTTCAGTGCTTCTGTCACCACAGGTTCCGTATCGTTCCACATCACGTAATAAGCGGCATCTCCCCAAGTGAGGCGCGCGAGCGTGGCTTTCATATAGCGGCGCATAACATCAGCAGATCTTTTTTCTTCGGCTACATTTTCTGCAATGCCATTCTGCGTTGCAGTTTTCACTAACTGTGCAATGAGATTATCACTCACCGCAAAATTTTTCCGGAAATCATTCAATCCTTTTTTCTGCAACGCGTCGCGGTTGTGATCTGAATATTCCAGCGCCCATATAGCGAAAATATCTTTTTTGAAAAGCGCATCGAGGTAATGCGAGCCGCCGGCGGTATCGAGCGGAACAAAATCGTCAGGCATAATTCCACCGCCGCCGTAAACTACTTTTCCTTTTTTAGTCGTGTACTTCAGCGAGTCGGGAAAATGAATGCTGTCGCGGTTAAGCAATTCTCCATTCTTGTAACGATTCGCTTCATCGGCTTCGTAAGCGTCGAGTCCTTTGTTGTAAGGTTTCTGAATGCATCTTCCCGTAGGCGTGTAGTAGCGCGCAATGGTGAGGCGGAATGCAGATCCGTCGGTGAGCGCCTGCTGTTCCTGCACGAGTCCTTTTCCGAAAGTTCTTCTCCCGATTACAATTCCGCGATCATTATCCTGGATGGCGCCGGCAAGAATTTCACTCGCAGAAGCAGAATTTTCATCCACCAGAACAGCCAGCGGCATTTTTTCGAGCTTGCCTTTTTTAGTGGCCTTGGTTATTTCTTCGCCGTCCACGCGGCCTTTCGTGTAAACGATGAGATCTCCTTCCGGAAGAAATTCATCAGCAATATCTGTTGCTTCGTTGAGTAATCCTCCTCCGTTCTCGCGCAGATCGAGGATCATTTTTTTCATTCCCATTGCCAGAAGAGAATCGGACGCGGCGACGAATTCTTTATAACTCGTTTCAGAAAAACGCGCGAGACGAACGTAACCGGTTTCATTGTCGAGCATGTAAGCGGCATCAATGCTGAAAATAGGAATGGTGCCGCGCACAATAGTTACTTCAGAAATTTTTCCGGTGGAAGGGCGGCGGTATTTCAATTTCACTTTCGTATTGGCAGGCCCGCGCAATTTTCCCTTGATGAATTCTTCCGTCGCCGATTTTCCCGTGATAGAAGTATCGTTCGCAGTGATGATGCGATCGCCGGTTTGCAATCCGGCTTTTTCCGACGGGCCGCCTTTCACAGGAACCATTACCACGAGCGTATCGCGGATGAAATTATATTCAATGCCAATGCCCTGGAAATTTCCCTGCATCGGTTCATTCATCGCTTTCACTTCTTCCGCCGTAAAATAATCGGAATGCGGATCGAGTGTTTGCAGAATGGAAACGAGCGCCTGGTCGGTGAGTTTTTTATTGTCGATGGAATCTACGTAATGCGCATTCACATAACCGAGCACTGCGCGTATTTTTCCGTACGACGCATCTATCTCATTCTGTTCAGCGTTTTCCCTGCTGAATTTCGATCCGAGCAGAATTCCCGCCCCGAGCATTAATCCGCAAATGAGCGGTATCCAGCTGATGACCTTCGGCATTTTTTATTTTGATTGATAGCGTGAAACGTCCACGCCGAATTTTTTTAAGAAGTCCACACCTTCGTCGCTTGCAATTCCCTTGAACTCCGCGTACGAATTTCTGTAGATCACTTTTTTTATTCCTGTGGAATAAATGATGCGTGCGCAGGAAATGCAGGGAGAAAGTGTGATGTACAAAGTACAGCCTTCAATGGGAACATTATTTTTTGCTGCGTAAAGAATCGCATTCATCTCCGCATGCAGCGCAAGCGAGCAGGAACCTTTGCTGTCGCGCGGGCAACCCACCTGCGGCCATTCGAGATCGCAGTTGTGCGTGCCTGCGGGCGGGCCATTGTACCCGAGCGAAATGATGCGCGTATCTTTCGTGAGCACAGCTCCCACTTTTGCTTTCACACAATGCGAACGGAGCGCAAGATTTTCTGCGAGATCCATGTAGATCTCGTCGAAGGAAGGGCGTGCAGAAGTAAGAGTCATTTTATTCGGGGAAAACAAATGTCGGGAATTTATGTCAATGAATCCGGCGCAATATTCAATCCCATAGTGGTGTAATTCGAATTTAAAATCAGCCCCTCCGGGGTTTTATTAATTGACAAATACAAATAGATGATATTTTGAAATGAAGACGGCATTCGGGTAAACTGCGAATGAAAATACTCCTTCAAATTATTCGCTGAATAGCTTTTTCATTTTTTTTCTATTGGAGAAACGGGCATCAGATCGCAAAAGTAAAACCCGTAATTTTTTTCTTCCACGCAAACCGTTTTGTAATGATCATTTTTATCCTCCTTCGGTTTCGCATATTCGCGATAAACAATTTCGCCTTTTGAAAAGGGAATTGGCTTTTTGAAGATTGGCCCGTCAAAAACAAAAGAATGATATTCTCCGTTCTCACCACAAGGATCAACACTTTCGGGCAGATCATTCACAAACGACTGATCGATCATTCTTCCGCAAAAAGATCTGTCAAGAAATTTTTCATTCACGCATACGATGATGGATTTGAAACCAAGATCAAGAAATTCCTGCATGAGTTTTTTTGTGGAAATTTTCCAGAGCGGAAAAACGCAATCGATACCGAGCGGGCGCAATTTATTTTCCCTGTAAACTTTCAGATCCTCCAGAAAAATATCACCGAAAATAGAGTGGTGAATTCCTTCATTTGAAATTTCATTTATCTTTTTCTCCATTTCCATTTCATATTCGGCCATGCCGGGCTGCTCGGGAAGTTCGATGAGCTTGAGTGGAATGCCAATGGAATCGGCTTGTTGTTTCAGTAATTCTATCCGCACGCCGTGCATGGAAATCCGCTGGTGAGCAATGTTGACACTCGTCAGAAGATAATTCACATCGTATTTTCCTTCCGTGAATATTTTATGGAGACAGAGCGAAGAATCTTTTCCCCCGCTCCAGTTCATGTATGCTTTTATTTTATTCATCCTTTTATTGTAACCGGAATTCCCGAAGCCATTAAGACCACTTTATCGGTCGCGTTGCGATGGGTTGAATTTTTTTCAGATCAGTTTCCTTGCGTCACTCCGGATAATGCGAGAGGCGCACATTTATCCGCAAATCTTTTTTCAAATGGAAATAATGCAGGATGAAATAATGAAGCCAGCAATTCAATGCCATCCACGAGATGAGTGCTTGGACACGTGAATAAATTCGCATCCGCCATGTACACCGCATTATTTTTTACCGCATTTAGATCATTCCATCCTTCAAGCGAAGAAAGTTTATGAATTTCTTTCGACGTTCTTTCAATATTGAATCCGCACGGAGCTACAACTAAAACTTCGGGGTTGTATTTCCGGATTTTTTCCCACGGAGTAACGATGGAATAACCTGCCGGATTCGAAAGCATATCCACTCCACCTGCCTGTGCAACCTGGTACGGGATCCAGTGTCCGCAATTGTAAATAGGACTGAGCCATTCCATCACCATCACTCTTTTCAGCGGCGAATTATTTTCGCGAAGCGTGTCAATTATTTTATCCGTGCGTTTCTGCAATGAAGCAAGCAAATTGTACGCAGCTTCTTCGCGCCCCATTGCAGTGGCAATAGTAATTGCATTAAAATAAACATCGCTCAGATTTCTCGGAGTAAGCGGAATAACCAACGGCTGCTTTTTCAGTTTATGAATTGCACGTTCGGCATAACTCGTTCCTATCTGACAAACGTCGCACACATCCTGCGTGAAAATAATATCAGGCGCAACCTGCTGCAAAAGATCTTCATCAATATAATAAAGACTTTTTCCAAGCTGATTTGATTCGGAAACGATCCGGTCGATCTCTTCGCTCGAATAACTCTGTCCTTCCAGGTGAGAACGGACAATTTTCGGTTTATCAGAAGGACATTCGAAAGTAACTCCGCACAGAAATTCTTCCAGCCCCATGTGATAGATCATGGAAGTTGCAGCCGGAAGAAAGGAGCATATTTTCATTTGCAGAAATTATTTTAGGGCATCTCTAATAACTTCGAACTGCTGCGTTGTGCTACGTCCTCAAAAATCCTCATTTACGAATAGTAAATCCCGCCTTACATTTCTGTGTTTTTAGAGATGCCCTTTAAAGACAAAACAGGAAATCTCCGTTGTGCCAATTCGAAAGAGCCGAATAGGATGGCGCCAAAAATTAAATTTCCGATAAGCATGTTCAGCAGGAATGGAAGTGCGGCAACATAACACGCGACAAATCCTGTGGAATTCATCGGGTACATTGTTCCATCGAGCCACAAACCGAGATCAGTGATGATCCAATGCAGCATTGCAGCAGAAACTGTTGTGATCAGAACATTTTTCACTGTTGCTTTTTTCATGAATCTTCCCATGAGTACGATGAGCGCGAAACTTCCGTAATTGAAAATGAATCCTTCGGAAAAAAATCTCCACTCGTGGTAATAAACAAAATAATTCAGGAACAGATCACTCAGCCAGAGCGTGAGTATAGGCACGAGGAATGCTTTCCACTTATCAGAAAAATAACATCCGCCGAAAAGAGCCATTGCCCCAATGGGAGTGAAATTAGTTAAGGGAGAATTTCCGCTTGAAATAAAGAGTCGCCAGAGGCCGGCTGTGAGGATCATTGCAGCGAGGACACCTGTTCGTGGATGGATCAGCGTTTTCATTTTTTTGTTGGTTTGAATTATTTATTGAATTTACATTTTATATCTCAAAGTCAGGTAAAATCCTCTTCCCCGGGTGGTATAGCCGTAGATCTCGGAATACTTCACATCAAAAATATTTTCTGCACGAAGGGTAATGGAAAAATTTTGTGTGGCAGAATATTTTGCAATGCCATCCACCAAAGTATAATCTCCAACGCCTTTTGTTGCCAATGAACCGAACGGGCCCGATGATGCGCTGTAATAAATATCACTCCGCGGGCCGGCATATCTTGCATTCACGGCGATCGAAAGTTTTTTGCAGGGCATATAGGTAAATCCCAAATTAGCAGTGCCGGGCCTTCTCACCAAACCAATTGTTTCTACATCCTGGTTGATGAATGCGCCATTGGTAAAAAGCTGCACATGATTCCCGTGCGTGTGCGATGTGTCGATGCTCGCCGGGCTGTAATCGAGTTTTCCGCTGATGAGGCTGAGATTTCCATTGATCCAGAATTTTTCCGAGATCTTAGAACTGATCGCAATTTCAACACCCTGGTTCGTTTGTTTTCCAATGTTGATATAAGTGTCGCCGCGATAATCTCCAAAACCAAGCGAATCAACCGGGCGGTTTTTATCCCAGAGATAAACATAGTCGATGCTGTTTTGCACAACCGTTCTGAAACAGGTAATGGTATAAGTGATCTTGTCATTCACTTTTTGTTTGAATCCGAATTCCCAGGAAGAAGATGTTTCCGGTTTCAACGTTTTATTTCCGCGTGTAATTCCGGAAGTGAAATCTTTATCGGGCGAATAAAGTTCATAGAGCGAAGGAGCGTTGAATCCGGTTGCATACGAAGCAAAAAGCAAACCGCCTTCAGAAACTTTCAGCGATGGATTTATTTCATACGTAAAATTATTTCCGAACAGATCGTGTTTTGAGTTGCGCACGCCCAGCCCGATCGAGAATGCTTTGTAGTTGTCGTTGATGATGCTTCCGTCAATGTCCACATGTGCAAATTCACTGATGGTCTTCACATTTATTTTCAATGAATCGAGATTTGATCTTGATTCATAAACTCCGAACGTGTTGGAATAATAATAAGAATCGAAAGTCATTTTTTCATCGAATAATCCGCCACCGAAAACGCCGCTGATGCCTTTCAGTTTGAAATTCGCCTGCAACTCATCGTTGAACACATTCGCTTTGTAGGTTGCAGTATAAAAAGTACCGTCATAATTTCCGGCAGTATTTATCCTGGAAGAATCGTCAGTGAAAAGATGATTCAGATCGGTCAATCCACCGGCATAAGAAATACTGAACTTCTCATTCAGTTTGTACGATGCTCCGTAAGTGGTGAGGTTCCTGTGAAATTGAGAAGTGTAATTATCATCATCATCGAATGCGCCTTTGTCGATATCGGCATGCTGACTAATATTTTTATAGGAAACAAAAATATCGTACTTCTCATTCCTGTAACCGAGTTTTCCCAATAGATCGGTGCTTCTGAAATTATCGCGGTCGAGATGGTTGTGCTTGTAGTTGTTCGGATCTGTAACTGTGTCGACCGTTGCATTCATTCCATTTATATTTCCATTATAAATTCCGGCATTCACATACAACCCGTTTTTGAGTGTATAATTCATTCCCACATTTTCAGTGAACAATGAAGTATGCGGGCCAAAAGTTCCTGATTTTAATTCTGCATCAGTATGAAAACCGGGCGCCTGATTTTTTTTCGTGATGATATTGATCACGCCGCCAATTGCCGAAGAACCGTAAAGTGCGCAATTCGAGCCACGCACAATTTCAATCCGGTCAATATTGTCAAGAGAAATTTCTGAAAGATCAATGGCATTCTCAGTCCCCGATGGATCGGAAATTTTCATTCCATCGATCATGACATTCGTTTGATTGCTGTTTGCGCCTCTTGTAAAAATACTCTGCTGTTGTCCCGGATTCTGTCCGGCGCCTACTACGTAAATTCCTTCCTGCTGTGAAAGTAATTCAGCAAGATTATTCGCCCCCGAATTTTTTATCTGCTCATTGGAAATTATGGTGATACTTTTTCCAACATCGGTCGGATCTTTTTCACTGCGTGTTGCCGTAATGGTTACGGTGTCGCGTTCGGTTGATCTTGTGGTGTCGGCCTGTTGTGCATGGCTTATTCGCGAAGCCATCAACAGTGTTGCCACCAGGATTAATTTCGATTTCATTTTTTTTGTTTTTAAAATGGTTAATAATACAATAACAGTTGCTCGTTATTGCAAACCGGCAAAACAGGATAAGAAAGGAAATGAATGGAAGAGAAATTCCCGCAGGAAAAATTCCATCTGGCCTGACTTAAGCTCCATTCGCGGAAGCAATAAAGTCATCAAAAAAATCGGGCAGGTCTCCTGGCTTTTCCGTTTCTGATCACCTTCCCGCATTTCTGCAGTGGTTTTTATTGGTCAGAAGTTTTTCCCGAAAAAAATTTCGGGCGGAATCACAGTTGCGCGACAGTCCGTGAATTTCACACGGTTCCCTATTCTCTCCGATCTGCAAGTGAATTGCAGAATAAAATCGGAGCACCTGAATTATGATGATTGAACAACGTAAAGAACGATGAGGCGAAGATACAGGAATTAGTGAACGATGATTCTTATTATTCGGTTCAAATTATTTTTGTGAAACTGTTCTTCCTCATGTTTTTTCATTGGATCATGAAATGAAAAAAGCTGAAATTTTATTTTGTGCATAAAATCTCTAATCATCCAATCCTTTTCCATCAAGAATTTGCCGAATATATTTTTCAATTCTCGACTCACGCGTTTTGGATTGTTTGGCTGATGAAAAATAAAGAAGGTAAGCTCTTTGCCGGCCGGGAGTCAATGCGGCAAAAGATTTTTTCAGGGCAGAACTTTTAGCTAATTTCTTTTTGAATTCTCCGGGCATGGAGAATGCCGAAGTTTTTTTCAAAACCACTTTCAAGCCGGATCTCTCCACATCAATAGCTTCTTCGATATAAGTTTTCAGTACACTTTTCATTTTCACGATCTCGCGCACATTGGTAAAACGGATCTGCCGCGCTGCCTGCACATTTTCGGTTTGCTGCACCAGGATTCCATTAGTATCTTTCAAAAGAGCTCCTTTGAAAAAAAGGACGGCGCAGTATTCCCTGAAGGCGTGGATGAGAATAATATTTTTTTTCGCGAATGTATAACAGGGACAGCCCCACTTCAATTCTTCATTTAGTCCGCAATCAAGAATGATCATTCTCAATTGTTCAATTTCCTGCTGCCACTTTTTGGCTTTGATAAAATACCAATCGACTTTCGGATTCATGTTGTTTGTCATTGTAATTATTTTGCTAAATCAAAATTACTAACTCTGATCTTCTATTTCCATTTTAGGACAATAAAAAAGAGCTTCCCATAATGGAGAAGCTTTTCATTGGAGCCGGAAAACTACAGCACAATATTGCAGCTTAGTTTTTCACGAGTTTCTGTACAACAACCGCATCTTTATTACTGATCCGCAAGAGATAAATTCCGGCGTCAAAATTTTCAAGCGAAACCGGAATGGAGTATTCCTCATCGGCAGAAACATTGCCATAATTAAAATTGCTGATCTCGCGCCCGTCAATGGTTGTGATGGAAATATTCACATCTTCTGCAACGTCCGAGGTGAAAATGATATTCGCTTCGTCATTTGCAGGGTTCGGAGAAAGTGCGACTACAAGCGGAACCTCATCCACGACCGAACTGTTGGAAGAAATTCTTGCACCTGTGCAGGGCGATTGCCACGCGCAGTTGCCGAGCGCATCACCGTGCGCAAGATGAGCGGGAACAGCCGACGGTGAAACGCAGATCGTCTGCATGTTCGAAGGATTACCGGGTGGATAATGGCAGACCAGCACTTTGCTGTTGTTGTTTCCGCAACGTACATCTTCAACATAAACCGTAACAGCAGAAGTTGAAGATTGATTGTTTGCGTCGGTAACAGTAAGTGTATAAGTTGTGGTAACTGTCGGGCATACTGTTACTGAAACAGTAGTTGTGCTGCCCGGGTAATAAGCGCTGTTTGGATCCGAAGTTCCGCTGGATGATTGCTGGAATGACGAAACAGAAGACGAGTTTGTATTCCAGGAATAATAAAACGGAGGAGTTCCACCTGAAAAAGAACCGTTCAATGTTACACAAGTTGAGCCGTAACCGTAGTAAGTAATCACACAGTTTCCTGCGTAAGATGAAAGCGGGCTGCCGGTGTCGGAATCTATCCTGATTGTTGACGACAGGAGAGATGAATTTTTCTCTGAGGAAAACCCGTTAGCGTGCGAAGAAGAAGCAAAAAAAATACAGATGCCTGTAATAAGAAAAAGAAAGAAGAAATTCTTTTCACGCGTCAGAGAATAATCAAAAGAAGCGCAGGTAATTTCCGGGTAAATATTTTTGTTGCAGAAGACGTTTGAGATTAAAGGGTGAAACTTCCGTGTGTTGTCTTGTTATTATTTTGTACGCAGGGGGCATGAAAAAGTTTTCATTAACAGGCATTAAACTGATTTGGTTAAGCAGATTTTCCTTTATAAAGATGGAGCTGCTGTTGAATTTATCGCTTCATTTTTCTTAGATGATGGAACATAAAGAATCTGTAATTTCGCATTCCTTCTACCAAAGTATAATGCCCAGCTGGCGGAACTGGTAGACGCGTTGGTCTCAAACACCAATGTCTTCACGGACTTGCCGGTTCGATTCCGGCGCTGGGTACATCATGAAAAGCTTCTCTTATTACGGAGGAGTTTTTTTATTTATAACACGATCTACAATGGCATCAGTCTACATCCTATTCTCCAAAAGTGCGACTCCAATTCTGTCTCAGAATTTCGTATTTTTAATTTAGAATGAAATCATTCCTGTTTATCGTTGTTCTCCTAATATATTGACAGCAATCGGCATTTGCTGCCGAAATGAAAGTGTGAGAAAGGAAATATTAATAACCCGTATATTTGGTACAGATTTAACCGTCAGAATGTACGAATCCCTTATTGCATATATTAAAAGTCATTCTACAACACCGCTGACCCAAAGTGAAGAGCAGGTCATTAAAGACGCTTTTGTTCCGAAGAAAATAAGAAAGAGACAATACTTTTTACAGGCAGGTGAAGTATGCAAATACATGGCATTTGTTGTGAAAGGAGCTATGCGCCAATACATCGTTGATGATAAGGGCGCAGAACATATTGCCCGTTTGTCAATTGAAAACTGGTGGGTAGGTGACCGCGAAAGTTTTACCATGCTTACTCCTTCGATATATAATATTGATGCCTGGGAGGAATCTGATGTGCTGATCATTACAAAAGCCGACATGAATCAGCTAAACTCCATTCCTGCGATGAATGAAATGGCAAGGAAGTTAGACAACAATCACGCTTTTGCTCTTCAAAAAAGAGTAAACGCTTCCATTAGTTTACCTGCTGAAAAGCGCTACTCTGATTTAGAAAATACCTATCCGGAATTTTTGCAACGTTTTCCGCAACATATTATCGCTTCCTATCTCGGCATTACAAAGGAAACCCTTAGCCGCGTCCGGCATAATGCAGTGAAAAAATAGATCACTGCTTTTTCATTTACTTTCTCCTCTACTGATCCGTTGACATTTGTCAACGTTTTTTCCTATCCTTTATCATCGTCCAATAGTTTATCCCTGATACACCTTTGTATTGTAGAACTAAACATTGTGATGAGTCCTTTAAAAATAATAAAATGAAAAAGAAAATCAGTTTCATATCGCAGGGGCACAGAGCGGACATTGGTCCCTACAAAATTAACCGCATCCTGCCTAACAGGTATGTTGATGCAGTTGGTCCGTTTGTATTTCTTGACCATGCAATGCCTATGAAGCATTCACCGAACGAGCTGCCCAGAAAAGCAAATGGCGAAGGCGCACACCCGCACAGGGGAATTGCAACTTTAACTTATATGTTTAATGGCGAAGCCGTCCATCTTGACAGCAAAGGTCATTATGCAAAGGTGCAATCCGGTGGGGCGCAGTGGATGAAGGCAGGTAACGGAATCATTCACGATGAAGTTGTAAATGTTGATTCGAATACAAACAATCTGCTTACGCACGCTTTGCAGTTTTGGATTAATCTCCCTGCAAAGAATAAAGCCGAGCAGGCTGATTATCTTCCTTTACAGGCAAGCGACATTCCCAAGAAAATATTGAGTGATAAAAGCGGATGGCTTAAGATAATTGTGGGTGAGTTTAAAAACCTCGCTTCTAAAGTTCCAAATTATTCAAAGCAATTCATTTACCACGTTCATTTAGAAAGCGGAAAACAATTTTCTCTTACAGGAGAGAATGGCCTTGAATATGCCGCCTTTCTTCCCTTGCATAATGCTGTAATTAATAATGCCGAATACAAGCAGGGTGAATTTATTTTGTTTGATAAAGATGATGGAGTAATTGAGATCAATAACGCCTATGGTGAGCCCATAGATATTATTCTGTTCGGAGGAGAAGCCTATACGGAGCCGATTGTAGCGCAAGGCCCATTTGTGATGAATACCGAACATGAAATTTCTCAGGCATACAATGACTTTTATGCAGGCAAGTATGGCGAGATAAAATATGAATTAGCAAAGCAGTCATAAATTTTTTTAAAGAACGAAATACTAACCACTAAAAAACAAAACCTATGAAAAAGAAAATTCTATTTGTTGTAAGTCTTCTTTTTGGACTGATGTTCATTAACTCAGGACTGAATAAATTTTTTAACTACATGCCCATGCCCAAAGACATGCCTGAAAACATGATGAAATTATTTGGAGCCTTTATGACAATCGGATGGCTAATGCCTCTTATTGCAGTTGCCGAAATTGCAGGCGGAATACTTTTCATCACCAACAAGTACAGGGCGCTTGGCGCAATAATAATATTTCCTGTGTTGATCGGAATACTTTTAACTCATATAATGTATGCTCCCTCGGGATTGCCCATTGCACTTGTGTTATTCGCGATAGAAATTTGGGTAATTATTGAGAATCGCGAAAAGTATCTGCCGATGATAAAATGAAATATTTTTCAATCAATTAAAAATAAACTTAAAAACTAAGCAATGGAAACTACAGCAACAACAACCAAAACAAAATGGGGCATCGACTCCATGCACAGTGAAATTGGATTCAAAGTAAAACACCTCATGTTTACGAATGTAAGGGGTACATTCAAGGAGTATCAAGCAAGTATTTTAACGACAGGAGATGATTTCATGAGTGCAGAAATTGACTTCTCCTTAAATCCCGCATCTATTAATACGGGTGATGAAAAGAGAGACGCTCATTTAAAAAGTGCAGACTTTTTTGATGTAGAAAATTTCAAAGAAATAAATTTCACTGGCAACACTTATGAGAAATCGGATAACAATGGCAGTTATACATTGTATGGCGATCTCACTATGAAGGGAATTAAAAAGCAGGTCAAATTACAGGTGGAATTTGGTGGCATTGTGAAAGACCCCTGGGGAAATCAAAAAGCCGTATTCAACATCAACGGAAAAATAAACCGTAAAGATTGGGGCTTAAACTGGAACGCAGCTTTGGAAACAGGTGGAGTTTTGGTTAGTGAAGATGTTTGGATTAATTGTGAAGTGCAATTAACAAAGCAAGTGTAACCTGATTGATAAATAAAAACCTTAAAATAATAACAATGAAAATAGGAATATTAGGAACCGGAGAAGTAGGAAACCTTATAGGTTCAAGATTAATTGAAAACGGACATCAGGTAATGATGGGCGGAAGAAATGCTACCAACCCAAAAGGATTGGACTTTGTTAAAAAACATTCTTCTGCAAGTGCTTCTTTCGGAACATTCGCAGACGCATCAAAGTTTGGTGAAATTATTTTTAATGCCGCCAATGGCAGATTTTCATTAGCGGCATTAAAACTTGCTAATACGGATTTTGCAGGAAAAATTATTATTGATGTTGCGAATCCTTTGGATTTTACAACAACACCGCCAACATTGATTTCAGAATTTGCAAATACAAATTCTATCGGTGAGAGTATTCAAAAACAATTTCCCAAAACAAAAGTCGTAAAGACACTCAATACATTCGGAATGGTTCTCGGTGTAAATCCGAAACAACTGAATAATGGCGACCACACGATATTTGTTTCCGGCAATGATGAAAATTCAAAGACTAAAACAAAAGCACTTTTGACAGAGTTTGGCTGGAAAATTGAAAACATTATTGATCTTGGCGACATTACAGGAGCAAGAGCAATGGAAATGTACCTGATTCTTGCGGTAAGGATGAAGATGTTATTTGGTGCGTCCATATTTAATATAAAAGTTATTAAAAATTAAATTAGCCATACTTCATTAATGAGAATTAAAAACATTATTGTAATTGCTGCTTTCTTATTAGGCACGCGGGCAAATAGTCAGATTATACAAGTAGAAGTATCGGGCGGATTGCGTGGAAGCGGGTTAATTCTTTTAATGAATCAACCAATAGATGGAAAGAAAAATTTTTCTTTTGTATCATTAGCATTCTTCGAGAAATATTATAGCCAAGAAGATTCTAAACTTGATGAAAATGCAGTTTTCGGTGCCGTCTTCTACAATATTGGAAAAGGGTTTAGTGTAGGGCCAGCTTTTGCTGCAAATAATCTCGGCGGGTTTCAAAAAAAATTATCTTTTCTGTATATCAAGGCAGGCAAGCGATTTACTTTTGCAGCATTTCCATCAGCGGTCTTTTTCAAAGACCGGATTGATGGAGAAGTTTTTGTGCAGCTACAATACAATAGATCTATAAAAAAAGATTGGGGCATATTTGTACAACTGCAAGCGGTAACCAATTGGCGGGCATTTTCACAAATCGCCAGGAGCTTTCAACAATTTAGAATCGGACCTTCATATAAAAGTTTTCAGTTTGGAATAGGCACAAATACCGACCAATACGGAACTTTTGCTGACCCTAAATTCAACGCTTTATTCTTTGTTCGTAAAGTGATATAATAAATGCTAAGCTTCTGATGATTAAAGACGCGAAAACATTTGATGAACTGCTCGACATCAAATACGGAAAGATCGGCACCACCAAACGTGATCGGTTCGAAGAAAAGGCGCAATACTTCGTGATCAGCACAATGCTCAGGGAGGCGCGCAAAGAGGCACACATGACGCAGGATGAACTCGCAGAAAAACTGGGGACAAAAAAAAGTTACATCTCCCGGATCGAGAATGGAAAGTGCGACATACAGATCTCAACACTCTACCGGATATTTGAATTCGGACTTGGCAGAAGAGTGAATCTTCTGATCGGCTGAGTGCCCGCGTTTGCGACCGGAATTGTGCGTTCGTGTCAAATTTTCTGAGCGAGGCCGCAAATTTGTTCGACTCCCCCCGACCTATTGTACTCCAAATCCTTCTGAGAAATCTGGGGATTTTTTCGCAATAATTTAAGAATGACTTCTCCTTTTTATTTCGTAAATTGTTACTGGAGTTTGAATAAATGTTTAGCTGCTAATTGGTAAATGATTACAAAAAAAATAAATATAGTTTTCGGTTTATTATTCTTCCATTTATTGACATTCATGGGAGTGTCAGAATTATCTGCACAATCGATGTACGTGTCAATGGGATCTGCGGATATTTATCTTGTCAATCCGAATAATTGTTCATCTTCACTGGTTTTCAGTTCTTCGAATGCTTCCTGGCTCGACATTGCACTTTGCCAGGGAAACCCGAATGTAATTTATGCATTGGGACAAGGCAACACTTTGTATCAGATCGATTTGAGTACTTCGCAATTAACATTACTCAGCAATCAATTTTCTATTATCTATCCCGGAAATCACCAACTGAACGCATTGGTTTGTGACGGCAATGGAATTCTTTACGCTGCGGATGGGTTTTCTTCCAGTCTGTACTCCTTTAACCTTTCAACCAGCGCGTGGAATTTTATCGGCTCACCAAACGGTTACACGTCTGCAGGCGATTTGGTTTTTTATAATGGAACGTTATATATGTCGACCTACACCAATGAAATTATCAGCATTATAATAAGTCCGTTTAGCGTCTCTTCAGTTGTTCCAATGAGCGCCGTCGATATTTTCGGACTTGGAATAAGTACGACTACAACTTTATGTTCACCGGGAACAAATTATATGGTTGGCACTTCGGGAAATAATCTTTACTCTGTTGATCCGCTGACAGGATCGTGCACATTGATGTGTCCGAACATCACTCCACTCACGGGATCGATCGGAGGTATTGCTTCTATACTTGATGGAATAAATCCTCCGGTTGGGTTGTTGCAAATTTATGCCAGTGATACAAGTATCTGTTTTGGATCTTCAACCATACTCAGTTCAATCGGTGCGAGTTCATACGTTTGGTTGCCGGGAAATTTTACAAGTGACTCCATAACAGTTCAACCCTCTGTCACCACAACTTATTCCGTGATTGGAACTGATTCATCCGGCTGTTCCGACACGGTACAACTTACAATTAATGTCGATCCACCGATTGTACTCAATGCAAATTCACAAATGACAAGTTGTTTTGGTTTTTCCGATGGAAGCGCAACGGTAAATGCCTCCGGAGGACAATCTCCATATGTTTATGTATGGTCGCCAAGCGGTGCAACAACTGCAACTGCAACAAATCTCGCAGCCGGAACTTACACTGTTTTGATTACCGGAGCTGATGGTTGTGCTGCAACACAAATCGTTTCAGTTACTTCCCCAACTGCTGTTCAGGTTGCGGTTGCAGCAACTCCGGAGTACTGCGCGAGTATAGACGGAAGTGCAAGTGTAACTGCGAGCGGCGGAACACCGGGATACACTTATTTGTGGAGTAATTCGGCAACCGCATCTTCAATTTCAAATTTGACTGCAGGAATTTATACCGTTACTGTAACGGATGCGAATGGTTGTATTATAACACAAACTGACTCGGTTGGCACGGCCGCATCTGCAATTGCGGACGCGGGAATTTCAGTAACGATTACGAATGGGCAAACAATAATTCTAAATGGAAGTGGCGGCGGAACCTATTCCTGGTCGCCTTCGGGAAGTCTGGATTGTTCAACTTGCCAGAACCCAACCGCATCACCAATAGTCACTACAACTTATACTTTGACTGTTATTGATTCACACGGATGTATTGCTGTTGATTCAGTCACAATTTATGTCGATGCCAATTGTGGTGATGTTTTTATTCCAAATGCATTCTCACCCAATCACGATAATCAGAATGATGTTCTCTATGTTCGTGGCAATTGTATCAGGCAAATGCAATTTGAAATTTACAATCGCTGGGGTGAAAAAGTTTTTGAAACAAGTGATCCATCTGTAGGGTGGGATGGTATGTGGAGAGGTGAAGCTTGTGAAACAGCAGTCTTTACTTATTTACTTCGCGCTACATTAATTGATGGAAAAGAAATTGAAAAGCAAGGAAATATTTCTCTTGTAAAATAATTTATTGCCTCTGTTATTTTTTTTCACTTTACTTTTTCACTTACCACTTCTGCGAATGAACGCTGTTCAATTTTACTCCCGATCCAGCTTACGAAATCGAAGAAGGTAAGCAGCATTCTTTCTTTAGGATCTTTTTCCAATGCAGCAGCCTTTTTTTTCAGGGCAATGAAAGCCGCTTTTCCTGCCGGTGCATGCGTGTGCGTGCGCAGGAATGAAAGAAATAATTTTTCGAAAGGATGAAGAGCCCTGCGTTTTTCGAGATAACGATAAGTCGACCGCATGACCGATTCAAACAGGTCGGCATCACCGCGCTCGTAACGCATCACCAGATGCAGAAGGCGCGTATAATCGCCAAGCGCTGTGTCGGTGGGCAGATCTTTATTGGAGAGAATTTCATTCAGCCGGTAATTACAGCGCACGTAATTCTGCAAACTGAAATGCGCATAGGCAAACATGAAAAGCAAATGCATCTTCTTGATCGGCTGCAAATGGAATTGTGCAAGTAATTTCTCCGCTTGTTTTTCTCTTCGCACTGCCATTATAAAATTCCCGGTGTTTACATCAAACATCACCTGTATGACTAATCCGTAGATCTGCGCCTGCGCCTGGTTGCGGGGATCACGATGACGGATGGCCACTAATTTCTGCAAACTCTTTTTCGCAGCAGAGAATTTTTTTGCGATGATCGCGAATTCCGCAGCATTGCTGAGAAAAGAAATATAATCGCTGAAACGTTCAGCGAGCCGGTGCGGTTGTGATTCGAGCAGTGCAATTACGTGATGAGTATGATCCAGTGCTTCTTTTATATTTCCGAGCAGGCAATGAATAGAAGCGACGGACCGGCCGAGATAAATGCGCGCCGATACGGATAAATTTTTATTCCGGAGCAAATGTGTGTGGAGCATGGAACGGTATATTTTTTCATGCTTCTTTGTTCGCACAACCATCTGGGAGAAATACGTTCTCTGGAATTCATCACCAATGCGCCTGCAATCCATTTCAAGGCGGAACATTTTCGAAATATTTTTTTCTTCGCGGAATAGTTCCTGCAACCGTTCTTCTGTAATATCCCGGAAACCTTCCGTCTCCATCAGTTTTAATTCCCATTGAATGATCTCGAGGAGAATTCCGAAACGTTCATAGCGCTGCGCAGTTTTTTTCGTCCTCCTTAGAATTTCATGACAATGTGCATAATGATATTTACGGAAAAGCGGTTCAACCGAATTGAGTGAGTTTCTCAGTTGAATATCTATACTCGATGCAGCGTAAAAATTACTCAGCGACTTCGAGAGCTGTTCAAAAAGATGATGTTGTGTGAATGAAAAATGGCGAATGTGATGACGAAGCGCCGACCTGATCTTTTCTTTATCATGCAACGGTTGTTGTTCCATCGCATCGAACAAGAGCAGGAATTTGTTATTCTTTTTTGATGAATGAACGGAGGCCTGAAGGCGGAAATATCTTTTTTCACTCTTGCTCAGGGAATGAATGAAGGAAAAAAGTTGCCCGGAATGGATCATAGAAATCTAAAATAAGTATAAATTATTGACGAAAATTAACAGAACGAATATTGATTTTTATTGGTAATAATATGAATTTCTGAAAATAGGACTCAAAAAATCTATTTTCAGAAATCTAAATTAATGATTTTTATTTTTTGCTCCGACAGGCAACCAAAAGTACTTTTATGCCGTCATCTGCCTGTAATCATCATTCTTTTAAAACCCACCTATGCACATGAAAAACAAATTTCTCTTTACCGTCGCATGCTTCGCGGCTATTTCTCTCACGTTCGCTCAGGTCGCGCATCCCTGGCAAATGTTTCATCACGACGCGCAACACGCGGGTTACGCAAATGTAACCGGCCCGCAAACCGCCACGCTCAAATGGTCATACAACCTTGGTGCAGTAGGAATGGAAGGCGGAAACAGTGTTGCTGTTTCCCGCACCGGAACTATTTATGTTGCCGGTCCCAACAAGATCACTGCGCTTGACCGCAATGGAAATTTCAAATGGTCGAAACCTTATCAGAACGCACAGGGCCCTTGCATTTCAAATTCCGGAACAAGAATTTATATTGTCTCGAACAGGAATATTGTTTCGCTCGATACAATGGGAAACCAGGTGTGGTCCTATATGGCGGGCGACACGATGATCTTTGGCGGAACGCTTTCTGCCAATGACAGTGTATTCTATGTTGGGTGCTGGGATAAATATATTTATGCGATCAATACCTGGAACGGAACGCTGAAATGGAGATATCTTACTTTCGGATCTGTTTCTTATCCTCCCACAATTGCAACAGACGGAAGTATTGTTGTAGGCGGTGGTGATGCGCATCGTGCGAGCGACTCTACAGTTTATGCATTGAATCCGAATGGAACTTTAAAGTGGAGATATTTCACCAATGCAATAAGCGGTGCGCATTGTGGTTCTCCTGCTATTGGCCCCGATGGAATGATCTACGAACCGGCGCAACCTACGCTGTATGTTTTCGACAATAACGGAGGATTGAGTTGGTCAGACGGAAGTTTTGCTTCGGAGATCTCCGGAATTATTTCTCCGGCAATTTCTCCCGACACTACAATTTACATCGGGTCGAACCAGGGAAAAGTTTTTGCAATCAACGGAACTACACATGCGACAAAGTGGACGTATCAAACCGGACCCGATCCCATGCAGACAAATTTTTATGGTGTGATCTCGTTTCCTGTTGTGGATCGGTGGGGAACTGTTTACGTGGGTGCGGTCGATCATAAAATTTATGCGCTCGACAAGAATGGGAATCTGAAATGGTCGTACACTACAGGCGGAAGAATTTCGGAAGCATCGCCTGCGTTCGACAGTGATGGTACATTGTACATCACTTCTGCGGATGGTTATCTCTACGCATTTTTCGATACGCTTACACTCGGAATAAATTCACCGGAGCAAATTGAAAATTCCATCACCGTATTTCCGAATCCGAATAATGGAGTCTTCACGGTGAGCGCAACGAAAATTTCTTCGAATGAAAAGATCGAGATCTATAATTCGCTCGGAGAAATCATTCAGTCGGAAAATATTACTTTGGAAAATACTTCCATCGATATAAGCGGCGAGGCGGCCGGAATTTATTTTTACCGCGTTATTTCCAACGGGGTGATGATCGCAACAGGAAAACTTATTACAGAGTAGAAACTAATAGTATGCAAATGAAAGCTTCCGGAAATTTCCGGGGGCTTTTGTTTTTTCCGGTAGTGTATCAGTTTGGATTTTGACAATATTTTCAGTTTGAAACTTAGTGCCATTGTGTCTTTGTGGCATCGCGAAATTTCATTGATAACAAAACAATTTTTATCTGGAAAATACTTACGAGGCCACAAAGTCACAAAACAATTTTTATCTGGAAAATACTTACGAGGCCACAAAGTCACAAAGAAATATCAAAAATTTCAAACTGACCCACTGCCTTTTTTCCAACGGAAGCAAACTATAGTTAATTTTGAATGTTCTGCAGAAAGAGCAGGAAGATCAGACAGTACAATAAAATTTTCCCCCTAAAAATTCATGCTGCAGATCTTCATCGCAAGTTTAGTCCTGAGTCTCATTCACGCTTCCATTCCCAATCACTGGCTGCCGCTGCTCGCCATTGGTAAAACGGAGAAATGGTCGCATCGTGAATTGATGAGCGGCACAGTTATTTCAGGATTCGCACACACGCTCAGTACGGTTTTCATAGGGATCATCGTCGGTGTGATCGGTTATAAATTATCTTCTTCTTATGGAATTATTTCCGGAATTGTAGCACCGGCAATTTTAATTATACTCGGAATTATTTATGTCATTCTGGATCTTGCCGGCAAAGGCCATCATCACCACGATCATTTCCATCATGAAGAACATCCGCATCACCACATTCAGAGACCGGCGCAGCACGTTGATTTGAAAAAATTATCAGTCGTCAAAAAGAAAAAAACAAAATGGGCGGTGCTTTCTACGCTGAGTCTTGGAATGTTTTTAACGCCCTGTGCAGAAATTGAAGCCTACTATTTCAAAGCAAGTACCATGGGCTGGGCAGGAATCTGGATCGTCTCGGCAGTTTATACTTTTGTTACGGTAGGCGGAATGTTGTTACTCGTTTATCTCGGGATGAAAGGAGTGAAGCATCTTAATTTCCATTACATGGAACATCACGAAAAAAGAGTAACGGGAATTGTATTGATCGCAGTAGGGCTGCTTACGTATTTTGTGAATTACTAGAATGCAGGAATAACAATTGCACCAATTATTATTTTTCTTTACACAAAAAACCACAGGAAGTACAGAAAGATCACGATCCACAATCCGCCGAGGAAGTGCCAGTATTTTGAGAGCATTTCCATTCTTGCTTTTTCTAATTTATCGGAGAAAAAAACAACGCTTCGCACATCATCAGCGCGCACGTGCACGACTTTGAACATTTCCATGAAAAGAAAAATGAGTCCGCCGGCAAGATGAAGTAAATGTAATCCTGAAATGATGTAGAGGAATGCACCGCCCGGAGTTTTTATTTCAGTAGTTGTTCCGCTCACTCCGAAAAGTGTGATGTCGGAATTCCACATCTGCATCCACCCGTACACCTGCGCGCAGGCAAACCCGAGAGCGAGCACGAGCGAGAGCAGGAGGAAGTCGAGTAATTTTTTTCCGTCGTCGCGGCGAAATGCGCGCCAGGCTGATTCAATGGTGAAACTTCCGAGGATAATAATGGCGGTGGAAATGATGAATGCCTTTGGAAAATGTTTTCCGGCAAGAACCGTTGCAGGATGATTGAATCCGAACATTGCGATGAGGGTAAGAAAAAGCATGCTGATGCCGGCGATCAAAAACCAGATCATCGTTTTCAGCGGATGATTCTTTGCAGCCCGCCGCATGATTTGCTCTTCGAATTCTTCCCCTTTTTTCATTTTTGTTAGAGGCTGTTTAAAATTCATTTTTTGGAATTGTTATGATGCCATTTTTGTTCAGCCGAGGCGCATTTTGCAGGCCATAGTGGAGCGACTACGGCCAAGAAATGCAACGAAGGATGGACAAAAATGGCGCATAACAAAACAGCACCCCTTCGAAAAAGTCATTTTACCAATGGCAGATAACATTAAAATATTCTCCGGTTCGGCTTCGCGTAATTTCGCGGAGAAAGCTGCGGCTGCTTATGATAAACAGCTGGGAAAACTTTCCCTGCAGCGTTTTTCCGATGGAGAATTCCAGATTTCATTCGAAGAAACAGTTCGTGGTGCTACGGTTTTCCTCGTGCAATCGACAAATCCGCCGACTGATAATTTATTTGAATTACTGCTTATGGCTGATGCTGCAAAGCGCGCTTCTGCCAATGAGATCATCGCTGTGATGCCGTATTTCGGGTGGGCGCGCCAAGACAGGAAAGATCAGCCGCGTGTTGCTATCGGTGCAAAATTAGTGGCCGATATGTTGCAGATTGCCGGCGTGAATCGCGTAATGACGATGGATCTTCACGCCGACCAGATTCAGGGATTTTTCAATATGCCGGTCGATCATCTTTACGCTTCCACGCTTTTCATTCCATACATCCAGAAACTGAATCTTACCAACATTGCGATGGCCGCGCCTGATATGGGCGGAAGCAAACGTGCGAATGCGTATGCGAAACATATGAAATGTGATATCGTGATCTGTTACAAGCAGCGGTCGAAAGCGAATGTAGTGGACAGCATTACCGCCATTGGAGAAATGGAAGGAAAAGATATTATTCTCATTGATGATCTCGTGGATACCGGAGGAACACTATGCAAAGCAGCCGACATGATGCTCGAGCGCGGCGCGAAGAGTGTGCGCGCTATGTGTACGCACGCGGTGTTGTCGGGCAAAGCTTACGAGAACATTGAAAAATCAAGAATTTCAGAATTAATCGTCACCGATACTATTCCGCTGAAACAGGAAAGTAAAAAAATAAAAGTGCTTTCTGTTGCCGGAATGTTTGCCGATGTTTTTCGCCGCGTTATTACGCACGAATCGATCAGTTCACATTTTATCATGTAAGTAAAAAAAAACAAATTCCAAATTTCCAGAACCAGGAAAAAAGATTTTCAATCAGTAGTACAACCAACACAATAAACCAAATAACCAATAACTAAAAAAAACAAGTACCATGAAATCAGTAGCTATGAGCGGTTCGCTTCGTGCGAACGTAGGGAAAAAAGATGCAAAAGCGCTGCGGAATAAAGGAATGGTTCCTTGTGTGCTTTACGGTGGAGAAAAACAGGTGATGTTTGCCGTTGATGAACGCGCATTCAAACATCTCGTTTACACTCCTGACGCCGCAACTGTTGATCTCGACATCGACGGACAAGCACACAAAGCAATTCTGAAAGACCTGCAGATGCATCCCGTTACTGACAGTATTATCCACGCTGACTTCCTGGAAATTCTCGGTGGCAAAAATGTCACGATGAATATTCCGGTGAAGTTCGAAGGAAACGCTGTCGGAGTGCGCGATGGAGGAAGACTTCTCCGCAAAATGCGCAAACTCACCATTAGTGGCCCTCTTGAAAAAATGCCGCAAGCGATCACCATCCAGGTTGCCGATATGAAGATCGGCGATACGGTGCGCGTGAGCGACATGAAAATAGACGGACTCACTTTTATCGACAAACAAAACACAACGATCGTTGCGGTGCGTGTAACGCGTAACGTGGTCGAAGAAGAAGTGAAACCTGCAGTTGCTGCAACAACAGCAGCGCCGGCAGCAGGAGCCGCAGCAACACCGGCAGCGGGAGCCGCAGCGGCACCGGCAGCAGGAGCAGAAGCGAAGAAACCGGCCGGAGACTCGAAGAAAAAATAGCCGCTGATTAACGCGGATTCAGATTTTTCTTTCAGATAATAACCGTGGGGAATTTTCTCCGCGGTTTTTTTATGAAACGAACTGAATGGAAATTGTGGCTAAGCTGTCAATGATGAATTTCCAGGATCGTATTCATCATTTCTTTTTCATTGATAAACCGAAGACAATAAATTCCGCTTGAGAGCGAAGAAAGATCTATTTCGCAATCATCATTTTTGGCGAATGATATAATTGCTTTTCCCTGCAGATCGTAAATGGTGATCTGACCGCTTCCATCAAGATAAAAAATCCCATTGTTTGGATTCGGGTAAACCGCATGAACATCTGGCGCAGAATTCTGATGAATGGAAAGCGGGCCATCAACCGTACATCCTTTGTTATTGTCAAGCGGGCCTCCGCCGCCTGCAAATGCGTTATAGATAGAACTGCATCCATCTGCAAAAACAGCTACTTCCACAGAATGATAGCAGAAATAAGATTCCCCGGAGATCAATGGGGTGCCCACCGCTTCGAGTGAAAGATAAACCGTAGTAGTTGCGTTGTAATAAAAATAAATATCATTTGTCCCGGCAGGAATGATCAGTGAATCTCCGGTATTTACATAAACCATATTATAATTTGGCATGCACCAGATCTGAACGGTGTTCGGTGGCGCGGGAATACTGTCGATCTTCAGATAGAGATCCATTCCCGTTACGTACGGAAAAAGATTGGAGGCAAATCCTAATTCCCAGGAATAACATCCACCCTGGTTGTATCCCTGCTTGCTTGCCGAAGCGAGATGTTGCCTTGCATAAATCCCACTTTGCAACTGTGCACTTGAAGTGATAGTTAATGCAAGCAGGATGCCGGTAAAAAAATATTTCATTCTGAATGGGGTTGGTTTACCAATAGCAATTTAGGAAATAATAAGGAGAAATTCTTCCTGTTCATATTTCATCTGTACTTTGTAGCTTCGTATTTCGCCCAACATGAAATATTTAATAATTGGCCTGGGAAACATTGGTGACGAATACTACGGTACGCGTCACAACATCGGATTTTCAATCCTCGACCATTTTGCGGAAAAAGAGAAACTGAAATTTACGTACGAGCGCCATGCTTTCGTTGCATCCTATAAATTCAAAGGAAGAAATTTCATTCTCATTAAGCCCACCACGTTCATGAACCTGAGCGGGAAAGCTGTTCACTATTGGATGCAGGCAGAAAAAATTTCATTGGAAAATATTCTCGTTATCACCGACGATATTGCACTTCCGTTCGGAACCATCCGCATCAAACAAAAAGGCGGCGCCGGCGGACACAATGGTTTGACCCATATTGAAGAAACACTTCTGTCAGGAGAATATGCGCGCTTACGTTTTGGCGTTGGCAATGAATTTCCCAAAGGAAGACAAGTGGAGTATGTTTTGGGAAAATGGAGCGATGAGCAGAAAAAATTACTGGACGAACGTTTGGATAAATGTTGCGAGGCGATCAAAGCTTTCGGAACGATAGGAATTGGATTGACGATGACGAATTTCAACGGGAAATAATTTTGGGAAGATGGACTTGTTTCTCAGAAGGTAAATAATTCTCTTTTCATTTGCTGATTTCGAGTCTGCCTGCCTTCCTCTATCTTCCATCTTCCATTCGTATATTCGTGCAGTTCGAAATTCGTACTCTTGTCTGAATCCCTTCTGATAACCGGAAATACCCGCGAAGAAAAATACAATTCTCTCCTGCCGCAACTTGTTGCATTGACCGAAGGAGAAAATGATCTCATCGCCAATGTGTCGAATGTAATGGGGGCGCTCAAAGAAACTTTCGGATTTTTATGGGTGGGAATTTATTTTGTGAAAGAAGATCAACTCGTGCTCGGGCCTTTCCAGGGGCCTGTCGCATGCACGCGAATACACAAGGGCAGGGGCGTGTGCGGGAGCGCGTGGGAAAAAAAACAAACGATCATTGTGGAAGACGTGGAAAAATTTCCCGGGCATATTGCCTGCAGTTCCGCTTCGAGATCGGAAATCGTGGTTCCCGTATTCGAAAAAAATAAAAATGTGATCGCCGTGCTTGATGTGGACAGCGAACAATTAAATGATTTTAACAACACTGATCAGCGATTTCTCGAGCAGGTGGCAGGATTGTTGAGCGATTTTCACCGCCGTGCACATGCGTAATTCAAACTGGATCTTCCTTTTACTTTTTCTCGCTTCCTGCGCGCAGATCCTTTCGCCGGGCGGAGGGCCGAAGGATACGAAACCTCCGCTGGTGGTGAAATACATGCCCGACAGCGCCGCTACAAATGTGACGGGCAAACGCATCGTCATCCGCTTCAATGAATATGTTCAGGTTTCTGATCTCGCCAACCAGCTCATCGTTTCCCCTCCTTTGAAAACGCAACCCGAAGTGACGATCCGGAAGAAGGATATCGTGATCGATATACACGATACGTTGTATTCCAACACAACCTATTCGATCTGTTTCGGAAATTCCATAAAAGACATCACGGAGAATAATGTGCTGGATAATTTCCGCTACGTTTTTTCCACCGGCCCGGTCATCGATTCACTTCATGTGAAAGGAAGGATCGTGAATGCACTCACACTTGAAGGCGAGAAGAACGTACTCGTGATGCTTTATAATTCGAGTGATGATTCGGCGCCTTACAAACGGAGGCCGTATTATTTTACAAAGACCAATGCCGACGGAACTTTTCTCGTTACCAATGTGAAAGCGGGGAGTTACCGCATCTTCGCGCTCGATGAAAAAAATTCCGATTACCTCTATGATGTAAGCGACGAAAGGATCGCGTTCATGAATGAACAATTGAATGTAACAGGAAACGCTGACACCATCCTGATGAAAATGTTTCTCGAATCGCCGCCCGCACAGAAAAGACTGAAACTCGATCACACCGACAACGGACACATCACACTCATCTACGCGCAGCCCATAAGCGATCCGAAAGTTGAAACGGATCTCACTGCAGAGGAAAGAAAAGGATATTTTGAAGAGCATTCTCCTTCGGGCGATACGATCGACATCTGGCTGAATAAAACGAACCGCGACTCCATGATCATTCATGTAAAAAACGGAGAAACAAAAGTTGATGATGCCGTAGTACATTTTCAGAAGAAAAACGCAAACAAAAATTCCGGATCAAGAGGAGGAGGCACTGCACAGGCCACACGTCTTTCGCTCAATATTATTTCCGGACAGTCATTCGATCCCGCGAAAAAAATAATCATCTCTTCCTCTGTTCCTGTAAAAAGCCTGAACGAAAAATCCATCATCGTCATGCACGGGAAAGACACGCTTCATACCGAAATTGTTTTATCAGCGAACAAACATCACATTGAAATTCAGAATTCATTTTTACCCGACAGTTCCTATTCTATTTTCATTCAGCCCGGCGCGGTCACCGACTGGTTCGATCATAAGAACGACACGGTGAAAACAAATTTTAAAATTCAGTCGGAAGATTATTATTCGGCGTTGCACGTAAAATTCAGCGGCGCGCCTTCAGGGAAAATTGTTCTGCAATTATTGAATGAAAAGAATTCGGTGGTCCGCGAAAAAATACTGAGTAGCAGCGACACGGTTTCTTTTTCGCATCTCAACCCGGGGCAATATCATTTGCGCATGATAAAAGATGAGAACGGAAATGGAAAATGGGATACGGGAAATTACCGGGAAAAGATGCAGCCGGAAAAAGTGATTTACTATGCGCCGGCAATGAAAATAAGATCGGGATGGGACCTGGATGTGGACTGGAAATTCTAGAGTACTCCCCGCTTAAAGAATATTGAATTCATCAGTATCCAATCCCAGAGGAAAACTTTTCCGGAATTCATTCAGCAATTGCGCAGAAAGTTTTACTGAAGTAACCTCTTCTTTATTCACCACCGAATATTTCATGTATGCTCCTTTGAAATCAATGATCGCGGTATCGCCCGAGTGAAAAATAAAATGTCCATCGTTGCCGATCCGGTTCACGCCGATAACATAACATTGATTTTCCATTGCGCGCGCCATGAGTAAAGTCTTCCATGCCTGCGCGCGCATTTCCGGCCAGTTGGCAACATAAATAAGCGCATCATAATCTGCAACAACGTCTCTTCCGTTTTTTGTCCAGCGATTCCTGCTCCACACCGGGAAACGCAGATCGTAACAGATCATCGGACAAATTTTCCAACCGTTGAGTTCTACGATCAGTTTATTTTTTCCTGCTTCGTAATGTTTGTCTTCTCCTGCCATTCTGAACAAATGACGTTTCGCATATTTTTCAAGACTTCCGTCGGGCCGTACCCACAAAAGCAGGTTGTAATATTTTCCCTGTCCGACCGGGTCATCCCCGTCCGTACCCCGTCCGAATGGCTCGTCCGGGCGGGCGGCACGGGCGGGCGGGCGGGCATTCTCTTCCGCAATGAAACTTCCGGTAACCACTGCGTTGTACTTCGCCGCCTGCGTACGCATCCACGCGAGTGTTTTTCCATCAACAGGTTCGGCCAGTTTTTCCGGCGACATGGAAAATCCAGTCGTGAACATTTCCGGGAGAATAATGAGATCGGTCTTCTCTCCGATCTTTTCCATCAGCCGTTCAAACATAATAAAGTTGGCCTGCTGGTCTTCCCAGTGGAGCATCGATTGAATCGTGGTGACGGTAATATCTTTCATAGAGAACGAAATGTCCCGACTACCAGGGACGAATATCCGAAGTACGAATATACGAATAGGCGGGATGATGTTTTGTCATAACCTCCGTAACTTTACAGGAGATTATCGATTCGCAATTTCATAATCTGTATTACCAGTAATCCAACAAATGAATATCTCACCCAATGCACTGACTGTTTTGCAAAGCCGTTACCTGTTGCGGGATAATGCAGGAATGCTTTGCGAAGATCCCGTTCAGTTATTCCGTCGTGTTTCGAATGCTATGGCGCGATCGGAAAAAAAATTTGGTGGCGATGAAAAAAAAGTTGCGGACGAATTTTATGAGTTGATGAGTTCACTGCGTTTTCTTCCGAATTCTCCTACGCTGATGAATGCAGGAACACCAAAGCAGCAACTGAGCGCATGTTTCGTTTTGCCGGTGGAAGATTCGCTCAATGGAATTTTCGATACGCTGAAACATGCCGCGCTCATTCACCAGAGCGGAGGCGGAACAGGATTTAATTTTTCGAAGATCCGGCCGAAGAATGATTTTCTCCCCGATTCGGGAGGAACTGCTTCCGGACCTTTATCATTCATGGAATTATTCGACGCCTCGACCGAGCGCATCAAGCAGGGAGGAAAACGCCGTGGCGCAAACATGGGAATTCTCAATTGCGATCATCCGGACATTGAGGAATTTATTTCATTCAAGAAAGATCCGCTGGCGTTGCGCAATTTCAATATTTCTGTTGGGGCGGGCGATGCATTTCTTCGTGCGGTAGAAAAAAATGAATCGTGGAATCTTGTTCATCCCGGGAGCGGCGCTGTGACGAAAACTATTTTTGCAAAAGAATTATGGAATAAAATAATTGACAATGCATGGGCCACCGGCGATCCGGGAATGATTTTCATAGATGCTATTGAACGTGCAAATCCGACTCCAAAGCAGGGCGCTATCAATTGTACAAATCCATGCGGAGAAGTTCCTCTGCTTCCTTACGAAGCGTGTAATCTCGGCTCTGTCAATCTTTCCCTTTTTGTAATGCGGAAAAATAATTCTGCGGCCATCGATTATGATACACTGGAGAAAACGATTTTTTCTGCCGTGCGATTTCTCGACAATGTGGTGGAAGAGAATAATTACATTCTTCCTGAAATTGAATCAACCGTAAAACGCAACCGCAAGATCGGCCTGGGTGTAATGGGCTGGGCAGAAATGCTGATCAAGCTCGGAATTCCTTACGCAAGTGAAGAAGCGGTTTCACTCGGGAATTCGTTAATGAAATTCATCAATGAAATTTCGGAAAGGGCATCTGAACTTCTTGCAAAAGAGCGCGGAAATTTTCCGGGATGGGCCGGAAGTATTTTTTCCTCGCGTACACCTGTGCGCAACGCAACGCGTACCGCGATCGCGCCTACGGGAACGATAGGTGTTATCGCGAACACTTCTCCATCTATCGAACCGCTTTTTGCACTTGCCTTCCGGAGGGAACATGTGCTGGGCGGGAAAACGCTGTTGGAAATAAATGAAACGGGAAAAAAATTACTTGAATCAAAAGGGTTGTATTCCAATACAACCATGAACACGATCCTGGCCGAAGGAAGTATTGAACATACTGCTCTTCCCGGCGAAATAAAATCATTGCTTCAAACTTCGCACGCGATCGCGCCCGAATGGCATTTGCGCCACCAGGCCGCCTTCCAGCAGTACACGGATAATGCTGTTTCGAAAACGATCAATCTCCCGAATAACGCAACACGCGGGGACATTTCAGAAATTTACATGCGCGCCTGGAAAATGAGATTGAAAGGGATCACTGTTTTCCGAGATGGATGCAAGCCACAAGTGATGAATGCGGGGACGAGTTGTGAAGTTTGTGTGAGTTGAAGGGCGTACTAACTACGGACAGATCCCGAAAATACGAACCGCTAAAATGCGAATTGATAAGATCGGATTAACATAAAGTTTTAGAACTGTTTTTTCGCTTTAATAATATTCGTACACATATTTCTCCTTCACCGAATAATCATCACTTTCGTATCCGGTTCGGAAAATAACAAATGCGGGCAATCCGTCTTTATCATACTCAAAACTCCACGACTCCTGCTCAAGTAAACACTGAACGAAGATTATTCTTCCGAAGGTGTCCCGTAGCAGCCGATAGTATTGCGGAAGATTTTTGCCATCGATGAATTTTATATCTGGAATTGTATCGAGAACATCAAAATCCTCCTCGAAATACCTGGCAGTGTCGGCATGAGGATGATCATTCGATCTGCACAATTTCGCATTCCAGTTTCCATACGGACAACAATTCATAGAGAAAGCTATAACTCTTGTGCGCGTGTTCAGTGAGTAGCTCGAAGTGTCTGTACTATTAATCCAACCTGATGTTGTCTCAATTATAGTAACGGTTTGGATCTTGTGGAGAGTCGAATAATAATATCTCGCTTCAGATTTGTCTGTTCCCGGCAGATCGTAAGAAATATTTCGCTGCAAATTTCCGAATTGATCGTATTCAAACGATGTAGAATCTACCGGTTCCGGATTCAGCATTTCGGATGGCTTGGTGTAAATGACCACACTTTGCAACCGCACAATTCCATTTCGTAATAATGTTGAATCGTAATAATAGTAGATATCGTCACTCTTATGCATTTTTGAAATTCTCCCGTTTGTATCGAACCAGATTCTTTTCCAGCAATAAAAAGAATCATCATTGATTGTAACCGATCTGATATGATTTTCTCTCACCGTTTCCTTAGTGAGTGTAGCACCCTGCCAGTAGCAGGAACAATTGTACAGACGCAGATTTGCGTAAATGAAATCGCTGAGATCCTGGTAAGGATTTTTTTTCTGCTGAGCGGAAACGATTGCCGGAAATAAAATAAATAAGAAGATCAACCGCATCTGACCTTATAACGCAGAGCGGAAGAAAGGATACGAGAACTTATTTTGAAGTGATGCAGATCGTATTTAGCTCCGGATATGGCCGAGCTCCGTCGAAGGCCGTAGCGGGACGAACGGTTTTTTGAAACGCTACAAATCTTGCTCCTGAAAAAAAGGTCACACTGATCTCACAGATTTACACAGAAATGTTTCTCGTTGATTACGCAGAGGCCTTTTAGAGAATTCGCGGTTCGTACTTTCGTCCGCCGCGGCGGATTGTTCGCAGTTCGTACCCCATTTGAGAACTATCCTCCCAATAGAAAATGTAACGGCCACGGGAGTTTTTTCCACCAGCTTCTCTTCTTCAGTTCAAAAAGTATCGCGCAGAGCGTGATCATTAACAGTGCGAAACAAACATAGAGAATCAGAAATTGTTTGGTAGGATAATTCGTGCAGTATTCATCGAGCACAAATGAAATGATGGCCGAGTGAACGATGTACACGAACAAACTTGCAGAGCCGAGATAGCGGAGCAATTGCAATCCATAGCGTGGTTTGAAAAACTGCATCATCGTTACTCCGATAATGATCGCACCGAGTGCAGCGCACAAGTATGGAATTCCTGCAGGATAAAATAATTCACTGTATCCTTCACGCCCTTCGTCGCCGGGACGATGATAATACATCCATGTTATTCCACCGAGAAAAGAAATAATTCCGAGAGGGAAAAATATTCTCCACATTTTCGAGAACACAGCACCATGTGAATAGACGAGCGATCCTGCCATGGTGAATCCGAGCCACGGAAAAACAGGGAACCATCCATCCACGAGCCAGCTCTTGAACCACCACATCATTCCTGTTGGAAGCGGCGGGGATGCCGGATCGACGAGCGAATGTTCATTCACGCCCGTGCGATATCCAACGAAGTGCTGGAGAATTGGTCCCATTGCAAAACAGATGATCATAAAAAAAATTCTTACACCAACATTTGTTTTCAAAAGAATCGCGCTAACAAGAATTCCGAATGCGGTGAGATATAAAACATCGAACGTGGTGAACGGAACTATTCTCCAGATGAGCCAGTCGATGAGTGCAGCTACTGCAAAAATTTCCAACGCACGTTTCAGAAAATAAAGTGGCGGATGTTTTTTTGATCCGATGCCAACCATGAATCCAGCGAGGAAAACAAATATTGGAGCAGCGAACGATCCGTAAATGCGAATGAGATAACTGTGAGGCGCCGCTAAACTTTCTGCCGCTGAATTTGCGCACAGCATAGTGAAAATGGCAACGCCGCGAAAAATATCAATGGAAGGATATCGTTTGAGATGATCTGTTGGGATGTGATCGAGAATCTTTGTTGACATATATTATCCGATAATGATCCAATGCGCAACGCCATAAATAATTAATAACAATCCGCAACAAACCATATCGAATATCTGCGAACGGTAATTACGATCTTCCTTCTTGCGTATCGCATTCGAAATAATACTGAACACGATGCTCAGCAGAATAAGTGCGAACGTTACATCATGTAATTTATCCACGATCGTAAACGAAGAATGATCGGGCAAGGAAGAATCGACGATGTATTTATTGCCGACAGAAGCAAAGAGCGCGCCGACAGCGAGACTCGTTCGTGCGCCGATCTCATTTCCATCGAGGAAGAAAACAGAAAGCGCAATTAAAAAAGCCACATACAATCCGAGAAATAATTTCAGAAAAATATTTTTACTCACACGCTCAATGCGCGTACTGATGGACAGGCGTGCGTAGGAACTGTTTCCTTTCAGCGTGGGATCGCCGTACGTGGTGTTGTACGTGTAAATGGAAGGAACTAATTTGAAATGGGAAATTTTCCAGCCGTTGAGTTCTACCGATTTATCAATTTTAGAATTCGCGGTATCGGCAATGTAAACTAATTGCGAAGTATCCATATCCGTTTCTTCGAGCAACACATCCAGTGTTTGTCCGTCGAGCGGGAAACGCTGAATGTCCCAGTTCTTTTTGATCATCGCCGAACATTTGTGCGTGGCCCAGTACACATTTCCTTTCAGCTCCGTAGTTGCAAAATCGCGCGACACACTTTCGGAATTCACGATCTCCGTTGTCTCGAGCGGCTTGAGTGTAGAATCTTTGAAAATATACCACACCCAGTAATCGATGCCGAAATCATTCTGCGCGAAACCGAGACTGTAGATCGACGTTACATAAATTCCCACCATCACCGTGTCTTTGTGTGTTGCTTCGTCATCTTCACTTGCAAGCGTGTCTGCAACAATTGCGGTGGTATCTGCTTTTACATTTTTTTTCGTTTGCGCAAAAGCGGAGGCAGGAATGAGAATGGAAATGCAGAGAAAAAACCTGAGGAGAAAATTTCGCATGGGCAAATTTACACTTTATATTTTCTTGAGAATCTCCGCAGCTTTCTCGAGCGTATCATCTTTCTTCGCAAAGCAGAAACGGAGCATATTGTCATAAACCGGCTTGTGATAGAAAACAGAAATAGGAATCGCGGCCACTCCATTCTCTTTCAGCAAACGCACGGCGTAGTCCGTATCTTTTTCTTTTGTGATCTTGTCGTATTGCAGCAATTGGAAATAAGTTCCCGGGCTTGGCGTCAATTTGAATTTCGATCCTTTGATCAGCTTGTTGAATTTATCGCGCTTCTTCTGGTAAAAATTACCGAGATCGAGATAATGTTTTTTATTCTTCAGGAATTCTGCGATACCGTACTGCATAGCGCTGTTGCAGGTGAAAACAAGGAACTGGTGAACCTTGCGGAATTCGGCCATCAGTTCTTTCGGCCCGATGCAATAACCGATCTTCCATCCCGTGGTGTGAAAAGTTTTTCCGAATGAAGAAACGATCAGCGAACGTTTCGCAAGATTCGGATATTTCGCCATGCTCTCATGCAGATTTCCATCGAAGAGAATATGTTCATACACTTCATCAGAAAGAATGATAATGTCTGTATTCTTCGTCAGTTTCTCCAACTGCTTCATGTCATCCGGTTTTAAAACGGCGCCGGTAGGATTGTGCGGAGTGTTGATGATGATCATTCGCGTGTGATGATTCACCACTTTCTTCACTGCGTTCCAGTCGATGGAATATTCCGGCGCAGTGAGTTGCATGTAAATTGTTTTTCCGCCGTTAAGTTCTATCGCCGGCTGGTAACAATCGTATGCCGGTTCGAAAATGATCACTTCATCTCCTTCGCGTACACACGCGGTGATAGCCGTGTAGATCGCTTGTGTTGCGCCTGCTGTAACTGTAATTTCAGTATCGGGATCATACGTTGCTCCGTAAAGTTCACTGGTTTTTTCCGCGATGCGTTCGCGCAGAACAGGAACACCGGGCATAGGCGCATACTGGTTATATCCTTTTTTCATTGCCGCATTCACAAGATCCACTAATTCAGGAGGGCAATTGAAATCGGGAAATCCCTGGGAAAGATTGATCGCGTTGTGCTCTGCAGCAAGTTTCGACATCACGGTAAAAATGGTGGTGCCTGTGCGCGGAAGTTTGGAATTCAATGAGCCGGGAAACTGGGGCATAAAATTTATTCGTAAAAATATTTCATTGGTAAAAGGCCGATTTTCAGGGGAGCGCTGCTAAGGTAGAAAAAAACTTACCCGCAGAAGTATCTTTGCTCAGAGTACGAAATACGAAAACCCGAACGCATTCGGAATTTCGTACTACTGCCTGCTGCATTCTGCCCGCTGCCTGGTAAATACTATCTTTGAAACTTAATAGAAAAACCAATGACCATTTCAGAAAAACAGGTGGTTTCTGTGAATTACCATCTTACTGTTCCCGGTGAAGACGGCGGAGCAGAGATCACGATCGAAAAAACTTCTTTAGAAGATCCATTTGTATTTCTTTTCGGCGGCGGACAATTATTGCCCGAATTCGAACAGCATCTTTCCGGAAAAAAAAGCGGCGATAAATTTGATTTCAAAATCTCGGCAGAGAACGGGTATGGCACTTACCAGATCGATCATATCGTCAATTTACCAATAGAAAATTTTCTTGACAAGAGCGGAAAACTCGATACAGAAATGATCGCTGTCGGAAAAAATGTTCCGATGATGAGTGAAGACGGCCATCGCATGTGGGGAAAAATTCTTGAGGTCGCGCTCCAGCACGTGCGCATGGATTTCAATCACCCGCTCGCCGGAAAAGAATTGCATTTCAATGGCGAAGTACTGAATGTACGCGAAGCTTCAAATGAAGAAATGGAACACGGACACGTTCACGGCCCGGGCGGACATCATCATTGATGAATTACGATTTACAATTGGCGCATCATTGATGAGCTAACAGAGACGGCATAGAGAATTTTCCTAATTTTATCTGTCCCCTTTTTATCCAAAGAATTATTTTTTCTTTCCCCCTACACCGGAAAAAATGAAACTGAAATTATGCTGCCGGTTTTTTCTCCTTACGGTTTTTTTGTGCTTCACTTTTTTTTCCTCCGCGCAGACTAACACCACGCTCGCGCCGGAAGATTATCTTGCTATGAAAGATTACAACCGCGCGCTCGCCGGATTCCTGAAAATGTACAAGACCAATTCTGCCGACATCAGCATTAATTATTACATCGGTTACTGCTACCTGAATGTGAATGACGATCGTTCAAAAGCAATTCCATACCTGTTGAGTGCTTACCATAACAAAAAAGATTATGAAGATGTGCAGTTGCTTCTCGGCGAAGCTTACATGTACCATTATGAATTCGATGAGGCCATAAAATATTTCACCGCGTATCGCGCCACAGTTTCTTCGAAAAATTACGAGAAGATTGATCACTACATCGAAGATTGCCAAAGTGCGAAGATCCTCGTGAAAAATCCGCTCAACGTAACATTTGAAAATCTCGGCAAAGAAGTGAATTCAAAATTCCCGGATTATTATCCGTTCATCACGCAGGATGAAGGAACACTTTATTTCACTTCGCGACGGGAAGGCGGAACATCGCGCGCACGCAGCTGGGGCGGATACAGCACGGCAGATGTTTATTTTTCAAAACCGCACGCGGGACAGTGGCAGAAAGCGAAAAGCATAGGCCCTGCCATCAACACCGCCGGCGATGAAGAATGTGTGGACGTAACGTCCGACGGGAAAAATATGATCCTTTTCATCGACAATGATATTTTCATTGGTGATATTTATTATTCTTCGATGGGAAAAGGAAAATCTTTTCCGAAACCTTCAGAGTTCGATGAACCGGTGAATTCCGAAGACGTGGAATATGAAGGATGCATCACGCAGGACGGAAGTATGATCATTATTTCCAGCAGCAGGAAAGGAGGGCTCGGCGGCAATGATCTCTGGGTGATAAAAAAACTTCCTACCGGCGACTGGGGAATGCCCATGAATGCCGGCGAAAATGTGAATACAAAATATGATGAAGCATTTCCCGTTTTCGATGAACAGAATAATATTCTCTACTTCGCTTCGCAGGGACATGTGAACATGGGCGGCTTCGATATTTTCAAATCGAAGTATGATCCGCTCACACACACGTTCGGCCCCGCAGAAAATATCGGTTACCCCATCAACACACCCGAAGACAATATGGAATTCACGCTCGCGGAAAATCACCGCGACGGATATGTTTCTGCTGTGCGCCCCGAAGGATTCGGCGATCTCGATATTTACCGTGTTGTTTTCAATTCGGTGGATGCGCGGCTCTCGGTCATTCACGGAACCGTTTCAAAAATTGATTCTCTACCGCTTAGCGATGAAACGTACGTAGTGCTCGAGAATGCAATTACCAAAGAACGCATCGATTCTTCATTGGTCAATACGGTTTCCGGAAAATATATTCTTGCTGTGGCTGCAGGAAAATACCTGCTATACGTTTCATCCGGTGGTTACGACGATTTTTCACTTGCGGTGAATGTGTTCGATAAATCGGAATACCAGTTCGAGTTTGATAAAAATATTGTGTTGCAGAAAAAAGGCGCACAGGCCCCGCCGGCAAAACCTCCCGCACCCGCACCGAAAAAAATTCCGAATGCCCCGGTGAAAAAATAACAGGAGAAAAAAACAAAAAAAGAAATAACAAATTCCGGAATTTTTCTTTTTATTTTTTTGGAGCGCACCGGCATCACTTTTTATTTCCTGCTTTCCCGCTGTCGCTATTGCGCGGCAAAGCGCTTCCATCGGGGCTGGGAAAATCACACCATCACTTCAAAAGACCAATGAGAAATCTGTGGAATAAAAAAAGCGACCATCACGATCGCTTTTTTCTTTGCAGGAGAAAATTATTTTTTCTTCCCTTTGCCTTTGGGCGCCTTCATTGCGGAATCGGCTTTACGGGCAGAATCAGCCCTGCGTGTCGAATCGGCCTGCATCTGCATGCGCTTGTTATCTTCATTCATTTTATTCATTGCTGCTATCGTAGAATCGGCTTCGTTATTCATATCTTTTTTAACGCTGTCCGTTTTTATCGAGTCTGCTTTTTTTTCAGCTTCGGAAGGACCGCATGCAACGAATGCAATGGAGAGCATAAATGCGACGCCGAGTGAATAGATCGTTTTCATTTGTTCAGGTTTAGGTTACGGCGGCTAAATTAAATAAAAAGAAGAAATGAACAGTACAAAATCCGCGCTGCTGCATTTCTTATATTTGATACCCGCTAACTAAAAATTCATTTCTAAAAATTAAAACTATGGCCTTCGAATTACCAAAACTTCCCTATGCATACGGCGCACTCGAGCCGCACATTGACGCACGCACCATGGAGATCCATCATACCAAACATCACCAGGCGTATGTCACCAATCTCAATAACGCCATTGCAGGAAGCGATGCCGAAAAAATGAGCATTGAACAGATCTGTAAAGCCATTTCAAAATATCCTGCGCCCGTGCGCAATAACGGCGGCGGACATTTCAATCACTCCATGTTCTGGCAGATCATGAAGCCCAACGGCGGCGGCGCTCCCGCCGGAGATCTTGCTGCAGCCATAAATGGCGCGTTCGGAAATTTCGATACGTTCAAAACACAATTTGCGAATGCCGGAGCTACGCGTTTCGGTTCGGGCTGGGCATGGCTCATTGTGGGTGCCGATAAAAAACTCGCCATCTGTTCTACACCTAACCAGGATAATCCGCTGATGGATGTGGCCGATGTGAAAGGCACTCCTGTTCTCGGGCTCGATGTGTGGGAACATGCATACTATCTCAATTATCAGAATCGCCGTCCCGATTATATTGCTGCATTCTGGAACGTGATCAATTGGGATGAAGTAGCAATGCGTTTAAAGAATGCGTAGCAGAAATATTTTTTATAAAAAAATTTGAAACGTAGTTCCTATTTGTTTTTACTTGTTTTGTTTTGTGTTTCTGTCATGGGAATACAGGCAGGCGCGCAGAATAAAAAAGGACAGATAGCCGGATGCGGCAATGTTGCATTCAGCGGAGTAGGAGCGGCCATGCGTTTCGGGCTGAAAAAAATTCCTGATATAAATGGGCTTTCTACAAAAGTCGGTCCCGGCGTACAGGGAACTATCGACTACGCGATCATCGATCATCTCAGTCTCGGCATTGCATATTTCACACAAACGGCAAAAGCATCATGGACCGTTTACACCGACACGATCGCTGGTTACAGTTTATCGGGGACCTTCAACTGTTCGATCACGAGAAATAATATCGGGTTCCGCACGCTCTATCATTTCGGGCACAATAATTATTTCGATCCCTACATCGGTTTGCGGATCGGTTATTCTTACTGGGGGATCAGCACGAACATCGAACATTTTACACAACTCGCGAAATTTTCTCATTTCATCGATATGGTTTGGCCGCAGGGCGTCCTCGGTTTGCGCTGCAATTTTGCAAAATATTTCGGGATCAATATTGAAACTGCTCTTGGCTTCCCGTATTTTTTTACAGGAGGAATTAATTTTCAGTTCGGATTATTCACACCGAAAGACAAGCAACCTATCATAGAATAATGAAGTTTTACTTTTTTATTTTATTTTTTCTGTTTTGCGGGTACGCTCAAGTGAGCGCGGCTGAGAAAAAATTTCAGCTCAACGAAAAAAAAATCACACACTTTTCTTCTGCTGATTTATTTCAATTGCGCCGCGACACATCTGCTGTTTCACATCACGCAATAAAAGAAAATAAAAAACTTATTGCTGCCATTCTCGCATTCCCTGTTCCATTCGGCGTTCTCGGACTTCACCGCATTTATCTCGGAACAGATCCGTGGGTGCCCGTTGCGTACATGCTCACGCTCGGGGGCGCGGGAATAATTTCCATGATCGATTTCATCGAGATCGTTTCTGCCGACGATGCAACACTTCAATCGTTCGAGCACAATGGGAAATTTTTTATGTGGGTGAAATGAGCCCGGGATTTGAAATTCGAAGATTCAGGAATAATCTCAAATCCCGAATTATTCCACCGTCACACTCTTCGCAAGATTTCTCGGTTGATCTACATTGCATCCTCGCATCACAGCAATGTGATACGCGAGTAATTGAAGCGGAACAACGGAAACAAGCGGAACTAATTTTTCATCCGTCTCCGGAATTTCAATCACATGATCTGCCATTTTTTTCACGATGGTATCGCCTTCAGTCACCACGGCAATTATTTTTCCTTTGCGTGCTTTCACTTCCTGGATATTGCTCACTACTTTTTCGTACGATGTTCCTTTGGTGGCAATGACCACGATCGGCATTTCATCGTCAATGAGAGCGATCGGGCCATGTTTCATTTCTGCTGCAGGATATCCTTCTGCGTGTATGTAAGAAATTTCTTTCAGCTTCAGCGCACCTTCGAGTGCGACAGGAAATGTATAACTTCTTCCGAGGTAAAGAAAATTTTTCGCGTCTTTGAAAATTGTTGCGAGGTATTTCAACTGGTCATTCAGTTTCAGAACTTTTTCAATTTTAGAAGGCACCGCTTCCAGTTCGCTCAGCATTTCATGATAATGACTTTCAGTGATTGTTCCGCGCTGGTGTCCTAGCAATAATGCCATCAGTGTAAGAACAGTTACCTGTGCGGTAAATGCTTTTGTAGAAGCCACACCGATCTCGGGCCCTGCGTGCGTGTACGAACCACCGTGCGTGTGACGCGGGATTGTTGAACCGACAACATTGCACACGCCGAAAATAGTTGCACCTTTTGATTTTGCAAGTTCAACTGCTGCGAGCGTGTCGGCCGTTTCTCCCGATTGGGAAATCGCAATTACCACATCGTTTTCATAAATGACAGGATTGCGATAACGGAATTCCGAAGCGTACTCTACTTCCACCGGAATGCGTGCAAGATCTTCGAATAAATATTCTCCCACGAGCCCGGCATGCCATGAAGTTCCGCATCCTACAATGAGAACGCGATTAGCAATTCTGAATTTCTGAAGATGATCACGGATGCCGCCAAGTGCAACAACACCTTCCAACGCATTTATTCTTCCGCGCATACTGTCTTTAATGGAACGGGGCTGCTCGTAAATTTCCTTGAGCATGAAATGAGCGAATCCGCCTTTTTCTATCGCCTCAAGTTGTAATTGTAATTCATGAATGTAAGGATCGATCTCCTGGTTGCGGATCGTTTTCACCTGCAGCTTTTTTCCGCGATTGATCACCGCTATTTCTTCGTCTTCGAGATAAACCACATTCTTTGTGTACTCCACGATCGGCGTTGCATCCGAAGCAACAAAAAATTCATCGGTTCCGATCCCGATCACAAGCGGCGAACTTTTTTTCGCAGCAATGATCTGGTCCGGATTATCCTGCGAAATAATGACTATTGCATAAGCGCCGATCACGTTATTAAGCGCGATCCGGACTGCTTCGTCGAGCGAAACATTTTCCCGCTGCTGAATATCTTCGATGAGATGAATGAGAACTTCCGTATCGGTATCACTGTCGAACTGATGTCCGCGCTTGATGAGTTCTTCTTTCAGCGGCGCATAATTCTCGATGATCCCATTGTGAATGACCACCGTTTTTTTACTTCCGGAAAAATGCGGATGCGCATTCACATCATTCGGTTCTCCATGCGTGGCCCAGCGCGTATGGCCAATGCCAATGGTTCCGCTTACATTTTTTCCTTTCGAGAAATTTTCGAGATCATCTACTTTGCCTTTGCACTTGTAAACGCTGAGCGTTTCATTCACAATAGCAACTCCTGCACTGTCGTATCCACGGTACTCAAGCCGGTGCAGGCCTTTGACAAGAATTGGATACGCTTGTTTATTTCCGATGTAAGCGACAATTCCGCACATGATGAGAATGTTTTGTCAGTTAATACGAGTGTAGACGAGATGAAGATACATTTTGTAAGTGTTGGTCGGATCATTACGTCCGCTTCCGATCACCGCCCTTCGCGAATATTCCACCGGTGAAACTTCTTTGAGATACAATCCGTAATTCGGGAGTGTCCCATTCATGAGTTGTTGAAAATAACGCGCCATGTTTATGTGATATTCACTGGTCGTGGTATTCACCGATCCTCCATAATAAACGCTGTTCTCAAACATATCCGTCATCAGGAACTGGTGTCCGGCAGAGTCAAGATAAACTGCATACAATTGTTTGTTCACCGGCAGATCTGCTGTAGATTGAGAAGGATCTGCCTTAATCACAAGTTCTGCTTTGTTGATCGCAATGGGATAACCGAGACTCCGCAGATTATTAAGATAAGGAAATAAAATTTTTGTTTTCACTCCCGCGCATGCCTGTATGTAAACTTCGTTGTCTGTATTCGGACCTGGCGAAGCAAGTTGTGTCAATAAACTTGACGCTGCGCCATTATAATTATGATTGAAATAAGAGTAGTAAGCCGATCCGGTGTTCACGACAAAAGAAAATCGCAATGTGTCGGTGGAAGTGTGGTAATAAAAAGTGAAACGCGTTAAACTATCCAGCAAATTAAATCGCAGCATCGATCCTCCCGGTAAAGTTGAATCGGGGGCAATGTAAAATCCTTTGAAATAATCGAGGAACGCTGCATTGCTTGCAAGATTAGGTCCGCCCGACTGGCCGAAGATCTGCTGTGCGAATGAAGAATTAATATGAAAACTCAGGTAAGGCGGCAAAGTGTCGCTCGAAGTGGGGACATAGGTTCTCGGGTGCGGAGTAAATAAAGTGTCACCAACTATGGTCGGATAAAATTGTTTGGAGTGATTGGAATAATATTCGCTGTCTTTGTAAATGTCTTCTGTCATTTGGTAAACACTGAAATGCATTGCGGTCGTAGTATCACCGTAAAAATCATAATCGTATTTCAATTGAAGAATTGTTGAATCAAGTACAGCAGTACTTCCGAAGTCAAGATTAGTAAGACTGTTCGGAACAGAAAACTGAGTAAAGAGTCCGGCGCTCACTCTTCCGAAATCAGGATCATTGTAACTCCCTATCTGCACGATCGGCGATTCATCTGTGCGCAGCGAATCTTCCCGTACGGTGTAAGTCTCCACCGTAACAGTATCTTCTGTTTGCAGATCGATCAGTTCACCTGCAGGTTGAACATCAAGTCCCACGTCACTTTCTTTTTTACATGATGAAAAAAAGACGACAGCAACTATTATAAAAAACTTCGTCCCGAAGTTTCGGGACAAAGTTGTACTGAAAAAAACAGATTTTTTTACTTTCATAAAATCAGTCGACAAGCAGGGGCTCTTCTTCGAGAACTGCGTCGTAAAATTCAGAATAAGCGGCAACATATTCTTCCCTCGATTTGAATTCGAGGTAATTCTTGCCGGATTTTTTAATGTATTTGTCAACGTCGCTGTTGATCTTCGGTGCGCCTTTGATAACAGCGTCTGAATAGTCAATAGCAAGTTTAGATACATTGAGGAACGAAGGCGATTTAGCAACCGCGTCCACGTCTCCTTTTTCAACGCCTTCAATAAGAATCTTCTTGGAGAAGTCTTTATGCAGCGGATTTGTGAAATCATCATCATATACAGAATATACGACGCGCGTTTCAGCAAAAAGTGGGTTGTCGCGGAAAGCTTTTTTCAGATAAAGTGGCATAAGCGATGTGAACCAGCCATGGCAATGCACGATATCAGGTGCCCATCCAAGTTTTTTCACCGTTTCTATCACACCACGCGCAAAGAAGATCATGCGCTCATCGTTATCAGCAAAATACTCGTTCTTTTTATCAGTGAGAATGAATTTGCGCTGGAAGTATTCTTCATTATCAATAAAGTAAACCTGCATTCGCGCCGATTGAATAGAGGCAACTTTAATGATCAACGGATGATCAGTATCATTAATGATAAGGTTCATCCCGGAAAGGCGGATCACTTCATGAAGTTGGTTCCGGCGCTCATTAATGCATCCGTAACGCGGCATGAAAGTGCGGATTTCTTTACCTTTTTCCTGAATGCCCTGGGGCAGATATCGGGCTGTAAAGCCCATAGGTGTTTCATCGAGGTAGGGGGTGATCTCCTGAGAAACGAAGAGAACTCTTGCTTTTTTAGTCATAAGATGGGAGCTGTTTTCTTGGGTTTGTAAAAAGGATTACAAAGATAATAAAAAAAAAGCGGGAAACGGCAAAAAACCGTAGTTTCGGCGCCTTCTGGTTTCTTCATTTTTCATTGTAAAAAGACACGATTTCATGCAAACGATAACGTCCGGAAAAGTAGTATCGGAATTAACACAAATTGCAAGAAGTTCAGGACAGAAGGTCGGTTTTGTTCCCACAATGGGAGCGTTGCATCAAGGACACAAAAGTCTTGTAGAAAAAGCCCGGAATGAAAATGATTTGGTCGTAGTTAGCATTTTTGTCAATCCAACCCAATTCAACGATGCAGGTGATCTGAAAAAATATCCGAGAACCCCTGATCAGGATGCGGATCTTCTCTTGAACGCGGGATGCGATATTTTATTTGTTCCTTCTGTAGATGAAATGTACCCGGCCGGTTTCGATGAGGAAGAAAAAACGGATCTCGTCGGACTTGATCTAGTGATGGAGGGTCGTTCGCGCCCGGGTCATTTCAATGGCGTGGTGCAGGTGGTGAAAAAATTATTTTCTATTGTGGGCGAATGCAATTCGTATTTCGGAGAAAAGGATTTTCAGCAACTCGCTATTATCAGGAGAATGACAAAGCAACTATATCTTCCCGTGAAGATCATTGCATGTCCAACCGTGCGAGAATCCGGTGGACTGGCCATGTCATCGAGGAATATGCGATTGAGCCCGGAGGGAAGAATGGCCGCGAATAATATTTCGAAAATACTTTTTGCTTTGAAAGCAAAATGGAAAGAGATGAGTACCGGGGAAGCAAAGCGATTTGTAGAAGAGGCAATACTTGCAGAAAAGTTATTTCGTCTCGATTATTTTGACATTGTGGATCGCGAATCGTTGTTGCCTTCAGCGGCGAATGAAAAAAGGAATGTCATTGGCTGTATCGCCGTTTTTATCGGAGAAGTTAGGTTGATCGATAACGTTTCATTGGATTGATGAACTACAATTTCTATTCCGGGTGTGTAATATTGATTTCCAGAATTAATTTCAGTAAGCCACAGGAATATTTATTCCTTCCGATACGATGAACCGTCTTGTATAAACAAGGAATTATTCGAAGGTAACGCCGATCATTACATCTACCAGTCCCTTTTTCTTACCGGGATTCCAGTTTGGCATATTGCGGAAAACGCGAATGATCTCCGCATCGATGTCAGGAGAAATACTGTAAGAAAGATCGGGAACGGAAACTTCTCCTGTTTTTGAATTTACCGTAATGGTAATTCCCGTGGCATAGCGTGTGAGTTTGGAGCGGTCAACAGAAATGGATTTAAAATTCGATCTGATATAACTTTTCAGTGCTTCATCACCGCCGGGAAACGAAGGCATATCTTCTAGTTTGAAAGATGCATTGCCGCCATCACTTCTTCCTAATTGTCCGTCATGCGATTCCTTTCGCGTGCTTTTTCCATCATCGTGAGTTATGGGCGGATAAACCAGAATGCTTTTGATCCGAAGAGGAGAATTATTATTTGCAGTTCTCGAATTGGAGCCATTACTCATATCCGAAATTTCATCCTGGTGTGAATCGTTTTCCTGTTTTACCGTGAGTGTATTCTGAACGCCCGGCTGTGTAGCAGGAAGATCCTGTAAACTTGAAACAGAATATACTTTCGAGGAAGAATTTTTCTGATTGGCTAATGTCGATCCTGAATTGCCAGATGAGGAGGCAACAGTAGAGGAATTATTATCAGGAACAGAATTTGAATTAACAGAATTGCGGGTAGCTCCGGAATTAATTGTTGCAACGGAATTCTTGAGAGCTGTTGCAGCCGGTTGTTTACTTTTAAAGGGATTGTATCCGGATAAATGCAGAACGGTAAAACATCCACCAATCAGAAGAATCCCTGCCCCCATCATCATTCCGAAACGCCGGAAAAATGAAATACGCGGAGGAGTATTCATATACACCGCAAGTCGTCTCTGAATGTGTGAAGAAAGTTTATTGACCTCAGCAAGCCGCTTCGAATTCAACCCATCCATTGCCGCCGAGCAAAGTCCGCACTCGATCAAATGCTTCTCTACTTCGTGCATACTCTTTTTATGGAGTTTGCCATCGGAATAGAGCTTCATCGTATCAAGGGAGAGGCATTCGCCTTTCTGAAATATCCGCTTGAGCTCTTTGGCAGTCATTCTTCGGTGGGTACCAGATAACCTTTGAGATTTCTCTTACCATTCTGGAGGTAACTTTTTACCTCGTTGACCGAGAAACCTGTGAGGTCTGATACCTCTTTATAGCTCTTCTCTTCAAAGTAGAACAGCTCGATGCACTTTTTCTGTTCCTCAGAGAGCTTTGTAACGGCTTCTTTGAGTTTTTCGAGTTGTTCTTCCAGCTGCAGCGCCTCTGTTTTTGGCGACTCGTCGGCGGCCAGATTGCGGAGTGCTGTCTCCACATCTTTGACCTCCATGGAATCTTTCCTGAGTTTTTTCAGGCAGAGATGCTTTGTTACACTGTACACCCAGGTTTTGAAATTATTCACTTCGTGGTGTTGCAGATCCCGCAGAATAATTTCGAAGACTTCCATTACTGCGTCTTCAGTATCTACGTTATTCTGCATGTAGTTATAAGCCACTGCAGTGATCAACTGGGTGTATCGACGAAATAATTCTCCTGCGTACCAAGAGTTCGTCGTGCGACGGTACTGATCTATCAGTTCCGAGTCGCTCAGCTGGGTTTCCTTTTTAGGCCAGAGAAAGCGTATGCGCACCTTAGGAAGGATTTACTTGTGAAACTATGTGTTAATTGCCAATCCTAATGTACGAATAGTTTTCACATAAGCAAACGCTGACCGATTTAAAGGGCGTTTTTTAGAATAATTCCATAAATGAATGGAATTAAAATAACCATGGCAAAAAATAATTTACAAAGGATGAAGCACTTCATTCAAATTATATTATTGATTAACAGACAATTAAATTAATTCTTAGAAATATTTCAAGCCCGGCGTATGGAAATAGTTCATTTCATGCCCTATTACTGCAAAGGCAATAAATCCCAATTAAGCTGAAATGAATTCTACGGTCGCAAAGTTTGCAAAGAAGAAAGTTTTTGTAGTCTCAGTCCTTATTACGGCTGGACTGGTAATGGTAACTCTTCCTTCCTGCAAACATCAAAAAGGCGGTTGTGATGCTTATCAGGGTAGCCAGCGTTCTTTAAAGAAAAACAAACATCGTTCTGCGCAAGTAGAATCTGTTCGTCAAAACGCTTTTATAGCGTAGTTAATTTGTACTCCTGAAGGGCGAGTTTTCTCCCGAAAGCCGTTCTTCCTCTATACATGTGTTTCATGTGTTTGCCACGAAAAGCCTCGCTACAAGCGGGGTTTTTTGTTTTAAACATTTAGGGCATCTCTAATAACTTCGAACTGCAGCGTTGGGCTGCGTCCTCAAAATCCTCATTTACGAATAGTAAATTCCGGTTTTTCGGACTTGCCCGCCTTGCATTTCTGTGTTTTTAGAGATGCCCTTTAATTATTTCGCAAAAAACTTTTATACAATTGGGGAATTCATAGTTTTGCACAAAACAAATCCTGTTATGAAAAAAATAATCTACCCCTGTGCCATTCTCATGGTTTCCCTGATCGTGGCCTCCTGTAATTTCGGAAAGAAAAATAGTTTTGCTTCCTACCTGGATAGCATTGCCAAAGCCGACAGCATGAAGAATAATGCACCGGCCACCAGCATTTCTTTCAAAGATCTTTTCGATTCGAAATACGCTGATAAAAATGTAACCGTAGAAGGATACCTCGCCCTTTGTCCGAATATTTCTCTCAATGCCGGAAAAGAGCAGGTTGATTTTCGCGAGAGAAAAGGAATGTTTCATTCCGATCAATCCATTAAACTGAATCTTACAGTCGGAGATAAAAAGAACGGAATGGATGATATGCCCGATAAATATCACGACGATGATATGAAAGTCTATGACAATTCCGGGAATGAACTGGGAGTTGGGGCACATGTGCGCATTACCGGTCACCTCGATGCTTTCGGATCTATGGACATCAAAAAAATTGAAAGCATTTCGAATGATATGATCGATTACTCCAAGTTTGAGGTAGAAAAAATTGATGCCGATAATTCGCCTTCTTCTTCCCTCGATGGAAAACTTGTTTCAGCAGAAGGAACGCTCGAAATGCCTGAGTCCTCTCTCGCCGAAAGCTATACTTATCTTTATCTCCATGTAAAAGGAATTGACGAGACGGTGGAAGTACACATTCGTTTCGGACATCATCCGAACCAGATCGAATCTCTTCCTCCCGATTATGGTGATGATGATGTGAAAGTGCATGCAAATGATGGAACGATCATTGGGCATAAGAAAGTCCGCGTTTATGGAGTGTATTCCAATGATGCTATAGAAGCAGAGAACATCGAGGTCCTCTGAAATAAAATATCAATTGAATAAAAGCGGATGATTTTTTATCCGCTTTTTTATTTTAAAAATTTACGCAGGCAAAGCTGGTACGAATATTCATCTGTTGTTTTCAAATGAATGAGTTTTTTTATTTCATTTTTTCTTTGCAGGTAATATTCCGCGTCTCCACTGCTCCGGATGAATAAGGCAAGATCAAGACACACGCGATCTTCACTTTTATTTTTGATGACGGCCCTCGTTTTCTGAAGCACTTGTTTCCTGCAATATTTTTCTGCTACTGAAATCTCTCCCCCGAAATTATTCCTGATCATATCCGTGATGCGCTCGCGCACATGCTGGGGCGAAACAGGAATATTATTTTTCCCGGTGAGATCAAGTCCAATATTTGATGCAGTGAATTTTTTAAGTACTTCTTTCGAAGAACGGTATCCTTTCCGGGAATTTATTTTTTCCGATTCCTCCAATGCAAGTGAAAATAATTTTTCATTTACCGGGCGGAAACCGAAGCGATAGTAAAACCAGAAAGCGCCCGATTCAATTCCTTCCGGATTATTTTTTCCATACTGGTAAGGTTCGACCTCAAAATACCCGACTCCGAAATATTGTGAATAGATGCGGAGCAACTGGCAAAAAATAATAGCAGATTCGCCGCCACGGAACCATTCAAAAATATTCATCCCGAACAAAGCGCGTTTCCCGAACAACCAGGCGCCGCCGTATGACATCGGATAACCGTTTTTAAAAGCCGTAAATCCGAAATAGGATTCCAGCGGTTGCCGGCGCTCATTCACCATTCCATAAACAGCGATGGAAATCCCCCTCTCGAGTTCAAAAATTTTCAGTGAAGATTCTTCCATGTACGTCGATGGCTCTGTTTCACGCCCGAGCAGCAGTAATGAAGTTTGGATGATTTTTGCCAATGAAAACCGTTCTTCTTCATTCAGTTTTCGCGGAGCAGGAATTCTTCTCTTCAGGAATTCTTCAATGCCTGGCTTTTTCAGGATCTCATCATGAAAAAATATTTTTTGCGTCTCGATGTGATTATGAAAAAGTGAGAATGAACTATCAACAGGTTCGACCTTTTCATTCATTCCAAGCGATTCGAAAAGATCTTCCTTTTGCACAGCAGAAATTTCTGTCCGATCGAGTTGCCCGATCAAGCCCGGGATGAATTTTTTTTTATGTCCGAAAATCCTCCGCAATAATTTTATTCCTTTCATTCCCTCCTCGGTCGCGATCTCTTTCAGTATATCGGGCAGCGTTAACTGCAGGAAACGATTGAGATTTTTTCCGCCATCGTCGAATGAATCGAATTGCAAGGTGCCGGGAAATTTTTTCTCCACCCATGATAAAATTGCCGGGGAAAAAGAAGAAACAGTCGCCGTGAACGGAAGCCCGCTGTTCGCAAGTGCATCGTTTTTTTCGCGCGCACCTGCCCGCAGGAAATCAGTGATCCGTTCCATTTCATTCAGCACGATTTCCAATTCATCGCCATTCGACGGATAGGCAGCAAGAAAAAGAAGCAATTGCTGGTAGTACCCCAGCCATTTCGAATGAACCAATCGTGTGCCGGAAAATCCGCGCAGTAATTTATTTTTTCTTTCAACCGAATCCGCATCGTACCGGCTGATGGTTTCACTCAATTCACGTAGAAGTTTTTTCACAGACATAACCGTTCTAAAAATAACCAAATCCTTCGTGAAGACGCCATAAAAAAAGCCGGATTTTATTTCCCGGCTTTCAAGATTATTTTTTCACGAACAATCCCCACTCATCTTCCACTTCGTCATCATCATTCCATGTCATAACTAACTGTTTTTTTTGGTTGGATGGCAAAGTAAATGTAAATGAACGTAACGACGATTGATATTGAAAAATATTTTTCAGGAACGCACATCATTCCCAAACCGCAACTTTTATTTTTTCATCGATCCACGACGCGAAATCAAATTGTTTATTGAGCGCTTCATGCTGTGCGGTCTTTGTTTCGGTACGAATTTCGGCAACATATTTTCTGAGCAGCGCACGTCTTTTTTTACTTATACTTCCTTCCGACAACAAACGAATTACTTCAAGAATCTTCATGTGTGTTGAAAATTGCCGCTCCTGTTGCAGGTAACGTTTCGCAGAACGCAAACGCGCATCAAAAAGAATATCGTGCGTTTCAAAAAGTAACAACAGGTAAAGCAAGCGCGTATTGATGGAAAGCTCTTTCCTCAAATGAATTTCTCTTTCCATATTGAGAATTTTATTCAGCCATTTTCCGCACGACTTGAAATTCCTTCCGCAGAAATCAATGACGGCGAGCATAAAAAAAAGATCATACAGTAACGGGCTGAAATGAAGATCGAGTTTGCGGATCTCCGTTTCCGTTCTTCTTGCATGATTCATTCCTTCGCGGATCCGGTTCGTTTTATAGAAGAAGAATAATTCACTTTCTGCTGTATTCACAAAAACAATTCTCGAAAGAGAAAGATTCCTTATTCTGTTCTGACTGAGAAATTGTTTTTGCTGCTGAATGATCTTTTCTGCTTCACTGAATTTTCCGAGCAGGAAAAAAACATTCACGATGTTGTTCATGTTCGTGTGATAGATGCCCGGCAGATCGCGGATGAATTGCGGCGCATCATCCATAATATTTTTTACCGCCATGAACGATTCGATTCGTTTCGACTGTTCTTTTTTGAGCGATGACAACAAACCGATACCCGAATGAAAATAATATTTTGTCCAGAAGCTGGTGATCTGAGAATGTGCCGGAAGATTTTTTCTCAGGTCCGCCTCCGCTTCCCGGATAAATGTTTTACCTGTGTTTCCTTTATCGATCGCGATCTGGATGTTGAAGGCGATCTGCATGAGCGTGGTTTGTATGCGCATCACTTCGAGAATACGCAGCTCCTCGCCAATCGCACGGTTCAGGTTCTTGTCGTCTTCGTCTTTAATGTGAAGCAGGATCTCCCAACGGAGAATGATCAGGAGAATGGAAAATTTTTCCAGGCTGTACGCTTCTTTCTTTGCGCGGTATATGAGCGTACGGCACTGGGCGTATAACCCACGCTGAAACAAAAGCTCAATGGAAGCGATGAACGAAGTATGCTGCGACAGAAAAGTTTTTTCACGATGGTATGCATTCAGACTTTCCAGCAGCAATTGATAGAGATAATTTTTTTCCGAAGGAAGATGACGGATAAAATTTGTTCCGGCAAATTCTTTTTTAATCGCCTCTTCATTGTAATTTTCCTGCCCGGCCATAGCATCGAACAAATGCATATAATTATTCTTTTCACCCACAATATGACGCGAGGCAAGAATGCGGAAATGCCTTTTTTCCGACATGCTCATGCTGCGGATCAGCTCGTGAAGATCGTGTTTGGGTCTCATGACGAATAAAACAGAAGTCCAAGAATAATTGGACCAATCGAAGATAAATAATAAATTAACAAAGAGAATGGTGATCCTGAAAAGTTAAAACAGAAGTCCAAGAATGAGCCATTTTATTACTTGCCGGCCTTGCCCCACAGACTATTTTTGACACGCATAAAAAAGAATAAAATTTTATAAAAATCCGATCATGAAAAAAATCAATAAATCACCGCGTCGTTTCATCACACTATTCACAGCGGTGCTGCTCGTTGTTACCGCAAAAGCTTTTGACTATGATGGAAATTCTGTATGGAATTCGGCGTGGGATAATGAAAAAGTTTTCACTGAGAACCGCGGACAATTCCCTGTGATCGGAACGAAAGATCCCAACGTGCTCTATGGTTATGACAATGGGAAAACGATGATCTATTTCCGACGCGATGGTTTCAGTTATGAGCTCATGACCAAGTCGCCGAAAGAGAACGATCGCCGTGAAGAATTTATGCGGGATGAAAATCACCAGGAGGAAGAGGGCGCTGCAAAATTCACGCACGAGAAGATCAATATTATTTTCCAGGATGCAAATACCAGTTCGGAATTAGTGGCGTCAGAAAAAGTTTCCTGGTACAGCAACTATGTGGTAAAGGATGGTGACAGGGAACATTCCATTGATGAGATCCCCGGTTTCACCAAACTCACTTACAAGGAAATTTATCCTCACATCGATATTGAATTTATTTTTCATTCTTCAGAAGGAATAAAATATTCCATCATCGTTCATCCCGGCGGCGATATCAGTAATGTGAAAATGGACTGGAACGGAATGAAAAAAATGGATCTCGAAGCAAGTGGTGATGTTCATGTACAGACAATGTTCGGTGAGATCGTGGATCACGCTCCTTCTACTTTTTATTCCGATGATCATTCTTCAGCGATCACATCTTCATTCGTGAAAAACGAAAAATCAATTTCATTTCAACTCGGCGATTATGATCATTCAAGGGCCATTGTCATCGATCCTTGGCAACTCACCTCCGGTCTTGGTTACGGAAATTCAAACAAAGTGTGGGAGTGTGAACATGATAATAATCTGAATTCTTATTTCTGGGGCGGCGATACCCCTTGCCGATTGAAAAAATATAACAACGCAGGAACCATTCAGTGGACTTACAATTCTCCATGGGACACAGCGAATTTCTGGATCGGAACTTTGATCACTGATAACAATGGTGTTTCTTATTGCAGCGGTGGATCGAACGGCGAGATCGCGAAAGTGAGTACAGCAGGAGCACAGGTGTGGTACAATAATCCGAATGGCTTTTTCGGGCCGATATTCGAATACTGGCACTTCGCATTCAACTGCGATCAGACGACTCTTGTCATTGGAGGAATGCGCGCATCAAATCCTCTTTCTACATCCACTTATCGCGGTGTAATCATCACCATAAATATGGGAAGTGGTGCGGTGACAGGATTTACCAATGTGGGATGGATAGCAGGACTGACGATCAAAGAAGCGCGTTCTATTTGTACTTGTCCGAGTGGCGGATATTATTTTCTTACGCTCGACTCGATCGGTTATGTGAATTCAGCGATCGTTCAGCAATGGAAATCGGTGAACGGATATAATTTCTCCTATGGAAATCCGAGTTATTCCATCCAGGGAAATATGGGAATGAGTGCTATTCGCGCCAATGGAAATTTCATTTACACGGTGAACGGATCGAACGTAGCGAAACGGAATACGGCGACCGGAGCTGTCATTGCAACTGCTGCAATTCCCGGAGGAATAAGTGCAAGTGGTTTTGGCGGAAATACTTTCGGTTGCAGCGGACTCGATCTAGATAGTTGCGGAAATGTTTACGTGGGATCAGGAACACAAATTGTAAAGTATGATGCAAACCTGAATCAACTTGCAACACAAGCTACACCCGGAGTGGTGTATGATGTTTCCGTTTCTAAATCAGGACAGGTTGTTGCCTGCGGAAACGGATGGATGGGAACGTATGCATTCGGAACCTGCAATCCCATGCAGGCCATTTGTATTTCTGCCGCGCTTTCTGCTTCTTCCACGCAGGTGAATGTAACGTGCAACGGGTCATGCAACGGTTCTGCAACTGCAATTCCCGCCGGAGGAACATCGCCGTACACTTACTCATGGTCACCAAGCGGTGGAACTGCCGCAACTGCAAATTCACTTTGTGCAGGAAATTACACGTGCACTATTACCGATGCAACTTCAGCTACAACAACGGTTTCTGTTGCTATCACTCAACCACCTGCAATAACAGCAACACAATCGCACACCAACATTTCCTGCAATGGCGGATGCAACGGAACAGCAACAGTGGTCGCAAGCGGCGGAACAGGAACTTACACTTATTCCTGGGCGCCCGCAGGTGGAACCGCTGCAACAGCAAATTCGCTTTGCGTTGGAACCTATACCTGCACCATCAGTTCTCCTGCAGGTTGTACTATAACACAAACATTCAGCATCACACAACCTGCTGCACTCGTTGCAACTGCGACTTCGCAAAACAACGTTTCCTGCAATGGCGGATCGAACGGAACCGCTTCCGTTTCGGTTTCCGGGGGAACAAGTGCCTATTCCTATAACTGGACACCGGGAAATCCTCCCGGCGACGGAACAGCAAGCGTGACCGGTTTGTCAAGCGGAACTTGGACCTGCACAGTTACCGATGCCAATGGTTGTACTACAACACAAACATTCAATATCACACAACCGACTGCGCTTACTGCAACCGCAACTTCCACACCAACAGGTTGCAGCTCGAACACGGGAACTGCAACTGCTTCTCCTTCGGGAGGAACAGGGCCTTATACTTATTCGTGGGCGCCGTCCGGCGGAACAGCAGCCACCGCAAATAATCTCGCTGCAGGCACATACACGTGTACGATCACGGATGCTAACGGATGCACGACCACTGCGAATGCAAGTGTTGCATCTTCATCGGGGCCAGCACTAACTGTTCAGTCGAGCAGCAACGTTTCCTGCAATGGAGGAACCAATGGATCAGCAACGATCAACGCAACCGGTAACGGACCGTTCACTTATAGTTGGGCGCCGGTTGGCGGAACCGCAGCAACTGCATCGGGACTCGCGGCAAATACTTACACCGTTACAGTGATCGATGCGAACGGATGTTCTTCCACGCAAACTGTTTCCATTACACAACCTACTGCAGTTTCCGGAACCACAACCACAACTCCTACAGGATGCGCTGCAAGCACAGGATCTGCAACGGTAACTGCAAGTGGCGGAACCGGATCTTACACCTATTCATGGGCTCCATCGGGCGGAACAGGATCAACTGCAAGTAATCTTCCGTCGGGCAACTATACGTGTACCATCACGGACGCGAACGGTTGCACAGGAACTGCGAATGCAAGTGTTTCTTCTTCGAGCGGGCCTGCTGTAACTCTGCAGTCGAGCAGTGATGTCAGTTGCAATGGAGGAGCCAATGGAAACGCAACCATGAATGCGACCGGAAGCGGGCCATTCTCTTACAGCTGGTCGCCGAGCGGGGGAACTGCTGCAACTGCAAATAATTTAACTCCGAACACTTACACTTGCCTGGTTACCGATGTCAATGGTTGTACTACAACACAAACCGTTGCCATCAATCAACCGGCCGCCATCACTTCTTCCACTTCCACAATTCCGGCTACCTGCGGAAATCCCGATGGAAGCGCAACAGTTACTGCAAATGGCGGAACGGGAGCGTACACGTACTCATGGGCGCCGAGTGGGGGAACTGCGGCAACAGCTTCCAACATTCCTGCTGGAAATTATACGGTAACAATCACTGATGCGAATGGATGCACGGCTTCAGCAAATGCAAGCGTTGCTAATACGGGAGGGCCAACCGTTACTTTACAATCAAGCAGCAACGTCACTTGTTTCGGAAGCGGAAACGGAACTGCAACAGTGAATGCGACCGGAAACAGTCCGTTCACTTATTCCTGGTCACCATCGGGAGGAACAGCCGCAACAGCAACCAGCCTCGCACCCGGTACGTACACGTGCGCGATCACGGATGCGAGCGGTTGTGTTACAACACAAACCGTCACAATTACAGAGCCAACGCAATTAGTTTCTAATCCCGCTTCTACGCCTGCTACCTGCAATACCAGCAACGGAACGGCTGATGCAGTCGCGAGCGGGGGCACTGGCCCGTACACGTACGTGTGGAGCAACTCGCAAACAACAGCAACACTCAGCAGTCTTGCCGGGGGAACTTATTCCGTAACCGTCACCGATGCGAATGGATGTACAACAACTTCTACAGTTGTTGTCGCGAATAACGGAGCTCCTGTCGTTACTGTTTCTTCTCAAACGGATGAATCCTGTTTCGGCGATAATGCAGGAAGCGCCACGGTGAATGCGACCGGAGGATCTTCCCCGTACACGTATGCGTGGTCGCCTGCGGGCGGAACTGCGGCAACTGCGAATGGACTCTCCGCTGGAACTTACACCGTTACGGTTACCGGAAGTGATGGTTGTGCTCAAACACAAACTGTCACTATTACTCAGCCATCGGCAATTTCGCTGGCAACTTCATCCGTTCCGGAAAATTGCGGAAGCGGAAACGGATCGGCAACTGTGAATGCAAGTGGAGGAACACCGGGTTTCACTTACTCATGGAGTAATTCCGGAACTACGGCAACGATCAGTAATCTTGCGGCCGGTTCTTATGCCGTAACGGTGACCGATGCGAATGGTTGTGTTGCAACACAAACCGTGTCCGTCGGTACAAGCGGAACCGCAACTGCCAATGCGGGCAACACGATAACGATCACCTCCGGACAAAGCACAACACTCACGGGCACAGGTAACGGAACTACATTCACGTGGAGTCCTCCTGCAGGATTGAGCTGCACCAGCTGCCCGGTCACTATTGCTTCTCCAACGGTAACCACCACTTACACACTCACCGTCGTGGATTCACTCGGATGCACCGCTACTGATACGGTTACGGTGTTCGTTGAAAATCCATGCGGAACTATCTGGGTGCCGAATGCTTTTTCTCCGAATGCAGATAATGAAAATGATATTCTTTACGTGAGAGGAAGTTGTGTTAAAGTAATGGACTTCGAAGTGTTCAACCGCTGGGGAGAAAAAGTTTTCACATCGAATGATGTTTCGAAAGGATGGGATGGAAAATGGCGCGATAAAGATTGCGAAGCTGCCGTGTTCACGTATTACCTGCGCGCCACACTCGACGACGGAACCGAAATTGAAAGACAGGGAAGTATTTCATTGGTGAAATAAATTCAAACCCATTCAGAAAAAAATAAAAAACAGTTCAGCATAAAATAAATTGAACATGAAAACAAAAAACATTTTTCTCATCGCCGGCCTTTTGTTCAGTGTCCTTACCCTGAACGCGCAGGATGTGCATTTCTCCCAACTAACGGAAACTCCGCTATTGCTGAATCCCGCGCAGGCCGGTTTATCTCACAACGCGATGGCCATCATCAATTACAAAGATCAGTGGAGAGCGGTGGGAAAACCGTACACCACCATCAACACGAGTTTCGATATGGCATTCATGAAAAAAGATAACGGCAGTCATCTCGGCGCGGGCATCGATGTGTATTCCGACAAAGCAGGAGATGCTGCGATGTCAACGACCACTGCGCAACTTCATCTTGCAGGAATTGTTGCGGCGAACGATCACAATTTATTTTCTGCAGGATTGTACGGCGGATTCGGTCAGCGCAGTTTGAATTATTCAAAATTAGAATGGGATAATCAGTACGACGGAACCGGATACGATCCTTCGCGTGCGTCGCTCGAGCCCACGACATTTGCGAATCATAATTATCTTGATCTCGGCGCAGGGCTCGCATGGTTTTACGGAGCAGGACATTCGACTTTGAGTTCGAATGATGCGCGCACGTTCAATCTCGGCGCAAGTCTGCAGCACATCAATCAACCGCTGTATAGTTTTTATGCGGCAACCAACCAGCATTTACCAATGAGAACTGTACTTTATGGCAATGCAGACATCGGTGTAAAAAATTACAACGTTGTACTCGAGCCGTCTTACATCGTGATGATACAGGCAGGCCATCATGAAATAAATGCGGGCATCATGTTTAAATACATCATGCAGGAAGCTTCGAAATATACGGGAAGAAAAAAACCGGCAGCATTTGTTTTCGGCGGCTATTATCGTTTCGGCGATGCGGTTTGCATTGCAGCGCGCTATGAATTTTCGAACTGGTCCATCGGTACGAGTTATGATGTGAATCTTTCTAATTTGAAAACAGTGAGCAACGCACGCGGCGGATTTGAAATTTCTCTTCGCTATATGAGTCCCGATCCATTCGGAAAAGGAACGACATCGCGGTTGTTTGATTGAGGAGGAGGGATTTTTCAATTTTGCGAATATTAATTGAGTCTGATCAATTGTTGTAACTTGTGAATATGAAGCGGGGAAGAATAAAATTCAGCAAACACTCGAAAAGAAGTTTGGGGATATTTTTTTTGTTGGTTTCAATTTTTTCTTCCTCATTCTCCGCACCAATTTTTTCTTAACCCCGATTAATATGAAAACGCAAAAATTAATTCACGGTATCGGATTTATTTATTTTCTCTCCATTTTCTTCTCATCCGGACTAAATGCTCAAAACTGGGGCGATCCTATTTTAACTGAAACTTCAATTGGAACAGGTGGGAGCACCGGAACATATTCTTCGATGAAAATTGTGAATGGTAATCCGGCAATTTCATATTACGATCAACAGCATTTTAACCTGATGTACATGCGGGCGAATGATGCAACAGGTTCAACATGGGCGTCCCCCGTTTGTCTTGATCGGAAAGGGTATGTCGGCAAGTATAATTCCTTGAATATTGTCAATGGAAATCCAGCTGTTTCTTTCTATGACTTTACCAATGGCAATTTAAAATTTGCACGTGCATTAGATATCAATGGAACAAACTGGAATTTGCCGGTTGCAATTGATATAGGAGGAGATGTTGGCCAATATACTTCTCTGCTGATAGTAAATGGAAACCCTGCAATTTCTTATTACGATGTTACCAATGGCAATTTAAAATACATCCGGGCTTCAGATCCTGATGGCAACAGTTGGAACGCTCCTGTTACAATTGATTTTACAGGAAATGTGGGAACCTATACCTCTATGCAGATTGCAAATGGTGATCCGGCAATTTCATACAATGATGTGACAAACGGAAATTTGAAATATGTCCGATCCAGCGACGCATCTGGTGCAGTTTGGGCGGCACCCGTTTCAGTTGATGTTGCGGGCATTGTTGGATCGTTTAATTCTCTTCAGATTGTAAATGGCAATCCGGCAATTTCCTATTACGATGCGACCAATTATAATTTGAAATATGTTCACGCTTCTGATGCCAGCGGTTCTATATGGTCTGCCCCGATCAATATTGATAGCATGGGCGATGTAGGAGAATATTCATCATTGCAAATAGTAAATGGTAATCCTGCGATTTCATATTATGATCCTACCAATTATAATTTAAAATATATAAGGGCAAACAATGCTTCTGGTACTTCATGGTCCGGAGCTGCAGCGATAGATATTCCCGGAGATGTCGGACAATATACTTCGCTCATGATTGTAAATGGAAATCCTTCCATTTCCTATTACGATCTGACGAACGGAAATCTCAAGTATATAAGATCAAATGATGCAAATGGATCAACCTGGTCGCCGCCGCTTATGTTTGATGCTTCTGCGGATCTCGGAGCCTATACCTCTGCGCAAATCGTAAATGGTAATCCGGGAATCGCATATCAGGATTGGACCAATGGAGATTTGAAATTTGTAAGAGCGAATGACGCTTACGGTTCAGTATGGGGTACGCCGGTTACAATTGATGTTACAGGAAATGTAGGCTGGTTTATTTCTATGCAGATCGTCAATGGTAATCCGGCAATATCTTACTACGATATGACTTTAGGAAATTTAAATTACGTGAGAGCACTGGATGCTTCCGGGTTGACATGGCCAACGCCAACTACTGTTGATTTTTCCGGCGATGTAGGTGCTTATTCTTCACTTGAAGTCGTTAATGGTAATCCTGCAATTTCATATTATAATCAAACAAATTCAGATTTAAAATATGTTCGGGCATTGGATCCTTCCGGATCATCATGGGGTGCGCCAATGTCCATTGATGTTACAGGAGCGATCGGAACTTATACTTCAATGAAAGTTGTAAACGGAAATCCTGCAATTAGTTATTATGATGTTACGTATGGTGATCTGAAATATATTCGCGCAACGAATCCTTCCGGAACAGCGTGGGCTGCTCCATTGTTACTGGATGTTACCGGAAACGTAGGAGAATTTTCTGCGCTTCAGATAGTAAAGGGCAATCCTGCGATTTCTTATTGGGATATTACCAATAAACAAGTAAAATACATTCGGGCTACTGATGCTTCGGGCACTACCTGGGGGCCGGCGGTCGTTGTCGATCCGGGTATATGGGAAGGACAAACTTCCTCTTTGCAAGTGGTGAATGGTTATCCCGCAGTTTCTTATTATGATTATAATATTTATGATCTGAAATATGTTCGCGCTTTGGATTCAACAGGAGTCTCCTGGGGTACGCCGGTGAAGCTGGATACAATTGAAGGTACCGGCGAATTTTCATCAATGGTACTAATCGGCAATGATGTAGGAATCGGTTATTATAATCGCTCCGAAGGATTTCCATATTTTATTTTGGGCACTCAGTGTCTTAATCCAACAGTTCCTGTACTTTCTGCAAATCCTTCTTCAGTTTGTCCTGGTGGAAATACAACATTGACCGCAAATGGCACATTGAACGGCGCAACGAACTGGCAATGGTACAGCGATTCGTGTGGCGGAACTCCAATTGGAAGTGGCGTAATGATTTCTGTTTCTCCAACGGTAACAACAATTTATCACGCAAGGGGAGAAGGCGGTTGTGCATTTCCAGGACTTTGCGGAAGTATTTCTGTAACCGTTAATACTGTTGATACTTCAGTTACAATTTCTTATTCAACTTTAATATCAAATGCTTCAAGCGCAACGTACCAATGGATCGATTGCAATAACGGAAATGCCCCGATTCCAGGGGCAACAAACCAAAGTTACCTTGCAATAATAGATGGGAGCTACGCAGTGATCGTAACGCAGAATTCATGTACTGATACTTCTACATGTTATGCCATGATCAATACAGGAATAATTCCAACAAGCAAAAAAACAGATTTAACAATCTATCCTAATCCAACAGAAGATAATATTTTCATCCAGTCAAAAAATCTTGAAGCAAGCCGTGCAGTGATTTCTGTAACGGATGTAACCGGCAGAATTTTATTCACGAAAAATTTTGAATCTCCGAATGGAGAATTAAACACGCAGATAGACATGAGCAATTTCTCTTCGGGAATTTATTTTGTGCAATTGAAAGCGGGGGATAAAATTTATTCTGCAAAAGTGGTGCGGGAATAATCTACAGTCTTCACAAGTGTGGCAAATTAATTTATTGTTAATCTTCCCCAAATTCATTCTCATCTCTTAAGTAATTTTTAGAATAGTAGGGAAACTATCGCGCGTGCATAAGCGTTACATCTCAAACACCCTGTATCTTTTTTCTTCCTGTGCGTTATTCACTCACCAGCTTAAAACCTATAAGCATGATGCAACGCTACTTTACCAACACCCTCCCGAATGAAACGCTTCACCTGGTGTTTGCTCGCTGTCCTCTTTTTCTCGGGCTGCGATCGCAAATGGCAAAGCACGATCATCAAAAAAAGATTGTACATGGACGGATATTATGTGCACACCCCGTCGAAACGATTTTCGAAAAAATACGCTTACGTTAAACCTGCTCCTTACCCGACTGCCAATCTTATTTTCCGTGAATATGATCTGGCCATTGATTCGCTGAAACGCGATTCTGCTTTTGCCGATGTGCAACCCGATTCTGTGAATGTGAATTCACTCCCCGATTCTGTGATCACTTACCTTATTCCCGATTCGGTCGTGAATACAGTTTACACATATTTCATTCCGGTTCCTTTTCCTGATACGATGCAAACCGGTTACGCTTCTTCATTCGGAGTTTACAGCAACAGCGTTCCGTACCCGTTTTATTTTGTGATCACCGACAGCATTCCGCGCCGCGATACCGTACACGTGCATTACGCCATCGCATACATTCCCCCGCGCGACACGAGCGTGATGATGCAGCCCGATCGTGATTCTTTACTCGCACAGAATTTTCCAACTGACAGTTCCATTGCAGAAATTCCGTGTGATACCATTCTCATTCAGCCCGCGAAAAAAGATTCTGTTGTTGCAACTTATGTTCCCGACACTATTCACAATGTTTTACTCTCATTGGTAAATCGTGCTTTCCCGACTCCGCGTTTGCGGAAAAATTATCCCGGTGGAATTCCGGGAGCGTATGCACAGGTGGGTTTGATCGGCGGGCCGGAATCGTACGGGCTTCCTGTTGCTTTCGGATCTTTCGATGCGGGATTCGGTTTTCGTTACGAATGGAAAGTAAAAAAGAAAACACATTTGATTTTCGACGCGGGATATCGTTTTAATAAATTTAAAATCGATCAGAACAAACCGAAAATATTTCCGCTCACAGAAAATGTTCATCATAAAGAACATCTTTCGATCAGCGATCTCGGCGGCGCAATTTGCGCAAGGAGAATCATCAACACAGCAGACACTGCAAAAGTGAAATGGATCGATGTCGGATTTTACGGTGATATGACCGCACGCAGCGCAAACACGTACACGGATGTAGAGTATAATCTTGTGACCGCCGATAAAAGTCATTCCAACACGCGCCTCACCGGGTTGCGTTTTCTCGATCCGTTCGATTACGGTGTAACCGCAAGAGTGGGCAATGATAATTTCGCAGTTGTCGCTACGTACCGGATCAGCGGATTAATAAAAAATTCATTTGTGAATGGAAACGGCGCCGATCTTCCGCGATTCATGATCGGGATTGAGATACATACTTTTTGTGGAGATGAGGAGCAGTAGGAGAAGGCAGTAAGCAGAAGGCAGGAGCCGATCAGTTCACCACCAGTTTCCCATTGGAGAGAACAACAGTGCCGGAAGTAATGCGATAGAGATAACTTCCATCAGCAAGTTCGTTCCGGTTCACATGGAATGTTCCGTCAATAGAACTTTGCGTACGAATCAGTTTCCCCGTAAGATCGAAAATGTTCAATTGCAAGGGTTGTGTTATAGCATAACCACTCACCGTGATCGTGGTCGCTTCACTAAATGGATTTGGAACAGCAGAAACAATTGCATTCTCCACGGAATTATTTTTTATTCCCACGCTTCCGGCATACACAAACATCCCGTCGGTAGTCGGGCTCACGTTCCAGCCGCCTGACCAACCCGTTGAAGAATTCAGGAACATCACTGCGCCGTGATCAACGAGATCATCAAAATCATTCCACGTTACGCCATTGTCAAGCGAATAAGCAGACCCACCTTGTCCGCCGAAAAATTCTGTGGTCACATAAAATCCATTCCCACCGGGAGGCGCATAACACATCCATCCGTCGCGGAGATTCCCGGTAAAGTTCACATTGTTCCATGTAGCGCCGCCGTCGGTGGTACTCATGAGAACTCCGCCATCTTCCACTAAGCCGTTGTTTGCATCTTTAAATGCCATGCTTGTAATTCCCTGCAAACCGGTAGAAGCAACGGTCCAGTTCATTCCTTTGTCAATGGATTTGTAAACTCTTCCGGAATCTGTTGCGAACCAAATTGTATTTCCCACAACAGAAAAAACATTATCGAGTCCATATTCCAATTGCAGATTCGCCGGAATATTTCCTTGCGGCACGCGCGACCAGTTTGTTCCACCATCGACCGTTGTATAAAATTCCCAATAGCCGGTATTCGAATCACCGAGGCAAACTCCTTCGTTCGCATTCCAGAAATGAATTGCATCCACCCAACCGTTCGGCAGAATGAATGCGCCGTTATTCTGCTGTGTCCAGTTTGCACCACCATCCACTGTTTTATAAATTCTTCCGCCACCATTATTCCAGTCGGCCACCGCAACAAATGCAGTGCTTGCATCCACGCCGGAAATATTTGAGATGTTGAAATTTGCATTGGGGCCGCTTACTGTACCGGCGGTCCACGTGGTTCCTCCATTCACTGTCATCGTAAAATCGAGTGAAGGATTATTGTAAGAAGAATCGAATGCGGCGGCCCAAACTGTATTTGCATCTACGATGGAAATACAATTGATGCCTGTTGCTGTATTGGGGAAACTGGAGTTCTGAATATTCCATTGGGCATTCAAAGCACAAACAGAAAAAGAAATTCCGTAAAGGAGGGTAATTGTTTTTTTCATGAGGGAAGATTAATGATAATACAGATATACCAATTACAAATGTACGAATAGCAAGACAGCCAATAAAAGTAATCATCCGTAATCTGTATATCTGTAATCTTCCCTTTACTTGTCTTCCTTCACTTCTTTTCCTCTCACCTGGCGGAAATAATCGCGGTCGTTGAGAAATTCATTCGAGTAGGTATCGTATTCTACAATTGCAACCGGAAGATCGCCGATGGTATTGCCGTGGTCTTTGAGCGAAACCAATTCGATCTCAAAATCGAAAGTATGTTTCATGAACGATTCTCCTTCGGGAACATGCGTGTCAATAAGTACCACGCGGTCGAGAAAACCTTCTTTTGTATAACGGATGCAGTAGTTGCAATCGTAATTGAGCATCACGAAAGTTTTGTTTTCTTCCGTAACGATGAACGTGTCAACCGGAATTCCTTCTTCGTAAACGATCATGGAATAATCGCTCACTTTTTCCCCATTGTAAGTGAGAAAAGAAGAGATCTCAAGATTTTTTTCTTTGCGTGCGGCGTTCGCACTGAGCAGGGTGATGCTGAACAGGAAGGTGAAGAGGAGTTTTGTTTTCATGGCGGTTGGGTTTGATGAAACAAAACTATTTCACTGCTGCGCCATGGTAAAACCCGCTGCAGGAAAAGATTTACGGATGTAAGGTTTCGGATGGTTTTGTAAAGGGAGGAGATATTATTTACCGCCGGCCTTTCCCTTCTTCACTCTCATCTTCTTTTTCCACTTCATGTGTCTTTTTATTTTCCAGGTTCACATAATATTCTTCAGTTCCTTTTTTCACGTGCGCTTCTCCATTGGTGCATGACCATGCAAGATCATATTCAAACGGAATAATCGTTTTACCGGTGATGTCAATGAATCCCCATTTTCCGTTGAGCTTCACCGAAGCCAGTTGTTCTGAAAAAGAATTTGCCGCTGCATATTGAATGGGAATAACAACTTCTCCTGCCGGATTGATGAAACCATAAAGCCCGTTTTTTTGTACCCATGCAAGTCCGCATGAAAAATCATCGGCCTGATCGTAATCTGCAGCGATCACAAATTTTCCTGTCGTGTCGATGAAGCCGTATTTTCCCGAAACGGAAACGCGTGCAATTCCATTGGAGAATAGTGACGCGTCATCAAACTGAAGGGGGATGGAAATATTTCCTGAGAAATTGATGAATCCTCTTTTATTTTCAGACACGACAATTGCAAATCCATCTTTGAATTCACTGCCGGCTTCATACTTTGCATCCACAATAATTTTTCCCGTGGAATTCTTATAACCGCATTTTCCATTCACGTAAAATCGCTGCGGCTGCTGTGCTTCCATTTCAAATGAAGCGAAAAATAAAAACAGGAAACAGAAAATAGTTTTCATGAAATTCTTTTTAATCAATGATGGGACTCGATATTTGCCGATAGAACTGTTGGTACAGGAACGGATTCGGATTCACGAAACGAAGTGTGATCTCGATGCCGCCTCTGGCGCTGCTTGCTGCACGCAGTGGGGAAATATTCACATCGTAACTCACACCGATCGCGTATTTGGAATATTCAAGCAGCGAGCAAACTGCAATGGCATCTTTCGCACGATAAAAAGCGCCGAGTGAAAATGCCGCACCCTTTTCAAAACCCGTGTACTTACTGTCCTGTTTTAATTTGTAACGCACCAGCCATCCTGCAAAAATTTCCTGCGCGGGCCCCTGCCGGTAATACATGAATCCCGGGAGAACAGCAATGTTCGAATTCGGAATACTGATGACCGCGTTGCCATGCACCACGTATTTCATGTAAAGATTTTCAGGATTGCCATAAAAAGAATAAGCGGAATGCTGCGGATGAAAAAATGCAACTCCTCCTGTGAAGCGCAGGTCATGATTGTCTGTCACTTTGATATCGCCGGAAGTATTATTGAAATTATATACGACACCACCACTGAGATCAAAGCGTGAAAAAGTTGTTCCGCCATTGGGCTCACCATTGGGAAGTGATCCGTCGTAATTGCTTCCGTTGAATTGGTTTCCCCACGTAAGATCGGAATAACTGATACTGCGCTGAAAAAATCCGGCTTGCAATCCACCGCCAATCGTGTTATACTTATTGAGGAAAACATGATAAGCAAAAGTAAAATTTGCCTGCGTGGTTGTCATTTTTGAATCGCCCGATTTGTCGCTGAAAAAATTCACACCGGCAGCACAGAAACCTTTTTTTGCTTTTTTCTTATTCAGCCGCATGTCGTAGGAGAAAGCCATCGTGCGATAAGGAGAATTGCTTACACTCTGCCACTGATCTTTGTAATTCACGATCGCCTGCATGTCGTGATGCAATCCTGCGAGCGAAGGATTCTGCGTGAGCGGTGTGAGGTAGAATTGCGAGAAATGAATATCCTGTGCAAAAGAAAACAGCGGCAGAATAAAAGCTGCAGCGGCAGTAAAAAATATTTGTTTCATTTTCATTTCAGCGGATGAGTGAAATATTTCCCTGTTTAGTGACTGTTTCGCCGGTAAGTAATGTTGCCTGCAGGTAATAGACGAATACGGCAGTGTTCATGGGTTCACCGCGGAAAGTTCCGTCCCAGCATTTTCCCGGCTGATCGGTTTCAAAAACTTTTTCTCCCCAGCGATCGTAAATGGAAAAGTCGAGTGTCTGAATGCATCTTCCATAAACACATTCGTAATCATTCTGCCCGTCCCCATTGGGAGAAAATGCCTTTGGCACAAAAACTTCCCCGCAATTTTCATTTACATAAACCGTTACGCTGTCCACACTCGTGCATCCATTCGCATCAGTGGTGGTCACATAATAAGTCGTGGTCTGCACCGGACTTGCGGTTGTGTTCTGGCACAACGTGCAACTCAACCCTGTTGGCGGACTCCAGGAATAAGAATTTCCATTGCCCGAAGCGCTGAGTATCGTTGAATTCCCGATGAGAATAGTATCGTCAATTCCTGCATTCACCGTTGGAAGCGGAAGAACGATCACGTGAATAGAATCGGAAACAGGACAGGGGCCGTTGAAAACATTCACGACATAAGTGGAATCGAAAGGAGGATGAACGAGAATGGCGGCAGTGTTCTGCCCGTTGTTCCAGGTATAATTTGTTCCCCCGGCTGCTGTGAGCAATGTTGCCTCGCCAATGCAAATGACCGTATCACCGGTGATGGATGGAACCGGGGACTGGAAAACGGATACATTGAAGAAGGTTGTATCAGAACACAACCCGTTCGAAACGATCACCGAAAATACAGAATTGGCAGCCGGAGTCACATTCACCGAAGAAGAAGTGGATCCTGTACTCCACGTGTACGTTCCGCCTCCCGTTGCGGTGAGCGTGGTCGATCCCCCGACACAAATACTGTCTGTGCCGGTAATGTTTGCGACAGGAGAAGGATTTACGACGATACTCATGAAAGCAGTATCGGTGCAATTTCCATTGGAGACTACAACAGAATAAGTGGTGTTCACCAACGGTGATACAGTGACCGGCGCAGTGGTAGCGCCCGTGCTCCATGCGTACGTGCCCCCGCCCGAAGCCGTGAGCGTGGTCGCGCTGCCCGCGCAAATGGTATCATTGCCCGTGATGCCCGCAGTGGGAACAGGAAAAACAGTGAGTGTGAAATAAGAAGTGTCTGAAGTTGTGCTGTTCGATGCGATGAGTGTAACGGTGTAAGTTCCCGGTGTGTTGTAAGTGTGAGATGGATTTGTTTGTGTTGAAGTTTGTGTGTCGCCGAAATCCCATGAATAACTTGTAGCGCCCGTACTTGTATTAATAAAATTTGAAATGAACGGTGCGCATCCATTCGCCGCACTGAAAGAAGAAACAAGTGCGAGCGAGCACGTATTTGGTGTGCAACCGGTTGTGTCGGGAACAAAACGCCAGAGATCATTGTAAGCCGTGGGGCCAAAAACTCCGCTGCCACCGAATAACCAGAGTTCTCCATTGAGCGCTTTGAATGCAACAGATCCTGCGCGCGCGTTCGGATGATTGGCAGCAGCGGCAACGGTTTGTGTTCCCCATACGCCGACTGAATTCGGAGTAGAAACTCCACTCACAAATGCCCACTGATTTGTTTGCACATTGTAATACCACATGTCGCCGAAGGTGGTGGAGAAACTTCCGCCCTGCGCGCCACCATACAACCAGAAATTTCCGCAGCGGTCAGTCCAGCATGCGCGCGTTTCATTGCGCGAATCAGGATCGTTCGACGCGGCCTGCACACATTGCGCACTTAAACTTCCTGCTGCGTTCGCTGTATTCGATCCGTGCATCCATGTCCATTCATTCGCAGCAACATTGTATCGCCAAAGATCATTGAACGTATTCGTGTTCACATCCGATCCGCCGAAGAACCAGAGATCTCCATTTGCATCTTTCCATTTTGAATAAGCAGATCGCGCAGGAGGATCATTCGTTGGAGCAGCAACACCAATGCTTCCATAATTTCCGGGAGAGCTCACCACATTTGCACCGCGCATCCAAGTCCACATATTCGTACTCACATTGTATCTCCACATATCATTTAAATTTCCGAACGAGGGAGAAAAAGTAATTCCGCCGAAGAGAAAAAGATCTCCGTTGTTGTCGGTCCACGTTGCTGCAGTTTCATAACGGCTCGGCGGAACATTTGCAGCAGCAGCTACGAGTTGTGTTCCGTAAACTCCGGGTTGATTATTTATGTTCGGCCCGTTCATCCACGTCCACATATTCGTAGTGATGTCGTATTTCCACAGATCATTCATGTTGCCGAAATTTCCTGCACCGTCGTAACCTTGACCGCCGAGGAGCCACAAATTATTCTGCGCATCCACCCACGTTGCCATTCCCCAACTTCTTGCGCCGGGAAAATTTCCTGGTGCAGGTATGCCTTGCGTTCCGTACACGCCGGCGTTGAGTGCAGCTTGCGGGCCTTTCATCCACGTCCACATTCCGGAAGCGTAATTGTATTTCCACAACGCGCCATGTTCGTTGTGGCCATTGTCGAGTCCGCCGAAGAGCCAGAAATTTCCCTGCTGATCGGTCCATTCTCCCGCTTCATACAAAGCAGGAGGATCATTGGCAGGTGCAGCCACACCTATAGTTCCGAAATTTCCGGGAGAGCCACTCGAGTTGGTTCCGTGCATCCACGTCCACCATCCTTGCTGCGAATACAGCGAGTTGCAAAAAAGAATTGATATGAACAGGAGCCGTATGTTCATGCCGCAAAAGTATTTCTGCGGGCTATGCGGGCTGGGGAATTAAGGTTTTATTATTGGACATTGAAAAAGCATGATTTATACAAAAAATAAAAATATACCAATGAATTACCCAACGTTTAATAATTAATTATTGGATATTGATCTTGATAAATTCACCTTATTTCCAGGTTGAAAAAACAGTTTCCTCTATTTCTTTCCATTCCCCGTTCTCAAAATATTTATTGGTGAAGGTTTTGTGATCAGGATGGTAGATGAATTCATATTCGAGGGTTCCATCGCGATACAACACACGCAGCGAGTCATAAGGGAATCCGAATTTATTATAATCAGATTCACTCAACGCATCGATCATACTGTTGTGATAAGTGTTGCTGTCGCCCGGAGGTTTGTAAAATCCTTCCGAATGCAAATGTCCGTCGTCATACCATTCGCAGACATGGCCGTAAAAAATTCCATCGGAAACATCGGCTTCGAATTCTTTGATGGAATCATTGTACCATTCAGTAAGATGGCCTTTTCCTTTTGTCACTACGTGTTCACCTCTGGTGTTGATGTATTCATTCACATAAAGTATTTCCTCATTCCATCGGACAGGTGAATGTTCGATTCGGATATCGCCTTGCATGTAAACCGAACTGTCGCTTCTGAATAGTTGAATGGATCCGCTTCCGTCATTGTAGCGCTTGCGTAATTGCTGCAAACTTCCTCCCGGCCCTTCATAATTATAATAAGAAGTGACCGAGTCGTTAAATTCTGTTCGGTAAAATAATGATCCGTTATTTTCATATTGCAGGGAAATTTTTCTTTTACCGGTGCTGTCGTAGTAATCACGCGACCTGATATGTCCGTTCAAATAATCGTCCTGCCAGCCAGATTCTGCATTATTCCTGTAGCGTGAAATTTCTTTCAGCGTTTTTCCGTCTTCACTAAACATATACATGCTGTCGAGATTCCCATTATGATAAAAATCAGATTCATAAATCGTCCTCGGAGTTTTTACAGTATCGGGATCAACAGAAAAAGAGATCTCATCATAATAAAAATCAATGCGGCCTTCCAATTTCCCATTCACAAAATTCTGTTTCGATCCATAATATGCATAAAGCGAACCGTGTTTTTTCTCGTATGCAGCCATCTCATCAAGTAAAGCGTCATACTGAAAATTCTCAACATACGTTTTCAGTTTCTTTTTGAGATGTGCATCTTTTTCGTAAATCCCGATTGGACGGCAGCGATCGCAGAGGTAAGAACTTCCGTAAGTGCAGATGAAATAATATTCGCCGGGAGAAAAAGAAGAGCCGCAGGGATCTTCGGGAGCGCACGTAACCGAAAATGTTGCATCGCTGTCGGGAACTCCTTTGTAAATTTTATAAGCCACGAATTTTGCAAGATGCGAATCGTGGGATTCCGATTTCTCACGATCGATCTCCGTAAATGAAATGCACTTGCCTATGAAAATATATTTCTGTCCGTCGAACTCCGATTTTGAAAAATAAGAAGGCCCGCTGCAGGAACAGGCAACAGAGTTTTGCATTTGAAAAAAAACTGCAAGGAACAAACAGATCCAATGGTAATTTTCAGTGGAAGAAAAAGATCGTAGGCGCATTGCAACCGGATTAGGGTGTAACTAAGTTATGATTTCCGCTGGAAAGATCTTTGTGACCGATGAACTATCTTTGCTAGCGACTTCAGTCCATGAAATATTTTTCTTTTTTATTTTTTTTTCTCTGCTGTGGAATGAAATTTCCGCAGGAAAAATATCTTTCTGTTTGCCCTATGGAAGAAAGTGATCTGCACCGGCTGGGATTGAAAGGAAAAATTATCAGCATCCGGGAGATCGAATACATCACGTTCGACACCGGCCAGCTTGCGCGGAGAAATTATAACGGAGACATTACGGATGACCGCATCACGTATTACGATTCACTCGGCTATGAAACAGGCGGGCGGGAATTTGAAAAAACAGGACTGATAAAATCGGAATCAAAAATTACACGGAACGAGAGGATGTACAAAACAGAAGATAAAAAAACAGATGTGAAGGGGCGGATTCTCGATCTGTGGACTTCTGTATATGATGATAGTTGCCGTCTTGGAATGCAAAAGGAATTCGGCCCGGGAAATATTCTACTGAAGAGTTATGCCCGCTTGTACCCGGATTCAAATAAAATATTCGATACTGAATTTGATTCGAAAGGAAATATCACGGGTGTTTCTGTTTATGAATATGATACCCCGCATCTGAAAAGTGATACGAAAATTTACGATTCAAAAATGAAGATAACTGATTCAGCTTATTTCATTGGCAGCAATGACAAGCGGACCGATCGTGGCTATTTTTATTACGTTGACAGCACGCGGAATTTTACGCTGTTCGATTCCACCAATGTGCGAGGGGATGAAGTGGTAAAGAATTTTTACCATTCCAATGGAACGCTTGAGTACGGGTATGTGTACGTGTACGTGTATGACACGCGCGGGAACTGGATCAAAAAAACGGAGATCCGCAATGTGGATAAATCGGTTTTTGTAACGCGGAGAATTATCGTTTACGGGGAATAGGAAATTTTACAGCGCAATGATCTTATTCATCGTATTCCAGTTCCGCGTTGTAGATTGAACTTTTAATTTTTTCTCAATCGTGGAGTTTGACAATTTTGTCTGGCCATAGGTTTTCGGAGGAAAAAGCAGGTAAGCGGTTGTCCCTTTTATTTCAAAGCATTCTTCCTTTGCACGGTAAGCATCGAGCAAAGAAATATTTTCTTTCGACGGAATTCCCGACAGCATGGAAACATACAAGTGCATTCCCTCCATTTTTTTTGTGAATGGATTTTCACCAATGATTTTTTTTATTTCAGGAATGGTTTTTAAAAACACGAGTACTTCGTAGCTGAGATTTTTCTTCAGCGCAGTTTCTGTTTTTTTCTTCAGTTTTGTTACATCAGTTTCATTCGTTTCGAAGATCACATTCCCGCTCTGGATATAAGTGGAAATATTTTTTAAGCCGGGTAATGCGAAGATCTTTTTCAGTTCTTCCATTTTCACCACGCGCCCGCCCACATTCACCGCGCGCAGGAAAGCAATGTATTTTGTCATCACCTAACGTATTACCGAAATTTTCTTTGTTGTCATTGTTCCATCCTGCAGCACTTTCACAAAATAAATCCCGTCGCTCAACGCAGAAACATCGAGCGAAAAATAATTCATTCCTTCATTCGCAGAAAAGTTTTTTTCCTGAACTGTTTTTCCGGTTACATCGCACACATGAATTTCCACTTTACTTTCCGAAGAAGAGTGCAATTGAATATTTATTTCACCGGAAGAAGGATTCGGATAAATGTTCAGCGAAGAATTATTTTCATAAGGTGCAATTCCCACCATGTTCCCGGTTAGATTAATGTTGTCGATGTAAAGATCATTTCCATAACCGCTGATGGCGAGGAAACGTATTTCCATTGGCAAATGCCCGGCAAGTGAATCGAGATTCAGCGTATCGCTTCTCCATTGGGAAATGTTCGGAACAAAAACTCCGCCGGTGAGTCCTGCGGTGTTCATCTGGAAACTCGACTTCGTGTAAATGCGTTCTCCTATTCCCGAACAATCGGAATAAAGATCGATGGCGAATGTGTCGATGTAAACTGAATCATAAGGTGCATAAGCAAGATCAAAACGCAAACGTATCGGTGGCATTACATTGGTAAAATCGATGTACGGTGAGATCATCTTGTCGTTCCCGGCTGCTATATTGTAAAAATCGGCAAACATGGAAGCAGAAGATAATCCGTAAGCGCCCACAGCAGTTGATCGTGCGAGGAGATTGGTTGAATTCTCGATCGTCCAGTTTGCAGGAGGAAATAAAGTGGTTTCAAATCCTTCCACTACCGGCGGAAGAACAGATCCTGCGGGAGTGGGAGAGATGAGTGTGAATGTTCTTGAAAGTGTATCGTTATAATTATTCATGTCTGTTCCGCCATTCGGATTCGCAGTGAAAACATCGAACGTATGCGCGCCCGCAGTGAGCGTGTATGCGGGAAGAGAAACATTTGCAGTAGCAAGCGTTGCAAGATTTCCATACCACATCATCATCTGCCACGATTGTGCATCCATTCTCCAATGAATTTCCACTGAATCAAGCGCCGTCATTCCCGCGTTGCGTATGCGCACGAGCGGCGCGATAACGGAATCGCATAATGAAAGCGGGGGATACAAAATGGAATAGGCGCTGGCGTCGAGCGTGAGTACGGTGGAAGTTTGCAGATCACTTTCCCACATTCCTCGTCCGTAAGTAGCGGCGCGCAATTTACTCGTGCCATAATTTATTTCCAGTTCATCAATGATCACATTCGGTAAACCGGTGTTGTACGGCAACCAGTCGCTCATGGAAGCATCACGATAAAAAACGCCGAGATCTGTTCCGAGGTACAATAAATTATTACTTCCATTCTGAAATTCTATGCAATTCGCAGGAACATCAGGCAGCGTTCCGGAAAAATTACTCCAGTTCGTTCCGCCATTGTTGGTGTAATAAACTTTATTTCCATTGGAGAATCCGGAAAAAGTAATCCACGCCGCATCCGGATTCACATCGCTGATCGTGATCCCTGAAATAGCCGCACTTGAAACCGGAAGTGTTCCGGTAATATTCGTCCAGGTAATTCCGCCGTCTGTTGTGCGATAAAGATTTCCGAACGTAGCAGCGTAAATATAATTCGGATAAGAACTGCAGATCTCCAATGAGTAAACACAACTTCCGTCGAGTCCGCCAAAGGTGAGATTCGACCACGTGTTTCCATTGTCGGTCGATTCGTAAATATCATTTCCTCCTGCATACATTTTGTTGTGATCATTCGGATCCATGATCATAGGCGAAGTCCAGTCGCAACCGGTAACAGGAATGGAATTGAAAGTTACTCCGCCATCTGTCGATTTGAAAAACGCGCCATTCTCCTGCGAGGAAAAAACAATATTATCATTGGTAAAATCAACGAGACATTCCATTCCTTCCGAACTATTCACTCGTGTTGCGGTATTCACCGCCGTGATGCGATCCGTTCCGTTGTTGGATGCGCCGGCGTAAATTAAATTCGGCGTGAGTGCAGAAGAACCGAGACGATAATATTGTTTGATCGCAAGGCCATTGCTGAGATCACTCCAGTTTGTTCCGCGATTTATTGTTTTAAAAATTCCTCCGTCGTTGCAGGAGAAAACAGTAGAATCACTTCCTGCCGCGAATAAAAGCGCGTGTTCATTCGAGTGCACATAATTCGGCGCTGTAAAAGTTGTTGCGTTCGAAACCGTCGCCCAGTTCGTTCCGCCATTGATGGATCGGGCAATGAGCATTCCGCCAACGAAGATCACATTCGCATTCACAGGAGAAACTTCGAGCACTTTATCTTCATAACCATAGGGCTGCGCTGCAAAAGAAGGATCGGATTTCGGCACGAAGGAAGCGCCGGAAGTAGTTGAAAAATAAAATCCGCCTCCCACACTCCACACATACACATCATTTGCATTCGCAGGAGTTACAGCGATGGAAATTCTTCCATTGGAAAAAAGTCCGCTGATCACATTCCACGTTGTACCTCCGTCTGTGGAGCGAATGAATGTAAGACTGTCGCCGCTGTAAATAATCTGATCATTCGACGGATTCATTTCTATGTCGTAATAATTTCCGTTGCGGATAATATTCCATGTTGTTCCTCCATCAGTCGTTTTGAAAATTCCGGAATTAGTAGCAGCGAAAAGAATATTCGTGTTCGACGGATCGATGATGAGGCGCTGAATGATAGCGTTATTGAAAAGAGAATAATTCATTCCAGTTGTATTCCACGTAGCACCACCATCTGTCGATTTTAATATTCCCGCAGAATATTGTCCCCATGTTTGTTCGGAAAAATAAATTCCATACTTGTCCCCGGTTGCGAGATACATGACCTGTGTATTCGCGGGATCAATGGCAATATCAGAAATACTTATTGCAGGAAGAAGATCGGTATTCGAAGACCAGGTTGCGCCGCCATCTATAGATTTCCACAATCCGCCGCACGCTGCACCCACAAAAATATTCTGCGCATTCGCAGGATCGATGGCCATACAATTTATTCTTCCTGCGCCTCCGCCATTTGCAGGAACAACATCGGGCCCGAGAAAGATCCAGTTCGCCGTCTGCGTGTGTGTATCGCCCGTGCGTGTTTGCGCGAGCGTGTTGCGGTAATTCCGGTATTCACGAATGAGAATTTCCGGATCGGGAAAAGTTCCGCCGGGAAAAGTGCGTTGCTCATTGAACCATTCCCATTCTTTGTAACGGAGATATTCTTCATTCGAAGAATTGCCGGTATTCTGATCCGTGAATTTTTTTTCATAAGAATGCTGCACTTCGCGGAAAGTTGTTTTCTTCGAAGAAGCAGAGGATTGAGCAGAACCTGATGCGCAGAAAAAAACTGCGGCGATGATGAGCGGGTAAAATTTTTTCAAGAGCGGAGGTTTAGAGAAGTGAATTTAGGGAAAATCCCAGAGACAAAAGATAAATCCAAAACTCAAACAGGTGGTAAAATAATTTCATTACCTACAACTGCAAACCTTTGTTTTATGTTTAACGGCATTGTTTCTATTTATTTCGTTTTAGTTGCTGTCACTGTTTGTTTATTTTTTAGATTCAAGGCATATTTACTTTCCCCTATTCAGTCTCCTGTAAGAAAGTTTTTTCCAAATGTTATGTGCCAACTTTATTTCTTTTTGTGTCAAACCGAAATGCTCTTTCAAAATTATTTGGTTTGTGATTTTCAAAACGTCTTCAATGTCGGTTTTGTTGCGAATGAGTTTGTCAATCTGTGGAAGCAAAGCAGCATTGTCCAAATGATAAGGAAGCAAAATTCTTTCTGCTTCGTTTGGCATTAACTCTAACACACCGCCTCCGTGACTTCTTCCCGAAACTTCTGTGAATGCAAGTGAAAGTGAGTTGTAATAACTTGCTGTCATTGCCTTAATATTTGTGTTCGGTCGCACAAAAACTCTGTGCATTGTATCGGTTGTATATGCTTCCGCTTGGTTAATTATCAATCTCGGATAAAGATTGTTTCGTCTGATGAATAGGGCATCCGAAATTTTTAAAGAAGGAACTACAAACCAATCATCACGAATTCCAGTTTTATATCCTTTGTGAATTCCTAAACTTTCACCGTGTGCAATATATTTTACTGCTCCGTTTTTCTTGTTTAAATTTTTTCGGTCAGAAAAAACAAGCAAGTGTGCTTTTGCTTTTGAGTGTTTGTTTTTCTCCCAATCTTTTTCGGTGAAGATTACTGAGTTCACTTGAACACTTCTTCCAACCATTGGTCTTGCGTAATCTTGCAAGTCATATTCTTCAACTGTTGTCAATGGAACTGTAAAGAAGTCGTTTGAACCTGTTGTAATTCCAACTTCAACTCTTGCGAATTTTTCAAGCGTTGGAATATTTCTACGCTTTGCAATATTTTCTAAAAAATCAATTTCGCCTTGCTCTAAAAAGTAGAAAGTCCATTTGTTGCTCTTAAAATCAATTTTCTTTTGTGGGCTTTTTAACCGTGCTACATCAAGCGTTTTCAATTCGCTTGCATCACGCAACTCAATGTGTTCAATGTTGTGTTCTTTAGAATTATTCTTTTCGCAAAGAAGTAAAACAACTTCCTGTTGAATGTTTGGGAAAACTAATTTCTCAAATGAAATGATGTTGATTTTGTTGTAGAAATGTGCAAGAAAATTTCTCAACTGTTGTGCAAACGAAACTTGTAAAATTTCTGCTGGCAAAACGAAACCGATTTTTCCACCTTTGTCTTTGAGCAGAAGCGATGAACCCACGACAAACGAAACCCAAGCGTTTGTAAGTTTGGAATAAGTCAAACCTGCTTTGATAAAAATATCTCCTGCCTCAACTTGTTGTTCTCTGTCAAAAAACTGGTATCGTATGTAAGGCGGATTACCAACAACTAAATCAAATCTTTTTTCTGTGTGGTTGCAATAAGTATGGAAATCATCATTTATGATTTGTTTGTTCTTTAAATTTATTTGCTCTGCTTTTTCTGCTTCTTCTTGGTCAAGTTCAATTGCTGTGATTGATTTGTATTTGAACTTTTGCTTTTGCAGTTGTTCTAAAAAAACACCATCACCGCAACTTGGTTCAAGTATGTCAAAGTCAGTGGTGCCATTGATGCCCCAACGCAAAACAAATTCTGCAATTGGTTCGGGAGTGTAAAAACCGCCTCTTAATTTTTCGGCTGATGCTTCTGTAATTAATTTCATTGGTCGGTTTTTTTTGTTTTCAAATATTTTACTTTTTTTTCTGCTACTTTAAATACTTCATTAGACAAATCTTCTTCGTCCATTATCTGATAAGCAACTGCATCACTCAAAAAAGTTATCAGTAAATCTTTGTCGCTTACTTTGAAATATTTTGCAAACTTTTCTATCAGTTGTTTGGTCGGCTTGCGATTGTTCTTCTCAATCTTACCCAACATTGAAGTATCAATACTCAATGCTTTCGCAACTTCACGCAAAGGAAGATTCTGCTCCTCACGAAGTTTCTTTACTGTTTCGCCGAATGTTTTTTCTAATTTCATTTTGGACTACTTCAGTCCAAAGGTAGTTACTTACAAATGAGCCACAAAAATATTTCCGAAAAGAGTTTTCAACAAGATTGAGCTGAAAGATATTTACTTGATTTCTAAAGTAAACTCACTTTTCTTTTTGGTCTTATATAGAGTGGCATTCTTACCAATGAGGTTATCTTTTGCAATCACTTTCTTGGCTTCTCCCCAACTTATTGAAGTCATTGAGTTTTTCTGTTCGTAGGAGCGGGTATCGGTTCGAGGGTTATGTGTGAGCGTAAGTTTAAAACTGCCTGACGGCTTGCCGTCAATTACAATATTGAAAGTTCCTTCTGCTCTTTCAAGATGTGATGTTTCTGGCTTTGTATCTCTCTTCCATTTGAGAGAAGTAAAAACGGCGTCCCTGAAATAATGGCGTTGGTCAATGCCTTTAGTCTTGCCTTTTTTGAAAAGCATTGAACCAGTCGGGTTCGTGTTTGACCCTTTCGGAATATTCAAATCTCTTTCGGTGAGTTTACCGCTTTCCCAAAGCAACTCACCTTTCTTGGAAATACTACCAACAACAACAGCAGCAGATGATGTTATGGTTACTGTTTTTTTTGTTCCTCTGAATTCGGTCGGGATTTTTGCGATTGCTCTCTTCGGAAATATTTTTGAAATGATGTTTTCAGTTTCTGTCCTTTTCGATTTCTCTGCTTTGTCCTGTGCTGCTTTTCGTTCTGCTTCTGTCGGAACAACTTTAGCTTTCACCAAGTCAGCAATAATTTTCTTTGAGAGTTTTTTCAGGTTCGGGTCGGTGAAATCAAAAATGCCTTTGAAATAATCTTTTAGTTGCTCAACAATTTTTCTGTCTGACTCAACTGAATTGTCAATGCTTACAAGTAACGATGCTTCAACATTTGTGAATAGTCCTTGCGATGTGAGATTGGAAGAACCGATTATGAGTTCTGATTTGTAGTCACCTTCAAACAAATAAATTTTCGGGTGAAAGATTGTGAATGAAGGTTGGTAAAAAACAAAAGCGTTTATGTCCAAATTGAGAAGTGCTAATAATGCTTCTTGTGAAGTTCCCTTTTGGTCAACGCCTGTAACGATTGTAATAATGTTGAGATGCTTTTTAGCTGCTGCAATATGTTTTGAAAGTCCGTTTACACCTGCCTGACTTGCAAATGCAGATATACCTGTGAAGGTGCGAAAGTTATTGTCTGCAAAGAATTTGATTAGCTGTTTACCAACTGAATGTTCTGATGCGGCCTCAAATCCTTGTCCTAAAAGTGTAATGTTCATACTCTATACTATGCGATAAAATTTCAACAAATGTAGGAATAAAGTGTTGGGAAATTTGGCTACTATCCCCGCCCGAACGTACCGTTCGGTACGGGCGGGCATTGAACTACCTCATTGAGAAAAATTGTGGTCCTACCAGGAATCGAACCTGGATTTAAAGTTTAGGAAACTTCCGTTCTATCCATTGAACTACAGGACCTGAAATTCATCTTCAAAATTAGCACATTATCAAATTGGCAATATCGCCACATTATTTTACCATTCCGCCATTACCAATATTCTTTTCCGTCGGCGCAACAAAACTCAATTCTCCTTTTTCATTTTCCGCCATCAATATCATTCCGTTCGATTCGACGCCCATCATTTTGCGCGGAGCAAGATTTACAAGAATGGTGACTTGTTGCCCGATAATATTTTCAGGCGAATAATATTTTGCAATACCACTCAACACCGTGCGCTGGTCGATGCCGGTGTCCACAATTAATTTCAGCAGCTTGTCGCTCTTCGGCATTTTCTCTGCAGCGATAATTGTTCCGATACGAATATCCTGTTTCGAAAAATCTTCGAAGGTAGTCTCGGGTTTTTGCACTGGAATTTTCGGTTTTGAATTTTGAATGTTCAATTTTGAATCAGCGTCTGCCGCCTTTTTTATTTCCGCTAATTTATTCAATTGCACTTTCAATAATTCAGGGTCCACTTTCGCGAACAGCATCACCGGTTGATTCAGCTGATGTCCTACCGTCAACAGATTCGTATTCTTTGCGCTCGACCAATTCATTCCGGAAATATTCAGCATGCTGCGCAGTTTTTCTGCTGTGAAGGGAAGAAACGGCTGACATAAAATGGAAAGATTCGCGCAGATCTGCAATGAAACATTGAGAATTGTTTTCACCCGCTCGGCATCCGGATTTTTCCACGGCTCGTTATCCGACAGATATTTATTTCCAACGCGCGCAAGATTCATCAGTTCCTGCTGTGCTTCACGGAATTTAAAATTTTCTATTGCCGCGCCTGTTTTTTCCGGAAATCTTGAAATTTCACCAAGCACATGAAGATCTTCTTTCGTGTACTGTTTTGCTTCGGGAACTTTTCCGTTATAATTTTTTTGTGTGAGCACCATCGTGCGGTGCACAAAATTGCTGAACACCGCAGCCAGTTCATTGTTCACACGCGCTTCGTAATCCGCCCAGGTAAAATCGCCGTCGCTTGTTTCGGGAGCAATTGCCGTAAGCACATAACGCAATTCATCCTGCTTACACGGCATTTCATTTAAATATTCATGCAGCCAGATCGCCCAGTTGCGCGAAGTGGAAATTTTTTGTCCTTCGAGATTTAAAAATTCATTCGCGGGAACATTGTCGGGCAAAATAAATTTTTCTTCGGGCGACAAATTTTCGTTGTAAGCCATGAGCATCGCCGGGAAAATCAAACAATGAAAAACAATATTGTCTTTGCCGATGAAGTGAATGAGTTTTGTTTCTTCCAGTTCATCCGAAGTTTTTCCTTTCACGCTCACCGGTGGAACTTTCCAGTATTTTTTCCAGTTATCACTTTTCGGTTTTCCACCGTAAGAAATTTTATTTCTTGTTTCCGGTTGTTCAAACCATTCTTTGCTCGCAGTGATGTAGCCGATGGGCGCATCGAACCACACGTACAACACTTTTCCGAAAGCTTCCGGCAGCGGAACTTTCACGCCCCAGTCGAGATCGCGTGTCATCGCGCGCGGATGCAAACCATCTTTCAGCCACGATTGACATTGGCCGGAAACATTTGCTTTCCATTCTTTGTGACTGTCAATATATTTTTGAAGTTGCGGCTGAAGTTTGTCGAGCGGCAGAAACCAGTTTTTAGTCGGGCGTTTAGTTGGTTTCGAACCGGACAATGTTGAATGCGGATTGATCAATTCTTCAGGAGAAAGTGAAGTGCCGCATTTTTCACACTGATCGCCATACGCATTTTCATTTTTACAATTCGGGCATGTACCAACGATGTAACGATCGGCGAGAAATTGTTTCGCCTCTTCGTCGTAATACTGTTCAGTGGTCTGCTCAGTAAAAATGTTTTTATCGTAAAGCGTTTTGAAAAAATCGCCGGCAACTTTGTGATGGATCGGGCGTGAAGTGCGTGAATAAATATCGAATTCAATTCCGAGATCATGGAAAGAATTTTTTATCACGCTGTAATATTTGTCAACGATCTGTTGCGGAGTCAAACCTTCCTTGCGCGCACGCAGCGTAATGGGAACACCATGTTCATCTGTTCCGCTCACAAACAAAACATCTTCACCTTTCGCGCGCAGGTAGCGCACGTAAATGTCCGAAGGCAGGTAGCATCCCGCAAGATGGCCAATGTGAATGGGGCCATTCGCATAAATGAGCGCGGCGGTTACGGTGTATCGTTTGGGTGAATTCATAAATGAGTGACGAAATTACTCATTTATAAAATGTGTATGCGAAGCTCAATAAATTACCATTCATACGGCAATGGTTCAAATTTTATAATAGCAGCGTTGATCGAATAGAGGTGTGAGGATTCAGTCGATATACTGCTCACAATATGATAGTTTTTCCCGGTACAGGAATTTCCTTCAGGATCAAAAACCTCCAATGTCCATCCTGAACCATCTAAAATAGCTCTACCGCGAGACTCCTCTGAATTCATTGTCCAAAAGCATGAATCTGAGATCATCTTTTTTATCGCTTCCCCATCTTTTTCAGGTATTGCTTTCTGTCGAATATTTGACAATGAATCGTTGTCACTCTGATATTTAATATCAAATTGCTTGGTAAACAACATCCATTGGTCATTGACTTGTTCGAGACGATAAACTTTCCCATAACCGAACGAGCTTGAAAAAATAAACCTTACGCAATAATGATCTTCATCGACGAGTGGTAACTCATTGAAACGTTTGAGATAATCCGCATACTTACTTTTTCCAGCCTGAATACTTGAATCATATCTGACCTCTGCCAGTTCATTCGAATTACAATTGCACTGCTCTTTAGGAGCGCAACTTGATGAGATCAGATAGAAGAAAAAGGCACCCAACAAATTTCGCTGAATGAACGGGAATTTCATTCCAGAAAGTTACTTTTATTTCCTCTAACCATGCCTGCAACTATCATTCCTCCTTTCTTATCACCCGGCGACACGATCGGAATTTGTGCAGTGGCGCGGAAAATTTCGCGCGAAGAAATAGAATCTGCCATAAAAAAAATTGAAGCTGAGGGATATTATGTGGCGCTCGGAAAAAATCTTTTCGGCAATCACAACCAATTTTCGGGAACAGATGAAGAACGTACCGAAGATCTCCAGAATTTTCTTGATGATCCGGAAATCAAAGCGGTGATCAGTGCGCGCGGCGGATACGGAACATTGCGCATCATTGACAAAATTGATTTCAAAAAATTTCAGAAGAGTCCCAAGTGGATCATCGGTTACAGCGACATTACCGTTTTGCATTCGCACATTCATACAAATTTTCACATTGCAACTTTGCATGCGACCATGCCGATCAATTTTCATCTCGATGAATTTTCGACGCGCACGCTCTTCCACGCGCTCGCCGGGCGTACGCTCGCGTACCGGTGCGAGAATAAAACGCCGGTGAAGAATCGCGAAGGAATTTGCGAAGGGGAAATTGTGGGGGGAAATCTTTCTTTGCTGTATGCTTTGCAGAATTCCGTTTCAGATATTGACACGAACGGAAAAATTCTTTTCATTGAAGATCTCGACGAATATCTTTATCACATTGATCGCATGATGCTGAGTTTAAAACGCGCAGGAAAATTTGCAGGACTGAAAGGATTGATCGTCGGCGGAATGAGCGAAATGAAAGACAACGCCATTCCATTCGGAAAAAGTGCAGAAGAAATAATTGAAGAGCACGTTGCGGAATATAATTTCCCTGTGTGTTACGGATTTCCTGCGGGGCACGATAAGGAGAATTATTCAATGATCTTCGGAGAAAAAATTAAACTGGATATCGGCAGTAATATTTCCAATATTGAATTTGAAGATTCGAAGATTTGATCCTTACGCGCAAGATTGCTTCACGTTGTTCGCAATGACCCTCGCACTATTTTTAAAAATTTCAAATTATTTCTCCGTAAACTTTCCATCCCGCAATTGAAGAACAATTGTTTTCCCGATTGGTTGAGGAGATACGGAGTCAATAATTTCTATACATTCTGTGTAACTGATCTCATTGGTAAGCGGATCGAAATTCAGTTTTAAATTATAAGCTCTCGGGTATTCGATCACCAGGTCGCTGTCATTTGCAAAACAGGAAGTGCAATCTGTGAGTTTGGGCCCGGTAACCTGGAAAACACGAACGATGCTGTGCTGCATTCCCGCGCCGTGAGTTCCCCAGCCGAAAGTGAGATAAGAAGTTTTTCCATTGATCGTGACCACGTGCACTTCGTAAATTCCGCTGTCGGTATAAAGATCTTTTTCTCCTTCGTTCCCGGAATTCAATTGTTGTACAATTACTTTTCCGTTCTCCGATCTGAATTGCGTAACACAATTGATGTTGTGCCAGGTTCCGCCGGTGTAATCATCCCAGCTGTAAAATTTTATCTGGTTGTCGGCAGAATATTTTATTTCCACCCACTTCGATAAACTGTCGAGCGAACCGGTGAATGTGACGGGATCTGCCAGATCTTTCAGAAGTAATTTTTGAAATACAGTCGCTAAACTATCGCGGATACCTTCATCAGAAGTAATTTCTTTTTTTATGGAAGCAGTCAGTTCATTATCAATTTTGCGCAACGCATTCACTTGCCCGAAAGCAATGAAGCCGCAAAACAAGAAGATGGTTATAATAAAAAATTTCATTCCTGATTTGAAATTCAAAAATTCAATGATTCAAAAAATGAATTCCATACTCCGGAATTTTTGAATCATTGAATCCTTGAATTATTCCACCTTCGTATAATCCTTCGGCACGTCGAACATATTATCGGCAATGGCTTTTGCTTCGAGGCGGGTCACTTCCAGTCTTCCTCTTTCTACGCCATTGAGATTAGATTCAATAGCGAGCAAAGGCATGGAGCCGGCTTTCAGGTTGGCGATCGCGAGATAGTAAGTAGAAAAATTTTCCTGGCGGTTAATCAGTTTCAGCATAGGAAGGAAGAAATTGAATTTTCCGGGAGCGATCCAGAAACTGATCTGCGTAGTATCGGCCGCACATTTCACAACTTGCTCGGCACATTTATAACCGAAAAGATCTTTTGTTTTTTTCGTTGCCGTTACCACCGCACCTGCAGGCGCAGCGATCCCGCTCTTGGAAGTGCGCGTTCCCCACATTTTCCGGTCGGGGAGCAAATAGATCATCGTCATCGCTTTTGTATCGACAATAAAACTTCCGGATACGATGCGTGAGTCCGGCGCAAATTCGTCAATGCGCACTTTGTCGCCTTTGATGTAATAAACATAATTGGTGACTTCCTTGCCGGATTGTTTTTTGAATTCCATCAGTCCTTCGAATGTCTGTGCATGAAGGAAATTTGTGAATGGAAGGATTGCAAGCAGGGACAGGAGAATTCGACGGAGCATAGGTGTGTGGTTTGTGACAATAAAGTTACGAAAAAGGGAGGATTACACATTTACAAACGAATACTGTGCCAATCTCTGCTTAGTTTCGCGGCATGGAAGAAAAAATTTCTATTGGTAAATGGGGCGAACTCGAAGCGGTGCGTTTGCTGCGAAGTAAAGGATATCATATTCTCGATGTAAACTGGATCTTTCTTCATCTTGAAATTGACATCGTGGCAATGGATGGAGAACAACTCGTGATCGTGGAAGTGAAAACGCGTTCTACCAACAGGCACGGTGAACCGGAAATGTTCGTGAATAAAAAAAAACAATCGCGTCTTGTCCGCGCGGCGAATCTTTATTTGCAGCACAAGCATCTCACGAATGAAGTTCGTTTTGATGTGGTGGGAATTGTGAGAGCGAATAATAGATTGACGACGCAGCATATTGCCGGGGCTTTTTCGCCTTACGGAGGATGATTTCCCGCACTTGGGAACGAACTCCGAAATCCCGCAGAAAAAGCGGGTACGAAAATGCGAAACTCAAATGTGCGAATTTCGAATTTCGCAAGTTCGTTCTTCGCACTTCGCATTTTCGCACTTCGCATTTTCGTACGACGGTCTTTCACCGTCGAGTTCGCAATTCGTTCCCCTAGAAAACTTTTTCCGCCACTCTTCTTGTCGCTTCACTCGTTCCCATCGTGTAGAAATGCAAACACGGAACATTCGCTTTCACTAATTCTTTCGATTGCTGAATGCACCATTCGATCCCGAGCTCCTTCACTTTTTTTTCATCCTCACATTTTTCCACTTCTTCATAAAGTTCCTGCGGAATATCGATCTTGAAAATTTTAGAGAGCGAAAGGATCTGTTTTCTGCCGGTGAGAATTTTCAAACCCGGAATGATAGGAACGGTAATTCCCATTTTACGGCACTGATCCACGAACTCAAAATATTTTTTATTGTCGAAGAACATTTGTGTTACAATGTAATCGGCGCCGGCGTCCACTTTTGCTTTCAGGTGTTTCAGATCGGCAACCATATTCGGCGCTTCAAAATGTTTTTCGGGATAACCCGCAACGCCAATGCAGAATTGCGTAGCCGCCATGTCCACCACATCTTCGTGCATATATTTTCCGCTGTTCATTTCCACCACCTGCTGCACAAGATCGATCGCGTACTGATGCCCGTTCGGCTCAGGAACAAAAGTCGGTTCAGTTTTTATCGCATCACCGCGCAACAGCAGAACATTTTCTATTCCTAAAAACTGCAGATCGATGAGCGCACTTTCTGTTTCTTCTTTTGTGAATCCGCCGCAGATAATATGCGGAACCGCATCCACATGATAACGGTTCATGATCGCCGCGCAGATTCCCACCGTGCCCGGGCGCTTGCGAATGGAAACTTTTTCGAGATAACCGCCGTCGCGTTTTTTATAAACGTATTCCTCGCGGTGATACGTCACATCCACGAACGAAGGTTTGAATTCCATCAGCGGATCGATGCCTTCGTAAATAGAGTTGATGCTCTTCCCTTTTAATGGAGGAAGAATTTCAATAGAGAAAAGTGTGGACTGCGCAGCTTTGAATTGATCGGTGACTTTCATGGGATGCAAAAATAGACATTAGACATGAGATGGGAGAGAAATGAGAACTGAGAAATTTGAGCTTGGAATATTAGCGATTATCAGGAATTCAAAAGTCAGTCGCATGGTAATTCTTAGAGGCTGTTTAAAATTCATTTTTTGGAATTGTTATGATGCCATTTTTGTTCAGCCGAGGCGCATTTTGCAGGCCATAGTGGAGCGACTACGGCCAAGAAATGCAACGAAGGATGAATAAAAATGGCGCATAACAAAACAGAAGGATGAAATTTAGACAGCCTCTTAGTCCGCACATTCCGAACTCCGTTCCCTGACTGCTGATGTGGCCCATTGTATCATACTCTTTCTTATTCGTACTTTTACCTAAACAAAAAAAACTCCAATGAAAAAAACGCTACTCTCTATTTCTTCTTTTTTATTCTGTGCATCTGCATTTGCACAAATTTCCAATCCCGGTTTTGAAACCTGGGTGAATAACAATGAAAGCCCGCATACCTATTTGGTTCCGCAGGGATGGATCACCACCGATGTGATTCAGTCCTACTTCAATAACCTTTTCGGGAATCCAACTTATGTTGTAAACACTACTGCACAAACTACCAACTCACATAGTGGCACGTATGCTGTGCAGATGTCTGTTGCTGTAAGCAATGCCGGAGACACGGTGATGGGCGCAGTAATTTCTGATCCTTCTGCAACCAATGTCGTAAATGTTGCATTAGGCGGTGGCGGGGCAATGGGTTATGCCTTCAACCAGCGTCCTGCAAATCTTACCGGTTTCCGTAAACTGGCTATTGCAGGCGGCGATTCCGCAGCTGTTGCAGTTATATTTACAAAATGGAATTCCGTTACCGGCACGCGCGACACGATCGTGAATCTGCAGAACTATTATTTCGGAACAGCGGCAGCAGCATGGACCTCTTTCAGTATTCCGCTTCCTTATCTCTCCGGACTTACTCCGGATACAGCAGTGATCTTTGCAGGTGTTTATTCCACTAACACAGCCGGACATGTCGGAACCGTTTTCACGATCGATGATCTTGCTTTCACCGGAGTTGCAGGAGTGGAAGAACAAACGGCAAATTCTTCCGTGAATATTTTTCCGAATCCATTCAGCGATCAAACCACATTTCATTTCAATGACATGCAATTGAAAAATGCAACGCTCATCATTTATGACGCCACCGGAAATAAAGTACGCGAGGTGGAACAACTCAATGGCGATACGTTTGTAATGGATCGCGAAGGACTCGCCGGCGGAATGTATTTTTATAATATCACCAGCGAAAATGCAGTGATCGCAAAAGGAAAATTATCGGTAGAATAAAAAAATATTTTTCTGTGTAACGCCTTCTTCATTCCGAAGAGGGCGTTTTTTTTGGAGCGGCACTTCGTCACTTCTTCATCGCTCTGTTCCCGCATCCACATGATAACGGTTCATGATCGCTGCGCAAATTCCCACCGTGCCCGGGCGCTTTCGTATGGAAACTTTTTCGAGATAACCGCCGTCACGTTTTTTGTAAACGTATTCTTCGCGATGATACGTCACATCCACGAACGATGGTTTGAACTCCATCAACGGATCGATGCCTTCGTAAATAGAACTGATGCTCTTCCCTTTCAAAGGAGGAAGAATTTCTATAGAGAATAAAGTGGAGTTCGCAGATTTGAAATGGTCGGTGACTTTCATGGTTTTCCTTCTTGAGCAATGCGGGAAGCAAAAGTACATAATCTCTGAAAAGAGTGATTTACCAATCGAGCCTGCTTACTTTCATACGATCCTTTTTCTCGTCATACATAATCTTCCGGAAATTTTTCTCTTTCAATTCAATATTCAAAGTCGATTCAATTTCGCTGAATAATTTCATTTCCCGGTCCCCGATCTCCGTGAATGGAAAATTCATATTGATCCAAAATGCCTGGATGCTTGTCAGTACAAAGAAAAAGTTATTATTCCTGAGTAGCCTTTCATTTTTCAAGACCTCAGCGTACGGTTTCAAGAATTTACATGATGGGGTGAAAGTGAAATCAGCTTGTATTTTTATTAATAGCAAATGTTTTTCCAGCTCCAGGTATTTCTCCAGCAATTCCACTGCCTTTCCAAAATCCGCTGAAGCAATTTCCCATTCTGGTCCGGCACCACTTATATTCCCGTGCGATGCTATGATCGTTAGTTTATTTTCAATATCAGCAATGGCATTCTGATAATTTACACTCGGTGGATTCAGAGTAACAGCGGTAATGCTGAATGAATGGACTTTTTTTTCGTTAGTGTATTTTTCAAAGAAGTCATTGATCAGGGACATGTAAATCTTCCGATCTCTTCTTCTGAAAGCTTGATGTTTTCTTGGAGGTGTTCCGTATGAAATGAATTCCATCTTCTTCATCGTTCTGTTTTCAGTTCTTATATCCACTAATACGGTAAATAACCCAATAATCAGGGCCGCGATCCATCCATTCCGGTGATTCCAACTGGCGGACTTCTGTAATTCGCCCTTTATCATCATACACGAAACGGAATTTCTCACCATTGACAAAACATTCCTTTATTCTTGAATTTTTATCATAAACGATATCCGTGACTTCATCTGTTCCATATTGTAAAGAGATCAGTTTCCCTTCCGGATCATAGGAATAATATTCGTCTGCATAGTGACAGGCTATTCGGATGTCATCATTGAAATAGTGAAACAATCCCGACGGGCCTTCATCTGAAAAATGTGAAGAGTAATAGTACAGCAATGTTGTGCCACTTTTCGTTGAAGTATCAATTCGATCCAGCTGACTCCGATAATCATTGAACGCAAATGGAACTGTTCTGAAAAAACTGTCCACCGTAATATTTCTCAGTTTATCTACCCGGTGAAAACAAGTGTCATGGATCACAACGGCCTGCTCTCTTGTAAAAGTTGGAACAGTGTCAATACAGTACAATTTCCAGAGCATTTCAAACGGAGCATTTGCGGAGTCAGGCGATGTTATCGTTTTCACCTCCCTGAATTCTGTTCTCGCCAACCATCTCGCGTTCCTCATGTACAATGTGACTTTAAGATTCTGCGATTGAGACCAGCATGAAATTGATGACAGAACCGACACGAAGAATAGAAAAGCCCTTTTCATTTGCTCCAAAATAACGTGAAAAGAGAGATTGGTTACCACAAGTGCATTAATTAAAAATCATTTAGCGGTCGACTGCTTACCGTCTACTGATTTCTGCTTACTTATCCGTACTTTCGCACCCCGACAATTCGGGGGCATTTCCCAAATGAAAAACATCCGCAATTTCTGTATCATCGCGCACATCGACCACGGTAAATCCACGCTGGCGGATCGTCTTTTGGAATTCACAAAGACGATCTCGGCGCGCGATATGGAAGCACAAGTGCTGGATGATATGGATCTGGAAAAAGAGCGCGGCATCACCATCAAGAGTCACGCGATACAGATGGATTACGAATACAAGGAAGAAAAATTCGTGTTGAATCTCATTGACACTCCCGGTCACGTTGATTTCTCCTATGAAGTTTCCCGCTCGATCGCATCATGCGAGGGCGCGCTCCTGATCGTGGACGCCGCGCAGGGCATACAGGCGCAAACGATTTCTAATTTATATCTCGCGCTTGAAAATGATCTCACCATCATTCCCATTCTCAATAAAATAGATCTTCCCAGTGCAGAACCCGAAGTGGTGAAAGACCAGATCGTGGATCTGCTCGGCTGCAGGCGCGATGAAATTCTTTCTGCATCCGGAAAAACAGGAATAGGAATTTCAGAAATTCTCACTGCTATCTGCGATCGTATTCCGGAACCGAAAGGAGATCCCAATGCTCCGCTGCAGGCACTCATCTTCGATTCCGTTTTCAATTCTTTCCGCGGCATCATTGCCTATTTTAAAATTCTGAACGGAGAGATCCGTAAAGGAGAAAAAGTAAAATTCATCAATACGGGAATGGAATATGGCGCTGATGAAGTTGGAGTATTGCGATTGAAAATGGAACCACGAGATGTGGTGAAGACAGGCGATGTCGGGTATATTATTTCCGGAATAAAAGATGCGCGTGAAGTGAAAGTGGGTGATACCATCACGAGTGTTGCAAATCCGAGCACCACTTCCATCAAAGGTTTTGAAGATGTGAAGCCCATGGTGTTCGCAGGAATTTATCCGGTGGACACGGACGATTTCGAAGAGTTGCGTTACTCGATGGAAAAATTACAACTGAATGATGCGGCGCTTACCTGGGAACCGGAAGCATCTGCAGCGCTGGGCTTTGGTTTTCGCTGCGGATTTCTCGGAATGCTGCACATGGAAATTGTGCAGGAACGTCTCGAGCGTGAATTCAATATGACAGTGATCACCACGGTGCCAAACGTTTCCTATATCGCGCATACTACCTCGGGTGAAGTAACGCACATGAATAATCCGAGCGATATGCCCGATCCCGGAAAAATAGATTTCATTGAAGAACCCTACATCAAAGCAAATATTATTTCTAAATCGGAATTCGTGGGCACCATCATGAAATTGTGTCTCGAGAAAAGAGGACTGATCATCAATCAAACCTATCTCACCACCGATCGCGTGGAATTGGTTTTCGAAATGCCATTGGGAGAAATTGTTTTTGATTTTTACGACAAACTGAAAACAATTTCCAAAGGATACGCATCGTTCGATTATCACCAGATCGGTTATCGCCAGAGTGATCTTGTGAAACTCGACATTCTCATCAACGGCGATCAGGTCGATGCTTTGTCGGCGCTCATTCACCGTTCCAAAGCGCACGAGTTCGGAAAAAAGATCTGCGAAAAATTAAAAGAACTTATTCCGCGCCAGCAATTCCAGATCGCATTACAGGCAGCCATTGGTGCGAAGATCGTGGCGAGAGAAAATATTTCTGCGCTCCGGAAAGATGTAACAGCAAAATGTTACGGAGGAGATATTTCGCGGAAAAGAAAATTACTGGAGAAACAGAAAGAAGGAAAGAAACGCATGCGGCAGATAGGAAGTGTGGAAATTCCCCAGAGCGCGTTCATGGCGGTGTTGAAGTTAGATTAGAGTCGTTTATTTTTTCGCAACTCTTTCGGACCATAGCACTTCAATCCATTCGGAAATCCCCTTCTGAAACTGTATATTTGTAATATGAAATGGCAGGATCATATTTCTTCCGAAAAAGATGTTCTTCTTGGTAAACCAACTATTACGGGAACAAGAATTTCAGTTGACCATATCGTTGGATTGCTTGCGCAGGGATGGACAGAGAAAGAATTGCTCGAAAATTATCCGCGACTTTCTAAAGAACATCTCAAGGCGATTTTCGCTTACATTCATGAGTGTATCAAGGACGGTTTGCTTTATGCTCAGATCAAAAAGTCCACATAATGCGATTGCTTGCCAATGAAAATTTTCCACTTGCCAGTACTATTTTTCTTCGCGGAAAAGGTCACGACGTGATCGCGATCGGTTCTGATTTTCTTGGATTTACTGATGTAGCTATCATCACTCTTGCAAATGCAGACCAGCGTACGATCCTGACTTTCGATGCTGATTATGGTGAACTTATTTTCAAGCTTGGTTTGAAACCTGCCAAAGGTGTGATCTACCTGCGTCTCCAAGAATTTTCTCCTTCTGAACCAGGCGAGATCATTCATACAATTATCGCGGATCCGGATTTCAATGCCGAAAACACACTTACAGTTATTGAACGTGACGGAATAAGACAAAGGAAATATTAAATGCGGCAGATAGGAAGTGTGGAAATTCCCCAGAGCGCGTTCATGGCGGTGTTGAAGTTAGATTGACGATCCGACGATTCGCATATTCACACCTACTCGCAATTTGTATATCAGTAAAATCTGTAATCCTCCCCCGTGTGCAAGCATGTGCGCAGACGCAAAGAAGCCACCTCCTTTTGAGAGATGGCCTCCTACCGTTCACCATGGGTTGGCTATTGCAAAACGATTTTCTTTGTTCCGGTTTTTCCGCTGATCTTATCCTTCACCTGTATGAAATAAATTCCCGTTGGATCTCCCGAGAGATCGATCCTCAGTGAATTTCCGGTGAGTTCCTGCGAAGAAATTATTTCACCGAGTGTATTCATCACCGTGATCAGTTTCTCAGAATTATCGCGCGTGGTGATGATAAATTCTCCGTTCGTGGGATTAGGCATTACCTGGAATGAAAGCGGCATTGGTGCGACCATTCCGGTGGTGAGCATGACCATTACCGTGTGATAAATTGTATCCGAACATCCGCCGGTAGAAATAACTACATAAGCATTCATCGGCCCTGGTGTCAGGTACTGATGAGTAACAACCGCACCGCTTGCTGTTCCTGCATCACCGAAATTCCAGGAATAGGATGAATTCGGAGAATTTGAATTTACCGTAAATGTTGCAGTGAAACTTGTCCACGTAGTATCCGGCATCATTGCATTTCCCATCAGCACGAAGGTTGAGTTTAAATACAACGCGAGATTTCCGTTGCTCATGTTCACCGTATTTGTTCCGAAACACCAGATCCCATCTGAATCGAAAGTGGTATCAACCGAATTGCCTGAAGTAAAATTATATTCCACCAATGCATTCACTCCTGTTGCAAGATTATTCGGAATAATAGTTCCCCAATGAAAATTCAGTGAATCGACACGGTTGCGGTAAAACGGTGCTGTGCTTACAAATTGCCGGAGATAAAGTGAATCATCTTCTACGATCGCAAAACTCTGTGGACGTCCGCCTGCATTGATATTATCATAAACGCCAATGAAATTTTTTGGCGCCGCATTGAGGGAATCCCAAAGTGCAGAACCTTGTGTAGCGCTCATTGATGTTGTTCCGAAAGCAAGCGACTTTACCTGGAAAGCATTTCCAACAAGACGGTTCGCCACCGTAGTTCCGCCGGCCCCGTTATTGATCATCACTTTCACGTAAAGAATATTTCCTGGAAAAAATCTTCCGTTCGCTGTTGGCTCCACGCCAAACCATCCTGAATAATTTCCTCCTGCATCTGTCATGAGCGAATCGAACCCGGTATTGGAAGTCATCGACGGATTCTGAATTCTTCGGATGACGCGTGTATTTTTATTTACAACGATGGGAAGACCTGCTCCATTGGAGGCCATCGACATGGTGGTATCCATCATGGTGAAATAATGATAAGTTGAATTCGGATTGAGCCCCGTTAAATTCAACCAGCACCAGAACGGAACGCGTGTATTATTTGATGCGGCTGACGATCCTTCAATGACCTGCGGCACTTTTCCCCCGTTTATCATGGGTACTTGTGCATAAAGTCCGGAAGTGATCAGGATTAAATAAGGAAGTATTAGTTTTTTCATTTAGCAGTTGTTTTCCGACCACAAAATTAGCCGCAAAGGATTTCCACTTCGAAAAAATCCAATTGTTTTGTTAAGATGTAAATGTTGATTTCTTGTCAAAAACCCTGTATTGGCAGGGGTTTCAGCGCATTAGCGAATGTTCATTCAGCCGGAATTTTTTCTTCCACCCAATCCCCGTTTTCACGGATAAGGTCAATAAGCGCATCCACAGCTTCGGCTTCGGGAACATTCCGTTTCACTACTGTTTTGCCTTTGTAAAGTGTAATTTTTCCGGGACCGGTTCCTACATAACCATAATCTGCATCTGCCATTTCTCCCGGGCCGTTTACGATGCATCCCATGATCCCGATCTTCACTCCTTTGAGGTGAGAAGTGCGCTGGCGGATCTTATTTGTAGTGATCTGCAGATCGAAAAGAGTGCGGCCGCACGACGGACAGGAAATGTATTCTGTTTTCGAGATGCGTGTGCGCGTGGCCTGCAGAATTCCGAAAGCGGTGGAATTGATAACCCGGAGCGGAGTTGTGTTGGAAGACAACCATACGCCGTCGCCAATCCCGTCGAGCAGCAGAAAGCCGCAATCGGTGGAGGCGCTGAGCCGGAAGTGTTCTTCGTCAATACCGGAATAATTTCTGCAGATGATGATCGGAAGAGTCTTGCAATTTCCAATCGAAAAATTATTTTTAATTGAAATAAATGCTCTTCTCATTTCCGCAGCCGCATGCGCATTCGCACTGTTCAGCACAAGCACAATATTTTTTTGCGATCTTATTTTCGCCAGGAAATTTTCATCCAAAGTTTTTATGTCAATGGCAATGAAATTCAGTTCCCCCGATCTTCTTTCCGATTCAAAAAATTCATTGCCACAGAACAGCGGGTAGCAACGGGAAGTTTCCTTCAGCGATTTCCATTTTTCTGAATTGTAAATTATTCCAAGTGTTCCCGGGATTTCAAAATTCACATCGTTGTTGCCCGTGTACACGTAGTCGCAGGCGAGATCCGTGATGTTCCATTTATCAGTCGAAACAAAATAATTATAACCGACAGCAAAAAGTGATGCAGGAGTAATTTCATTTTGGCCTGAAAAGTCTGCAATGACACGCGGAACATTCGCACTTCCGATATTTGCAACATTCAAACAATTTTCGCGCTCATATTCATAGGGAGAATAAGGAAGAATTATTTTTTCATCATCACTTTTGATTTCCGGAATTTCTACATGATCTTTTCTTTTCGCATAGCGCTCCACCAGCATTTTCGCAACCGGAATTTCAAATTCAGGCTCTTCTGTCAATGAAACACGAACGGTATCGCCCAATCCGTCTTCCAACAAAGTTCCTATTCCCGCCGCCGATTTTATTCTGCCGTCTTCACCATCGCCCGCTTCCGTAACACCCAGATGCAACGGATAATTCATTCCCGCGCGCATCATCTGCTGCACAAGCAGGCGATACGCCTGCACCATCACCTGCGCGTTACTCGCCTTCATGGAAAGAACAATGTTGAAATAATTTTCATCTTCACATATCCGTAAAAATTCCATCGCACTTTCCACCATTCCCAGCGGAGTATCGCCGTAGCGCGAAAGAATTCTGTCGCTCAGAGAACCGTGATTGGTGCCGATACGCATCGCAGTTCCGTATTCTTTGCAGACTTTTACCAATGGAATAAAACGCTCTCGTATGCGCGCGAGTTCCGCATCATAAGTTGCATCGGAATATTCAATGTGTTCGAATTTTTTTTTGTCGGCGTAGTTGCCCGGATTCACTCTTACTTTTTCTACAATGCGAGCTGCAAGTTCTGCGGCATTGGGCGTGAAATGAATATCGGCGACCAGAGGAGTTTTGTATCCGCGTGCGCGCAATTCTTTTTTTATCGCTTCTAAATTCTGCGCTTCTTTCAGACTCGGTGCGGTAATGCGAACATATTCACATCCCGCTTCTATCATGCGTATCGATTGCTCCACCGTCGCTTTTGTGTCGAGCGTATCGGTGGTGGTCATCGATTGCAGGCGAATGGGATTTTCTCCGCCCATTGGAGCATCGCCGATCGTTACAACACGCGTTTTCCATCGGGAATATTCTGTCAATGAATTGCAGTATGGAAGAAGGGAATTCACAGTACAAAGATAAGGCGCTAAGCCGGGTGTACGAAAAACGAAATGTTACGAAACGTTATTCGCTTTGGTAAGAAGCAACTCACTTCCTCATCTTGATCCATCCATTCAGAAAAACGGTGGAAAGAATGATGGCCGCGCCAATGTAAAAATAGCCGGTGAGTTGTTTGTCCTCATGAAAAATAAAGTAAGCGAAAATAATTCCGTAAAACGTTTCGAGATTAAGGGTGAGTGAAACCGTGTAAGCGCTCACTGTTCTCAGAATGTAAAGACTGATGAGAAACGGAACCGTAGTGCAGGCAATGCTCAGTATGATGAGATAAAAAAGATCTTCGTGCGACATCGTGATCCACGTTCCGTTCCAGGGTTTGAAGAGGAGAACGAAAATGCTCATCGCAATAAATCCGCCGAGAATTTCATACAGCGACATTTTTGTTCCGTCGTGTCCTTTCTGCACGAGAAAAGCATTCATCACTGCGAGGAGGGAAGAAGTGAGTGCAGCAAAAATTCCCAAAACAATTCCAAGTGCGTATTGCCTTTCCACCCCGAAGATCATAATGAGTGCGCCCACCACCATTAAACCAAAAATAATTTCATAGGCACGGACTTTTCTTTTCATGAAGATCGGTTCGATGAGTGCAGTGAAAAGTGAGCCGGTGGAAAATACGGCGAGTGTTACGGAAACGTTGCTCACTTTTATGGCTTCATAAAAACAGATCCAGTGAACGGCGAGATCGAGTCCAACGAAGAAGTAAATGAGCATTTGCCGGGAGGAAACAAGGATACTTTTACGACGGATGAGCAGGTAAGCAAAAATACCGGCAAGAGCGATGGGCAGCCGCAGCCACACTAATTTGTAGGAAGGAAGCGTGATTTGTTTTCCGAGGATCGCTGTCCATCCCCAAATGAAAACCGTGAGGTGAAGCAGGAAATAGTTGCGGCGGCTTTCAGACACAGATCGGATTTTTTGCGGCAGTAAATGTAAGCGTTTGTGGCGGCGGGGTTGTGCAGGAAATTGAATACGTAAGATAATTTCAAATCATTTTGCAGGCATTGTGAATGTGCAGCATCTTTGTATCGCAAACAATAGTAGAAAGCGAACATGAATTTTTTCAGAAACATACTCATCATCGGAATGCTCCTCGGCCTGTTGCTGATAGGGGCTTCTACTTCGAGGGCGCAGGCGATATGTACCGGAAATTATACGTTTACCACGAGTGGGCTTACCGTTAATTTTTCCGGAAGTACTTCTGCCAACATCACCAATGTGGTTTGGGATTTCGGCGATGGCAATTTTGATAATTCGAATCAGTTGAATGTATCACACACGTATGCTTCGCCGGGAATTTACACGGCGTGTATTCAATATTACGATTCAACCATTTGCGGCGACAGTACTTGTCATCCCATTATGCTGAGTTCCTGTTACGGAACGATTTCTTTTAATGTGAATGGAATGACGGGAATTTTTTATGGCACTGCAAATGGCGCCGGCCCCAATGTAATTTACGCATGGAATTTCGGAGATGCAACTACTTCCAATTTGCAGAATCCTTCTCACACGTATGCGAATACGGGCGTGTACACCGTGTGCTTCGCCTACTATGATACCTCCAATGGGTGTTCCGATTCGGTTTGCACGCAAGTGAGCATTACCGGAAGCTGCTACGCCGATTTTACGTGGATCGATTCGCTCGGATATTGTTTCTTCATCAATCAATCTTCGACGGGAAATACTGGAAATTATTTCTGGGATTTTGGTGACTCTTCTACGGGAAATACTTTCAATCCATCGCACACGTATGCGAATCCCGGAATGTACCTGGTTTGCCTCACGGCGTATGATTCCATGATGAATTTCTGCGATTCAACCTGTCATTGGGTGACCGTCAATAATGTGCAGGGAATTCACGAGCGCACATCTTCAACGGATGAAATTAATATTTATCCAAACCCATCCAGCGGCACATTTACTGCGTATTTCACTTTAGAAAAAAATTCAGAAGTGCGATTTGCACTCTACGATCTTTCCGGCCGGCAGGTTCAATTGCTGGAGAAAAAAGAATTCACAACCGGAAAACATAATGAAGATTTCAATACCGACGGACTGCCTTCAGGAACTTATATCCTTCGGATCAATTCAAATACACAAACGATCAATTCACGAATAATAATTACAACGAAGCTTTAACACAGCAACAATCAATACCAGGCCGAATATTTTTCTTAATGGCCTGCATTACTCCTCCGATTTCGTGTGTTTTTCGGAGGAAAACCCGGGAGGGCGCTGACGGGAGACGGCGCCCTCCATTTTTTTAAAAAGCTGACGCGTCACACAGAGCTTGCCGAAGTGCGGCGCCCTCCATTTTTTTAAAATTATTTCATTCGAGACAGCTTGCCCTGAGCGAAGCCGAAGGGCCCTGCAATTTTTTTTAACGCGCTGAAGCAAACAAAAAATTGTACATCGCGAATGGTAAATCGTACATCATTCCATGTCTAACTTTGTTCCATGCATTCTCCCGTTTATCTCGATCATAATGCAACAACACCTGTCGATGCGCGTGTACTCGATGCCATGCTTCCTTTCTTCACAAAGAATTTCGGCAATGCATCCAGTCGCACGCACGCATACGGGTGGGTGGCTGCAGATGCGGTAGAAGAAGCAAGGAAGAAAGTGGCTGAACTTATTTCTGCAGAAGCGCAGGAAATTATTTTTACTTCCGGCGCAACAGAGTCCATCAATCTCGCGATCAAAGGTGTTTTTGAGAATTATTCCGCGAAAGGAAAACACATCATCACGACAAAAACAGAACACACAACCGTACTGGACTGCTGTGCTAAACTGAAAAATTCAGGTGCTGAGATCACTTATCTCGGTGTTGATCACGAAGGAAAAATAAATCCCGGCGAATTGAAAAATGCTTTGCGGAAAGATACGATCCTGGTTTGCGTGATGCTGGCGAATAATGAAACAGGAACCATCCAGCCCATTGGTGAAATCGCTGAACTTGTTCATGCCAACGGAAGTCTGTTGTGTTCTGACACAACCCAGGCCATAGGTAAGATGCGTGTGGATGTGAATGAAATGGAAATTGATCTCGCCTGTATTTCTGCTCACAAAATTTACGGACCCAAAGGCAGCGGGGCGCTTTTCATTCGCAGGAAAGATCCGCGCGTTACGATCACAGCGCAGGTGCACGGGGGCGGGCACGAGCGGGCACTCCGTTCAGGTACGCTCAATGTTCCGGGAATAGTTGGCCTTGGCAAAGCAGCAGAAATTGCCAATGAAGAATGGTGGAATGATGCGCAGCGTATTTCGTTGCTTCGCACAAAACTCGAACAACAGATACAGGATTGTGGAAATGTGGTGATCAACGGTTGCATCAAAGACCGGCTTGCCAACACTAGTAATATTTCTATACTGGGAATAAAAGCAGACCAACTCATTCCGATGATCCCGAACATTGCAATCGCTACGGGCTCCGCATGCACTTCCGCAATTCCAGAACCTTCTCATGTGCTAAGGGCGATGGGAATTGATGAGGAAACAGCATTTTCCTCCATTCGCATTTCATTGGGGAAAACAACTTCGGAAGAAGAAATAAGTTTTGCCGGCAAAGAGATCTGTAACCAAATAAAGGAATTGCGTTATTGATAAAAGGTTTGTTAACAAACATTCTTCCTTTTCCTGTTCATTACTTGGTCCCTTACGCTTTATTACCAATGAGCATTTAACATAGTTTTGAAAACTAAAAACACACATCGTACGTTATTCTTACAATGAAACGTTTTCTCCCCGCAGTTTTTTTCCTCGCCGCTTTTATATTTTCCCATGCGCAGTCCACGGTTCCGCTCGGGCCGAAAAATAAAAAAGGAAGCAATGGAAATACAGCGCATCTTTCCGGCAAGCCCATTAAGCAAACGGAATTCTATGATGAGGAAAACAAGCACAAGAAAAGTGAGATCTATTATCTCGGCGATATCAAACAGGGCAAATGCACTTATTATTATTACACCGGCAAGATCGAACACACCGGCGCTTACAAATATAATCTCGAGGACAGCACGTGGAATTATTATTTCGAAGACGGAGAAAAAAAATCAGTTGAGAATTATTACAACGGAAAAAAGAACGGCACTGCTAAGTATTGGTACAAAACCGGGCAGGCAGCACTCCTCTGCAAATATGTCGGTGATCTTCCCGATAGCACGTGGACCACTTATTATGAAAATGGGAAAGTAAAAAGCATTGAACAGTTCAAAGCTTACGAAGGAGATTTCAATTACATCTCGCACAAGAACGGACATTTTCAGTATTGGGACGAGAATGGAAATATTCAGAACGACGGTTATTTTGTGAACGATACGCTGGAAGGAAAATATACGGCGTGGTTTCCCAATGGAAAAAAGCAACAGGAAGGAAATTATTCCAAAGGACAAAAAACGGGCGACTGGAATGAATGGTTCCGCGACGGAACTCCGCTTCAGCATTTGAACTATGAGAACGGAAATGAATTACTCATGGATTTCTGGAGTGAAGGCGGAAAGCAGGTTATTAAAAACGGGTACGGAAAAATGTTGCTCGTGTATGATAACGGAAAAAAAAGAGGAGAAGGAATTTATCGCGATGGATTGCGCGACAGCACGTGGACGTTTTACACACAGGGAGGAAAACCCGATTTTAAAGATGAATTCAAACAGGGAAAGAAAAACGGAAAAACAATTCACTGGTATGAGAGCGGTCAAAAGAGCATTGAGGGAGAATACGCCAACGATCTGAAAACAGGAACGTGGACGTGGTATAAAGAGGACGGAACAAAATATCAGCAGGGAGAATTTGCCGATGATAAACGAAATGGCCATTGGCAATTCTGGTATGACAAGCAGAACCAGATGCAGATGGATGGCTATTACAAGAATGATAAAGAAGATGGCAACTGGACATTCTGGTATCCCGCAGGGCAGAAATATAAAGAAGGGCCATTCGCAAATGGAATGAAAAACGGGCAATGGACATTTTATTTCGAGAACGGACAAATGCTGCAACAGGGAGTTTATGTAAATAATATGAATGACGGCGCGTGGACATCGTGGTACGATAACGGGCAGATGAAAGACCAGGGCTCATTTAGAAAAGATTCGCTCATTGGCAAATGGGATGGATGGTATTACAATGGGAAACAGAATTATTCAGGCCAATATGATGATGGAAAAAAAACAGGGGAATGGACTTTCTGGTGGGACAATGGAAAATTGCACGAGAAAGGAAAATATACCGATGGTGTGAAATCAGGAAAATGGATTACGAATTATGATACGGGTTTACCCGATGAGATCGGAACTTACAAAGAAGGAAAGACCAATGGCAAATGGAAATTCTATTATGAAACCGGGGCGCTTAAAACAAAAGCGAACTACAAGCAGGGAAAAATTTACGGGAAGACAATTAATTATTACGACAACACAAAGATTCAAAGCATCACCCGAAATAAATTATACATAGAGAAACAATATGTGCTCACGAAGAAGAACGGGAAAAAAGTGTACAAGAAATTATTGGTGAGCAAACCAAACGGCACCTGGATCTATTACGACGAGAAAGGAACGGAGATGAGCCGCATGAAATATAAAAAAGGATTGAAAGTGAAATAAAAAAAATTGCCCGGGCGAAATTGCCCGGGCGGATGTTATTTCATGGGATGTTCAGGATGTTTTTCTTCTGACCTTTCTGAAGTGAGGATCATTCGGGTGATCGAAATGGCGCCTCGTGTGAATGTGGGGATGCTCATCATCGACTGAATTCTTTTTCGATTGCCCTGAGCCGAAGAACCAGGCAACGAGGATGAGGAATACGATACCGGAAATAAGCAGTATCACCTCAAGCGAACTGAAACTGTTGTTCGAAATGTCCTTTCCGGGAGCATTTGTTGCCAGTGCTGCTTTTGCATTCGCAAGCATCAGTAATAGGAAAACTGCGATCCATTTCAGTTTTCTCTGTCCCAGGTTGTTTTTTAAGGTTTTCATAACGTTACGGGTTTAAGTTGAACGTATGCCCTTGGGAGGTTGAATAAGGCAATTCAAGCAAAGAACTTTATCGTTGATCTGATCTTACTTATCAGTCGATTCTACGTATCAGACGAATCATGGTTTCAGGGGTTGCCCTTGCTTTTAACAAAATTCTGTCTTATATTTGCCTCCTGTTTTTAGTAGAAGAAAGATCAGGGGACGTGAGTCCCCTGTTTTTTTGCCATGATCAGTACAACATTCATACGCGAACTCGCCGAACAGAAAATTCAGTCAGATCAATCCGGGAATTTTCTGGTGGATGTGACGGTGAGCGCTGCAAACAGGATTCGTGTAACGCTCGATAATTTCAACGGCGTGCGTATCGATTATTGTGTGAGCATGAGCCGGTTCATTGAAAAAAGTCTCGATCGTGATGCAGAAGATTTTGAATTGGAAGTTACTTCCGCCGGACTCGATCAGCCATTCCGCGTTTTCAGGCAATACCAGAAAAATCTTGGAAAAATAGTGGATGTGAAACTGGCAGACGGAACAAAACTCGAAGGACGTTTGCTTTCTGCCGATGAATTGCAGATCGAGATCGAACAGGAAACAAAAGAAAAAACCGGAGGCGGAAAAGGAAAACAACTCGTAACAAAAAAAATAAGTATTCCACTTCTCGAAGTAAAAGAAACAAAAGCTGTAATTAAATTCTGAAACTACATACTTAACCAAAAACCAGATCACGGAAAACAAAAACGATCACAATCACAATTAAAATGGAAAACATCAACCTTATTGAATCCTTTTCGGAATTCAAAGAAACCAAGAACATAGACAGGGCTACGCTCATGAGCATTCTCGAAGATGTGTTCAGAAGCCTCATCCGTAAAAAATACGGAAGCGACGAAAATTTCGATTTCATCGTGAATCCTGAACGGGGCGATCTCGAAATATGGCGTAACCGTGAGATCGTGGACAATGAATTTGCGGAAGATAGTTTCGATTACGATCCTAATAAGCACATCAGTCTTTCCGAAGCAAAAAAAATAGAACCCGATTTCGAAATTGGTGAACAGGTTACCGACCGCATTGTTCTCGATGATTTCGGACGCCGTGCTGTTCTCTCCATTCGTCAGAATCTTGTTTCGCGTGTACTCGATCTTGAAAAAGATTCACTCTATAAAAAATACAAGGAACGTGTGGGCGATGTAATTACCGGCGAAGTCTATCAGGTTTGGAAAAAAGAAACACTCGTGCTTGATGATGAAGGCAACGAACTCATCCTTCCTAAAACAGAACAGATCCCGGGAGATTTTTTCAAAAAAGGAGATACGGTGCGAGCCGTTGTTTCCAAAGTTGATCTGCGAAATAATTCACCGGTCATCATTCTTTCACGTACTTCACCTTCCTTCCTCGAAAAATTATTCGAAATGGAAGTTCCCGAAATTTATGACGGACTCATTACCATCAAGAAGATCGTTCGTGAACCCGGTGAACGCGCTAAAGTTGCAGTGGAATCCTATGACGATCGCATTGATCCGGTTGGCGCGTGCGTGGGAATGAAGGGTTCACGCATTCATGGCATCGTGAGAGAATTGCGCAATGAGAATATTGACGTGATCAATTTCACAACGAATTCTACACTGCTCATCCAACGTGCTCTTTCTCCTGCAAAGATCACTTCTGTAAAACTCGATGACGAGAGTAAACGTGCAGAAGTTTACCTGAAACCCGACCAGGTTTCACTCGCTATCGGAAAAGGCGGCCACAATATCCGCCTCGCAGGACGTCTCACCGGTTACGAGATCGATGTTTATCGCGATACGGATGAAGATGTGGAAGACGTTACACTCGATGAATTTTCGGATGAGATCGAACAGTGGATCATTGACGAATTCAAATCCATTGGTTGCGATACTGCAAAAGCCGTTCTGGAACTTTCTGATGAAGAGCTGGTGAAACGCACCGATCTCGAAGAAGAAACAGTGAAAGAAGTGAAACGAATATTAAAATCAGAATTCGAATAATAAACAAGAAAATACAATAGAATCGCCTGGAGGCACTTTATGTCAGAACCAGAAAAAACGATCCGGCTCAGTAAGGTAAAAGGGGAACTCAACGTTTCCCTCGACCGGATATTTGAATTTCTCGAAGAGAAAGGATTCAAACTTGACCGTAATCCTAACCAGAAAATTTCTGAAGAGCATTATCGTTTGCTCACCAAGGAATTTGCGCAGGACCGCGAAGAGAAAGAAGAATCAAAACTCGTCGGGCTTTCTTCTAAAGTGAAGAAGGAATCCATTATCCTTAATGAAGAACTCACCAAATCGGATCGCCGCGCCCGCGAGCGTGACCAGGAAGAGATCATCATCAAGGACATGAATAATCCTTCAACGAAAACTGTAGAACCAAAAGAAGCAAAGGAGAAAAAAGAAAAGAAAGAAGAGATTACGCGTGTTGTTCCTGAAAAAACAGTTGCAGTAAAAGTGATCTCTAAGATCGAACTCGGCGCCGATAAAGGAAAAGAGAAAAAGAAAAAAGATGCTGCTGCCGAAAAAGAGACGAAAGACAAAACAAAAAAAACCACTAAAAAGAAAAAAGAGGAAGAAGCACCACCGGTAGAAAATATTGAAGAGGTAGTTACTGAAACACCGGTCACCACCGAAGAAGTTGCTCCGCCGGAAGAAGTGATCTTCCGCCGCTCCGTTGAAAAACTGGAAGGCCCCAAGATCATGGGCAAGATCGATCTTCCTGTGAAAGAAGAAAAGAAAAAACCGGTCGCTTCTTCCAGCGCACAATTCGAATCGGATAAAAAGAAAAAAAGAAAACGCATTCGTAAAGAAGGCGGGCCTGTTAACCTACAGCCGGGACAAGAAGGTGGCGGCCGCGGACAAGGCCGTGGAAAAGGACAGCAACGCCAGTCACGTGAAGCTCGTCCTGAACTCACAGAAGAAGAAGTACAGAAACAGATCAAAGAAACGCTTGCACGACTCAGCGGACAGGGAAAATCAAAAGCATCAAAATATCGCCGCGATAAACGCGAACAGATCTCGCAGCGGATTGAAAAAGAACAGGCAGAAGCCGAAGCACAGAAAGGTGTTTTGAAAGTAACGGAATTCGTAACCGCAAATCAACTTGCAACAATGATGAACGTTCCTGTTACGCAAATCATTTCTACCTGCATGACCATCGGTTTGTTCGTTTCCATCAATCAGCGTCTTGATGCGGAAACCATTTCACTTCTTGCACAGGAATTCGGTTACAAAGTTGAATTCGTGAGCGTAGAAGTGCAGGAAGCAATTCGTGAAGAAGAAGATAAACCGGAAGAATTAAAAGATCGCCCTCCCATTGTTACTGTGATGGGCCACGTCGATCATGGAAAAACTTCTTTGCTCGATTACATTCGTAAATCGAATGTGATTGCAGGTGAAGCCGGCGGGATCACGCAGCACATCGGCGCTTACTCGGTGGGACTGGAAAATGGAAAACACATCACGTTCCTCGATACACCGGGACACGAAGCGTTCACCGCAATGCGCGCGCGTGGTGCGCAGGTCACCGACGTTGCGATCATCGTTATTGCTGCTGACGATAGTGTGATGCCGCAAACAACAGAAGCGATCAATCACGCACAAGCTGCCGGAGTGCCCATTGTTTTTGCGATCAATAAAATTGATAAGCCCGGTGCAAATGCTGATAAGATTCGCGAAGCACTTGCGAATATGAATATTCTCGTTGAAGAGTGGGGTGGAAAATATCAGTGCCAGGAAATTTCTGCTAAGAAAGGATTGAGCATTGATACGCTGCTTGAAAAAGTTCTGCTCGAAGCGGAATTGTTACAACTGAAAGCAAATCCTGAAAAACGCGCAACGGGTGTGATCATCGAATCTACTCTCGACAAAGGACGCGGCTACACTGCAACTGTTCTCGTGGAGAATGGAACTATGCGTGTTGGCGATGTAGTGCTTGCAGGATGTTACAGCGGCCGTGTGAAAGCGATGCATAATGAACGCGGACTCGATGTGATAGATGCCGGACCTGCGACACCCGTGCAGATTCTCGGATTAAGCGGCGCGCCGCAAGCGGGCGATCAGTTCAACATCATGGCAGATGAGCGTGAAGCGCGCGAGATCGCAACACGTCGTTTGCAATTGCAACGCGAACAACAGATCCGCACCACAAAACATATTACGCTCGATGAGATCGGCCGTCGTCTTGCTATTGGTGATTTCCAGGAATTGAATGTGATCATCAAAGGTGATGTGGACGGTTCCATAGAAGCGCTCGCCGATTCATTGCTGAAACTTTCCACCGAAAAAATCCAGATCCGCATTGTGCACAAAGGTGTCGGTGCGATTTCAGAATCGGATGTGCTGCTTGCTTCTGCATCGAACGCGATCATTGTGGGATTCCAGGTTCGTCCGTCGGTGAGTGCAAGAAAATTGGCAGAGACCGAACAGATCGACATCCGTTTGTATTCCATCATTTACAAAGCTATCGAAGAGATCAAAGCGGCGATGGAAGGAATGCTTGCGCCGGAATTCGAAGAGAAGATCACGGGCAATATCGAAGTGCGGGAAGTTTTTAAAATTTCAAAAGTGGGAACAGTCGCAGGATGTTATGTGCTCGACGGAAAAGTGAATCGCCAGACCAAAGTGCGTATCATCCGCAATGGAATTGTGTTGCACGACGGAGCTCTCGGTTCGCTCAAGCGTTTCAAAGACGATGTGAAAGAAGTTGCTTCCGGTTACGAATGCGGACTGAACATCGACAAGTTCGACAACATTGAAGTGGGCGATATTATTGAAGGATACGAGATGGTGGAGATAAAAGGAAAGCTTTAGAAATTTTCCCAAAATAAAATAACAAATTCCAAAGGATGCCGTTGTGCAGCCTTTTTTATATAGCCCGCTTTAAAAAGTTCAGGAAAATATTTTTAAAACGAAAACAGGAACACATTGCTGCATTCCTGTTTTCTGAAAAGAAAAAATATTTTTACGGAAGTAAAACTCCAATCGTGAAACTGAGTTTGTAAGCGATCGGGAAATTCTGTCCGCCACTGCTATGGCTGTAATAGAATCTCGGAAGATTTGCATAGTCAAAAGTAGAATTCGGGATCGATGTGTGCGATTCAACTCCGTATCCCAATCCGCCTGAAAGATCGAGCGTGAGCATATCTCCAAACACCATTTGCCTTCCGATGTTCAGAAGAAATGCGCCCGAATTAAAAGTTGCTTTTGTCGTTGTGGTGGTGTAAGTAAGATTATTGTAATAAGAAATGTCTTTTGTAAAATTCGAATACATCACTTCCGGTTCTAGATAAAATCCACCGAGCGCGTAACTCCATTGCATGTCTTTCGTCACCACTTCAGGAACACGTTTGAAACGCATTCCTGCTTTGAGGTAAAATCCTGCTGCGTTCTGATCCATCATCGTTCCCACTTTCGGCCCGATGAATCCCACATCAGAAACTACTGCACGCGTAGGCGTGAGCGCCTGCTGGTAACCGATCGAAACAAATCCGAGAAGCGGGGAGAACGGTCGCGTGGTGATTGCACGTTTTCTCATTCTTAAAGTACTGTTGGGCGTAACGGACATCTGATCCTGCGTCATCATTTCTACACTTCCGTTTTCATAAACGATCTTGATCACTTCTGTTTTGGCAATGACATAAACGGGGCCGTCCATATTATCCCATTTTTTGTACTTGATCTCGGATGTTCCTACTTCCGTTACTTTAGCAGCGATGATGTCGCCACCGACTTTGTAAATTTTATCCTGCGCAAAAGCAAAGGAAACGGCGAAGATGAACAGGAGAGAAAGAAAATATTTTTTCATGAGGTTGGATTTTTGAGTAATAAATGTATGAAAAATCGGGAAGGTGGGCAAGTGATATCCGTCACTTGGTTTCAACGCTATCTCCTTCGCTGTTTCCACAATCCGCTCATTTACAAAAACAAGCCAAATTCTTATCTTCGTGTTATGATTGATTTGATAAATAGCAATGTGAACGAATTAAGGAAAATTTGTGTGAACCACAATGTAAGTTCCTTGTGTCTTTTTGGTTCAGCTGCAAAGGGAAACTTCAAATCGGACAGCGATCTGGATTTTCTTGTGCGGTTCAATGATAAAATCAATCTGCTTGATTATGCCGACAATTTTTTTTCAATGATAGAGGAACTCGAAAAGTTGTTCAACAGGAAGGTGGATCTTTTGACGGTTTCCTCTTTGAAAAACCCGATTCTAAAAAAAGAAATTGAAAATACTCAAATAGCGCTCTATGCTGCCTGATAGAATACTCAAATATATTCTTGATATAGAAGCTATCATTGAGGAAATTGAACTATTAAAAAAATCCGTTGCGAATGATTTTAATAAATTTAAGGATGATTTTAAATCAACCAGAGCTGTTGAGCGACAGCTTGAAATTATTGGAGAAGCTGCTAATAAAATAAATCAACTTGATCCAACAATAGAGATCACCGGAATAAAAAGTATTATTTCACTGAGAAATTTTATCGTTCACGCTTACGATTCCGTTGATCATGAAATACTTTGGGGAATTATTCAAAAAGATATACCGGTTCTAAAAAATGACATTCAAAACATGAAAAAATAACATTTGAAAATTACCGCAACACCTTCTTGCCTTCCAACACCATCTCCTTCGCCGTCTCCACAATAGCATCCGCATCAAATCCACATTCCTTCCACAACTCCGTTTGTTCACCGTGCTCAATGAATGAATCGGGAATTCCCAAACGTTTTATTTCTGCGTGATAATTATGATCTGCCATGAATTCGATTACCGCGCTTCCGAATCCACCTTGTATGCAACCATCTTCAACAGTAATTATTTTATCGAAAGTTGAAAAAACTTCATGCAGCATTTCTTCGTCAATAGGTTTTGCAAAACGCATATCGTAATGGGCCGCATTCACTCCGGCTTTTTTCAATGAGGCACATGCTTCTACTGCGAAATTTCCGGGATGACCGATCGTGAGAATCGCAACATCCTTTCCATCACATATCTTCCTTCCTTTGCCGATCTGAATTTCTTCGAATGGCGTTTTCCATTCGGTAAGCACACCTTGTCCGCGCGGATAACGGATGCTCATCGGAAAATTATTTTTTTCCAGTTGCGCCGTGTACATCAGATTTCTCAATTCACTTTCATTCATCGGCGCACTCACCACCATATTCGGAATACAGCGGAAATATGCAATGTCGAACGCACCGTGATGCGTAGGCCCGTCTGCGCCCGCGAGTCCGCCGCGATCGAGACAGAAAACAACATGAAGATTCTGCAAAGCAACATCGTGCACGACTTGATCGTACGCACGCTGCATGAACGAAGAATAAATATTACAGAACGGGATCATGCCTTGTGTGGCGAGTCCTGCGGAAAAAGTTACTGCATGTTGTTCGGCAATTCCCACATCGATCGCACGATCGGGCATTGCTTTCATCATGATGTTGAGTGAACTTCCCGTTGGCATAGCAGGCGTGATGCCCATAATCTTTTTATTTTTTTCCGCAAGTTCAACAATAGTATTTCCGAAAACATCCTGGTATTTCGGTGGCTGCGGTTCATTGGTGACGGGCTTCACAATTTTTCCGGTGGTCTTATCGAACAACCCGGGGGCATGCCACACCGTTGGATTTCCTTCTTCAGAAAATTTAAATCCTTTTCCTTTCGTGGTAAGTACGTGAAGAATCTTCGGGCCGGGAATATCTTTCAAATCTTTCATCACACTCACAAGTCGATCCACATCGTGCCCGTCAACAGGGCCGAAATAACGGAATTGAAGTGATTCAAAAAGATTACTCTGTTTAAGCAGCGCAGATTTCAAAGTATCACTGATCTTCTTCGCCACGTATTGCGCATCAGGGCCGAATTTGGAAATTTTTCCGAGCAGCTTCCACACTTCATCTTTCACTTTATTGTAAGTGTGTGAAGTGGTAATGTCATTTAAATATTCTTTGAGCGCACCCACATTCGGATCGATGCTCATGCAGTTGTCATTTAACACAACCAGCAGATTGCTCTTTTCAATTCCTGCGTGATTCAGTCCTTCGAATGCAATTCCCGCCGTCATCGCGCCATCGCCGATCACCGCGACAACATTTCTGTCTTTTTCATTTTTACGATTCGCAGCAACAGCCATTCCGAGTGCAGCAGAAATAGAGGTGGAAGAATGTCCTACACCGAATGCATCGTATTCACTTTCGCTCCGTTTCGGAAAACCGGAGATCCCTTTGTAAAGACGATTCGTATGAAAAATATTTCTGCGTCCCGTGAGAATTTTATGTCCGTATGCCTGGTGGCCTACATCCCACACGAGCTGATCGTAAGGCGTATTGAAAACGTAATGAAGAGCAACCGTCAATTCTACTACACCAAGACTTGCGCCGAAGTGTCCGCCTTTTTTGGAAACAAGGTCGATGATGTACTGGCGAAGTTCTTTGCTCACTTCCGGCAACTGGTCTTCGCGCAACTTTCTCAGATCGGAAGGAACATGAATCTGTGAGAGTAATTTTCCTGCTTTGAATTCGTCGGAATGGGGGTGCGTGCTCATTGGTTTGCTGTTACAAATATACTAAGAAAAAAAGTTCGATTTCCGAAGGAAAACGCCGGTATTAACTTGTTGTTGTTGATATACGATCGAATGTTGGTTAAGGGATGTTAATGGCTACGAATTACGAATGGGAAGATGGACATGGATTTAGTAAGCGAGAAACGAATTATTCCCTTCAGCTGCCTCAGTCCATTTTCAATTCGTAAAAAAAGAAACATATTTACCAAAGAATTCCCGTAATAAAATGCACCATTACTGGCAGAATTTTTGTGGCAATAGTTAAAACCATTTTCCGTTGAAATTAAAATACAATTGTTTTCCCTTCTTGTTATTTTTCTGTGCAGCGATCTTTGATTTTTCGTTTGTTCGTGCCGATGATCATTTTGAGGGATATTCATTCGAAGAAACGTATTCAGCAAAAAGAGACGAGTCGTTTTTGAAATATCAGTTTCATCGCGACAGCACTTATCTGTTTACCGATTCAACAAAAAGTGTTGTTACAAAAACTTCAGGCATTTATCTTTTCATCAACGAGGAACTGAATCTTTTCAAAGATGATCGCAAGACGATAGCCGGTTCTTTCTTTATGTGTGATCCGCACTTCGAAAAACCAGAAAGCGGATTTGTGATGCATGGCTATTCCCCCGGAATAATTTTTTACGCGCGATTGGTTGACAAATCCAATTTGTATGATTACTCACGATCAACGGAATTTCCATTGAGCAAAAAAAATAAATTGATGAAGTTTGAATGGAATGATACGGAATACGGCAAACAAGTCAGGCAACTCCCTGTACGCACGATCTCAGAAAATGCAATTCCGTTCGTGAGTGTAGAATACATTCTGCGCAATGTGGATTTTGTGTGGCACGGAACTTTTTTTGTGGATACTCTGCATTGCGGAAAGCCGGTTGATGTGGCAAAAAAAGTTCACGCAAAAGATTCAATGGCCGTTGCGCAATTCAACATGAATGGATATTACAGCAATTATTCGTACGACTCTCTCCGAAGATTGACTCATTACAGTTTTGGCGGGCCAAGTTGCAATTCCTGTTTCGACGGATTCAGTTTTGATATTACCTATGCGGGAAATTCAGGTAAACCTGTTGATATCGGAGATAGGGATTATCTGAATTATAAAATTTTCTACGACGAAAACGGAAGTGTAAGCAGGATAGAAATGTGGAATTATAAAAATATACTGACGACGCTCACTGTTTCGGAATAGAGTCGTGGAGAGTAGAAACAATTTGATTATGGCCTCCTCACTTTCCATTGCTGATTTTCGTATTTCGTACTCCCTTTCGTATTTCGTAACTTTAAGTACACTTTTCGTATTTCGTACTCCCTTTCGTATCTTTCATCTTCCTAAAAAATTCTCTTCATGAAAAAAGCCGTACTCGCTTCCATCGTTGCCTTCGCTGCAGGAATATTATTTTTCACCTGGAATAATTTTCTCCATCAAAATAATTCTGAAAAATCTTCTGCAAATAAAATTTCTGTTCCCGCGAAAGAAAACGATGAAAAAGATAATGATGCGCTTGATGCTTTGCAATGGCTGAGCAAAACACGTGCCTATCCGAATGCGGATATTCCCAATGACGCGTATGTGAATGCGTGGAAAATGCAGAATTCGCGTTATGCAAATCCGAATACAACTACAGTTGGAACGTGGACAAGTATCGGTCCGAATAATGTGGGTGGAAGAACATTGTGTGTTGCGCTCGATCCGCTTGACACCAATACAGTTTGGCTTGGAAGTGCAAGCGGCGGTTTGTGGAAATCTACAGTGGGCGGACTCGGCGTGAATGCGTGGACGTATGTGAATACCGGATTTCCTGTTCTTGGTGTTGCAACTATTGCCATCAATCCTGCGAATCATCTCGAGATGTACATTGGCACAGGAGAAGCTTACAATTATGGAATGCCACTCAACGGACTTACCGATCGCACAACGCGCGGTTCTGTAGGAATGGGAATTTTAAAATCTACTGATGGTGGAGCAACGTGGTCTTATTCGCTGAACTGGACCTACCAGCAAATGCGCGGCGTGTGGGAAATTTCCATCAATCCTCTAAAACCATCTTCTGTCATTGCAGCGACTACAGAAGGAATTTACAAAAGCACAAACAGCGGAACTACGTGGACACAAGTTCAGAATGCAACAATGGCAATGGACATTGCGTGGTTTCCTTCCGATACAACAATTGTTTTGTGCGGAACAGGAAACATGAACAGCACGAATAAAGGTTTGTATCGTTCTACCGATGGAGGTTCTACATGGGCGCTCGCCGGTGGTGGATTTCCGAATGCAACTGCGCACGCGGGAAGAACGCAGATCGCATTCGATCCCAACAACAACAATGCAGCGCTCGTTCAGATGAGTGATATTTACAACACGATCGGATTTTACAAAACGACGGATAAAGGTGCAACGTGGTCAACAATCGGATCTCAGGATGTAACCGGTTACCAGGGATGGTACTGCGAAGGAATGGCGATCGAACAGGGAAATTCAAATAATATTCTTGCAGGCGGAGTGAACATGATGTTGTCGAATGACAATGCAGCTTCATTCAACCAGGTTTCAAATAATTTCTGGACCACAGATTATATGCATTCCGATGTACACGACATCGTGGTGAATCCGCAAAATGCGAATAGTATTTTCATTGCAACTGACGGCGGACTTTTCCGCTCGTGGGATTTCGGAGTTTCCTATACCGAGTGTACCGATGGTTATGTTACTTCACAACATTACATTGGTTCCTGTTCGCAAACGAATGCAAATTATCTTCTTTCCGGTTTGCAGGATAATTACACGCAGATGTACACCGGTTCTGTTTACTGGACTCCGGTTGTTGGTGGTGATGGATGTTACAATGCAATTGATCCGACTAATGACCAGATCGCTTATGGCGCTTCGCAATATCTGAATGTTGAACAAACTTTTGATCAGTGGTTCAGTTCAAACACGATCATCAGCACGCCATCAAGCGCCACCGGTGGAAATCCTGCAGCATTCCTTGCACCATACATTCTTGCCCCGAATAATAACAATCGCATTTACGCAGCCGGAACAGGATTACAGCGCAGCGATGACCAGGGATTTACTTTCAATACCGTGAGTGCCGATCCGATCGATGCAGGAAATTATATTCTGAGTATCGGATGTTCTTACACGCAGTCCGATTCAGTTTACATTGCTACCGCTCCTGATTTTGGTCCGATGCATTTTATGATCAGCATAAATGCAGGAGTAACTTTTACAGATCGCTCTACCGGTTTACCGGATCGTTATCCAAGAAGAATTACTGTTGATCCGCGAAATAGTAAAATTGTTTACGTTGTTTTCTCCGGATTCGGAACCGGACATATTTATAAAACAACAGATGCAGGAATAACGTGGGCCGATATGAGTTCTGTTTTGCCTGATGCTCCTTTCCATTGCCTGATGTGTGATCCGCAGTTCCCGGATATTATTTATGCAGGATGCGATGTGGGAATGTATGTGAGTACGAATGGAGGACAAACATGGATCACGCACAATACCGGCTTTCCCGATTACACCATGGTGTTCGATATTGTTCCGTCGAATTCCGATCGCGGATTGCTCGCGTTCACGCACGGGCACGGTGTGTACAAGCGCAGCATGAATGATATTTCCGGAATCAGCGATCCGTCTTCGGTGAACCTGTCTGTGAATATTTTCCCGAACCCCGCCAGCGATGTTGCCACTATTTCTTATGGTGAGTTGTATTCCAATACAACCATGAAGATCTATGACCTGGAAGGAAAACTCATGGAAGAACAGCAGTTGCAGAAGAACAGTTCGTACACGCACGTGGATGTGAGCGCATGGGTGAAGGGAGTTTATCTCGTGAATATCTCTTCAGGAAAGGCGACAGTGACGAAGAAGATGATAGTGACCAAGTAGACTTGCTTTTGTACGAACTGCGAAATTGACGTATTACGAACTACGTAATATTCGCGAATCCGTATTTCGCGTATTCGCCGATTTCGTAGTTCGTACAAAAGTTCACACTACCTCCCCATCATGCAGCCTGATCGTGCGATCGGTTTGCTCGGCGAGATTCATATCGTGCGTAACGACTAAGATGGTCTGGTTGTATTTTGTTTTTAATTCTTTGAAAATATCAAAAACAGTTTGCGCATTTTTTGAATCGAGATTTCCGGTCGGCTCGTCGCAGAAAATAATGTCCGGATCGTTGATGAGTGCGCGCGCGACCGCAACACGCTGCTGTTGTCCGCCCGAAAGTTTGTTTGCTCTTTTTTCCGCCTGGTCGGTGAGTCCGAGCATCTCCAGTTTTTCCATTGCGCGCTCTTTCACTTTTTCTTCCGGATATTTCGAGAGCTTCAATGCAGGCAACATCACATTTTCCAGAACAGTGAATTCGGGAAGCAGATAATGGAATTGAAAAACAAACCCGATCTTCTCATTGCGGATCTCTGCCAGTTGATTTTTATTTTTTTTGCTGAGATCTTCCCCGTCAAGATAGATCTGTCCTTCGTAATCGGTATCGAGCGTTGATAAAACATAAAGCAACGTTGACTTCCCGCTGCCCGAGGATCCAATAATGGAAACAAATTCTCCTTTCCGCACAGCAATAGAAACTTTCTTCAGCGCCTGGAAATCTACCGGGTCACGGAAAAATTTGTCGAGATCTTTTGTTTCTAAAATATTGGCCACGGATCAGCGCGAATTAATGCGGATTTTTTTCTAAGTTCTAAGTTATTGGGATTTGTTATTTACTTCTTATTATATCTATCGCATCTATCTTCGATGCTTTACGCGCAGGTATGTATCCTGCGAGCGCGGTTGCGAGTAATCCGAACGCGTAAGCGAAAATGAAAAATACCGGCGATTGGTTGAAGCGAAGATGTTCTATGGAAATAAATCCGCGCACATCAAGCTTCAGACTTCCCACGATCCTTTGTATGGTGAATCCGAGAAGAAGGCCGAGTGCACCGCCGAGAATTCCGATCACGAGCGATTCGGTAAGAAATATTTTACGAATGTCCCTGTCTTTAAAACCGGTTGCTTTGAGAATGGCGATGTCGGGCATTTTTTCATAAATGATCATCATAAGAATATTGAAGATTCCGAAACCGGAGACGATAAGAATAGAAGAGATGACGAGGTACGTGATCAGGTTCTGAATTTTGAAAATGCCAAAAATATTTTCATTCGCCGATTTCCAGTCCTGCGCTTTGTAACCGTACTTGTCGTGATATTTTTTTGCGATCACTTCTGCTTTGTTGATGTCTTTCAATTTAATATTGAGATCAGTGATGTAGGATCCGTCAACACCAAGAAGTTTCTGCGCATTGCGGATGTTGATGTAAGCTCTCGAATTATCCAGGTCGGTAATTCCTGACTTGTGAATTCCAACCACACGCATCTCCAGTGAAATTCCCTGCGGGGAAATGATGAGCATGTTGTCTCCATTCTTGGCGCCGAGTTTCATGGCCAGCCCTTCGCCGAGAATAATTCCATTGGGAGAAGTTTCAAGATCGAGAATATCTCCTTCCTTCATGTGTTTCTGCACATTGAAAATTGCATTCTCTTTTTCGATGTCAACTCCGGCAATGCGCCCGCTCGCCTGCGCAAGCCCGAGACGGAATAAGGCCTGCGTACCAATGAAAGGAGACACGCCACTCACTTCCGGATCTTTTTCAATGAGCTGCATGATCTGCCGCCCGTTCTTTACTTTCGGATCTTCATCTTTCGGTTTTTGATTGTGAACAAGAAACCATTTATGATCGCCGGGATGAAAAGTTTCCAGAATACTGGTACGCACTTTCTGCACATCATTATAAATTCTCACGTTCGCAGTAGTGTTCACCGTTTCTTCAATGAATGTGGACTGGAATCCCGACATGAGCCCCGCCTGGAAAATGAACATCGCAATTCCGAATGTAACACCGAGCATGGCCACAATGGTTTGCCTCTTCTTCGAGAGAAGATGAGTGAGCGCAATGCGGAATACGGGACTTTTGAGAATATTCATTCGGTAGATTGGTCGTTTTTTTGTTGGTGGCAGGTGGTCAGCAATAAGTGAATAGACCACCTGTTACCAACAAAACAACCACCAACTTTTTACTCTTTAATAATTTCATCCTGCTCGGTCAGTCCGCTTAAAATTTCCACGTACTGCAGATCGAATGCGCCGATAGTGACTTTTACATTTTCATCCTTGCCTTTTACTTTTACTGTCTTATCGGGCAAAAGATATTCGCGTGGAATAACAAGAATATTTTTCTTTTCAGCGATGATGATATTTGCTTCGATAGACATTGCAGAAAAGACTTTTACATCGGCAGGAATTTCAATCGTTGCAATTACTTTGGAAGTTTTATTTCCCAAACTGATGCGCGGATATTCTTCTTCCACCACACCTTTGAATTCGCGGTCCTTGTAAGCATCCACGGCATAAATGATCTGCTGGCCTTTTTCAACTCTTGCAATATCCGTTTCATCCACGCTCAGTTCTACTTCAAATGCATTGGCATCGCCCAATTCACAAACCGGGAGTTGCGGCCCCACGAGTTCTCCTTTTTTTGGAATGATGTCGTAAACTCTTCCGCTCACCGCTGCTGAAATAGTATAGTCGCTGTTGTTCGATGATTGTGCATCGTATTGAAGTTTTGCATTCTCCAATTCTGTTTTCAAACGATCGCGTGTGCCCGTGTAATTGCTCAGCGCGCGCTGGTACGTAGCGTGAGAATTTTCCATCAGCACTTTCGACTGATCGAATTGCAATTGAGAACTTGCATTCTGTTTCAGCAAAGCATACGTTCGCGCATAGTCGAGTGAATCAAGATCGTATTTTGCTTTTGTAGAAGTCACATCCTGTTTCAGCGCGAGAATAAGTGCACCATTGTCATCTGCATTTTTTTGAGCAAGCGCGAGTTGATTTTTCGCTGCATCCACGTTGATCGCACTCACTTCACTCCTGATAGTAAGCAAAGGTTGTCCCACTTTCACCGTATCGCCTATGTGCACATGAATTTCTTCCACGTATCCCGCGAGTTTTGCAAAAACTTTGTAATCATTGAGCGGATAAATTTTCCCGGAAGCATAAACCGCTTCAGTAAGATCCCGCCGTTCCGGGTGAGTCGTCGGATTCTTTGATCCGCAACTCAGCAGAAAAAAAACGAATGGGAAAAGGAAAAGTATTTTTTTCATACGTTATCAGTATTGATTCGTAATCCGTACATCCTATTTATTTTCCGATTAATCTTTTAAATTTTATTCCTGCTCTTTCGGCAAGAAGATACATTACCGGCAGCACAACCAAAGTTAAGATTGTTGCGAAACCGAGTCCATAGATCATTGTCCACGAAAGCGGCCCCCAGAATGCAACACTATCTCCGCCGAAAAAAATGTGTGGTTGAAAATCCGTGAACAGGGTTGCGAAATCAATATTGAATCCGACTGCAAGCGGGATCAATCCGAGAATGGTTGCTGTGGCAGTGAGTAACACCGGCGTCATTCTTGTTTTTCCTGCTTCAATGATCGCATCGCGCGTGTTCATTCCACGCTCTTTGAGAATGTCAGTGAATTCCACAATGAGAATTCCATTCCGAACTACGATGCCGGCAAGCGCCACAATTCCAACACCGGTCATTACGATGGAAACATTCATTCCGAAAATTGCGAGTCCGAGAAAAACACCGATAACGCTGAAAAGAATTTCACTGATAATGATGATCGTTTTTCCGACGGAGTTGAATTGCGTAACAAGAATTAGAATGATCAGCCCGATGGAAGTCAGCAGCGCGCCACCGAGAAAAGATGCCGTCTCCGCCTGTTCCTGCTGTTGCCCGCCCATGTCGATCGTCACACCCGGAGTTTTGTGTTTGTTCTTCCAGAGTTCCACCTGCGCTTTCACATTTTCCGCCACTTCATTCGGATTAAAATCGGCAAGCACATTCGACTCAAGCGTAATTATTTTTTTCTGCGCTTTGCGTTTGATGCCGCCGAAACTCGTGGTGTCTTTCACCGTTGCAAATGCAGAGAGCGGAACATTGCGTATCTGTCCGCCCATATTCATATCGCGATAAGTGATCTTGAGATTCTGTAATGCAGTTAAATTATTCCGCTGTTCCGGTTTGTAACGAACCATGATCGGGTACTCATCAGTCAGGTCGCGGAATTTTGAAACTTCTGTTCCGAAAACCCCGCCGCGTATTTCCATTCCTATTTGTCCCGTAGAAATTCCTTCGCGATTAGCACGCTCCCGGTTTATTTCAAAAACAATTTCAGGTTTGCTGGTTTGAAAATCACTTTTAAGATTCTCCACGCCGTTGATCGCTTCACTGTCGAGAAATTCTTTCAGATCTTTTGCAGCGGCTATCAATAATTCAGGACGATCGCCGGAGAGCTCTATGCTGATCGCTTTTCCAACCGGCGGGCCCGCCTGTTCCTGTTCAACAACGATCTGCGCTCCGGTAATAGGATGTTCATGAAAAGACCGTTGCATACGCTGCAGAATACTCCGCGTCGATTTTCCTTTCCGGTCGGAAAATTTTTTGAATGCAACTCCTACTTTCGCTTTGTGCGGCTGAATCGATTGATCATTCTGTGCAGGATCGCTTGCGCCGAAAGCAACGTTGGCAATCGTGGAAGTAACAATATCCGTATCGGCACCGAGAACATTTTTCACACGTTTTTCTACAATGCGCGTAATGGAATCTGTTTTCGCCTGATCTGTTCCCACCGGCATTTCGATATACGTGTAAATAAAATTCGGTTGTCCTATCGGGAAGAAATCAACTTTCGGTTGCCGGATGCCCAACAATACAAATGACAAAATAAAAAGTACGATCGTGGAAAAGAGAATTGTTTTCGGATGATCTATTGCCCACGTTAATTTTCTTCCGTACCAGTTACGCACACGCGGCCACACATTTTCCTGGAAACCAAAAATAAGACGACGCAATGCAAAATGATGAAGCAGCACGAGCAGCACCAGCACCACAGAAAAATTTGCAAGGCCTTTGGAATGTTGCGAATAAAAAATAACAATGAGCAATCCCATCACGATCATAAAACGTTTCATCCATCTGGGAATGGAATTATCTTTTGCAGATGCAGGTTCGTAATGACGCATGAAACGTACGGCGAAAACAGGATTGAAAATGTAAGCGACCACAAGCGATGCAAGCAAAGTAATAATGAGTGTGATCGGAAGGTAGATCATGAATTGCCCGATCATTCCATCCCAGAACGCCAGTGGAACAAACGGCGCGAGCGTGGTGAGTGTTCCCGAAAGCACGGGAAGAAAAACTTCTCCCGCAGCAAGCTTTGCCGATTTTATTATTCCCAGGTCGCGGTTCTGCAAAAATATCCGGTGCGTGTTTTCAATAACCACAATCGCATCATCCACCACAATTCCCAATGCAAGAAGGAAAGAAAAAAGTACGATCATGTTCATCGACCATCCGAGAGAATGCAGCACGATGAATGCAATGGCCATTGACAATGGAACGGACAATGCAACGAAAAAAGAATTCGTTGCGCCCATGAAGAACATGAGAACGATCACCACGAGAATGAAACCGATGATGATGGTGTTGATGAGATCGTGCAGTGTAACGCGCGTTTGATCCGACTGATCGCCGGTGATCGTAACCGTGATATCGTCCGGCAAAGATTTATCGGCGCGCATGTCTTTAATGATCTGGTGAATTCCGTCGGAAGCATTAATGAGATTTTCACCTGCGCGTTTAATCACATTCAGTGTGATCACATCTTTTCCGTCGAGGCGCGCATAACTGTCTTTCTCTTTGAAGCCATCGCGCACATCGGCCACATCTTTCAGATAAATTTTTGCACCCGCTTGCGAACCGACCACTATATTCTCCAGTTCGTCCACAGTTTTGAATTCACTTTTTATGGCGAGTGTATTTTTTATTCCATCTACAGTAACTGTTCCTCCCGACATGTTCAGGTTTTCCGATTGTATGGCGCGTTGAATATCCCCGAGTGTTAATGTTGCTGCCTGCATTTTAAACATGTCCACATCCACCTGGATCTCGCGCACGGGAGCGCCCACCATTTCCACGCGCGTGATCTCGTGCATGGATTCTATCCTGTCTTTTAAATCGTCGGCAAATTTTTTAATTCGTTTCAAATCATTGCCCGCAACGTTCACACCCATGATCGGGAATTCGGAAAAATTTATTTCCTGCGCATTCGGCCCGGCATCGAGTTTTGCAGGAAGATCGCGTTTCGCTTTATCGATCGCATCTTTTACTTTCTGCAATGCTACTTCTGTTTTCACATTCGTGTTGAACTCCACGATCACGTTACAGAAATCCTGGATGGAATTGCTCGTGATCTTTTTGACGCCCGAAAGAGATTTGAATTGTTTCTCGAGTGGTTTCGCCACAAGATTTTCCATATCGGTCGGCGAAGTGCCGAAATACATGGTGGTTACGTAAATGGTCGGAACTTTTACTTCCGGAAAACTTTCCTTCGGAAGTTTATTGTAATAGATCATTCCCGCAACGGAAAGAAAAATGCACAACAGGAAGATCGTCGTGCGATTATTGATCGACCAGCTTGTAGGTTTGAATTCTTTTATTTTTTCAAGCATAAATTTGGAATGAAAAAGAAAAATATTGTCAGGTTCAGTTCGACATCACGGCATCGCCGTTATTCAGGTCGGCATATCCGTCGGTGATGAGCTGATCGCCGTTTATGAGGCCGGAAGTGATGAGCGCCATTCCATTGTAATTTTTTTCATAGGTGACTTCGCGTTTTTCCGCCGTGAGTTTTCCGCCGTTATTTTTTGCAACGAAAACAAAATATTTTCCGTCTGATGTTTGCTGGATCGCGCTGAGTGGAGCCACAATAGAATTATCCTGGCTGTAATCATTGATCTTCATCACTGCGATCATATTCGGCAACACATCTTTTTCATTGGCAGGAACGGCAACTTCCACGTTGAATGTGCGATTCATTTTATTCACGACCTGTCCGGAATAAGTGACTGTTGCCTCAATTGTTTTATCCGCATCGGGAATAAAAATGCTCACTGCACTTCCGATCTTCACTTGCGCAATGTAAGCTTCAGCCACTTCTCCTTTCACGCGCAGCTTCGTTGTATTCACGATCACGATCCCTGAAAATCCTGCAGCCGCAATTTCTCCCGTGCGTATGTTCACCTGATCGACAGTTCCGGACATCGGCGCTTTAATTCTTGTCATGTCGATCTGCTCACTCATTGCCAATACTTGTTTGTCAAGTGCATCGTATTGTGTTTTTGACTGGAGAAATTGCATTTCGGTTCCTATTTTCTGATCCCATAAATTTTTCTGGCGATCGTAAACTTCTTTCGCCATGTCGCGTTGTGTTTTGAGTGCATTCATCTGCTGTATCATCGCATCGGCATCTATCTCTGCAAGGACTTCTCCTGCATTCACTTTATCGCCCGGCTGTACATTCACGCGCTTCACGAGCCCGGGCATCTGCGGGCTCACCGTCACGCTCTCTTCCGCATCCACGCGCCCCTGTATGTCTATGTTGTGGACGAAGCGCGTAGGCGCGATCGCAAGAATTTTCACCGGCTTTCCGTCATTCGCTTTCGACGTATCGAATTTCGCAAGTTGGAGTTCGATCTCGGCAATATCCTTCCGCAGTTTTTCGAATTCTTCTTTTTTCGATTTCAGATCGCTGCGGAGTTTTTCTTCTTCTTTTTGCCCGCCCCCGCAGGAAGAGAAGAAGATCCCCATTGTAAAAAGTAGTGTTGCAATTTTTTTCATAGAAAAATATTTTGAGCGATGTGGTTTGTTAGCAGTTATCTTAAAATTGACAGGCATCCGGGAAACTCAAAAAAGGAAATCCCAAATCCCGGGAACGACAAATAATAATTTTCGATTTTGTTTTTGGAATTTGTCATTTGGAATTTTTTGGAATGTTTGTTTAGTTTAGAGATAGCTTCTATTTAGTTAGCGTTCCCATTGATTTATCGTATTCCACTTTTGCAATGACGGCATCGTAAAGTGCATTGAAATAATTTGTTTGTGCTTCTTTCAGAGAAGTCTGTGCATTGATCACTTCAAGATCGGAGCCAACACCTTGGTCGAATTTTTTCTTTGTCACATCAAAAACTTCCTGCGCGAGATCCATATTTGATTTCTGCGAAGAAAGTGATGCGGACGAATTCTGCAGGTTCACTCTCGCAACCGCCTGTTGCATATCGATGATGCGTTCCATCTGCACCAAATCATTCTGCGATTTCATGATGCCTACTTTTGCTTGCGATATGCGATAGTAACGCTGCATGCCGGAAAAAATAGGAATGCTCACCTGCACGCCAACAATTCCTATCGGGTACCAGGGTTTTCCCGGTTCGAAAATATTGAACGAAGTGCGTTGTGCCTGCGCGGTTGCAGAACCGAACAATAGTACAGAAGGAAGATAGCCCATACGTTCGGCGCGCAGGGAAAGAACTTTTCCGCGCAGTGTCATATCCATCAACTGGTAATCAATACGATTGGAATAATTGAATTTTCCATTTTCAATTTTTGGTGCATCGAAAGTGATATCGGAAATATTCTGTGAAGGAATAAGATCAGCCGACTGGTCCATTCCCATCTGGTATTTGAGAAGAACGAGAGAAAGATCGAGCAATCGTTTCACATTATCAGCTTCGGTAGTAAGATTATTGAAAGTGACAGTAACGCGATCGAGATCTATTTTTTCAACGAATCCATTGTCAAAATATGCTTTGGTGTCGTCGCGGAGTTTTTTGATCCTGTCAAGATTTGCGTCAAGTAGTTTTTTCTTTTCCATATTTACCAGCACGGTGTAATACGCTTTGGTCACATCAGCACGAACGTCGATGGAAGTGCGGTCTGCATTTTTCGCAGCAAGATCCTGATACAATTTCGACGCCTGTAGTCCCACAATGTATGCCCCGTTGAATAAAAGTTGCGTTCCGGAAAAAGAAAGTGAAGCATTGTACTGCGTTCCGAATTTCACGGGAATGTAACTTCCGGGAGGCCCGCCGAAAAATTCTCCGGGAATAAGAGACGTAGGGATCTGAACATAATCCTGCGCCTGGAAAGAAGAATTGATCTGCGGCAATCCCATTCCTAAAACTTCTTTCACTTTATCTGCAGCGGCTTGTTCGTCGAGCAGAACATTCTGCATGGTGGTGCTGTGCTGCAAAGCATAATCTATGCACTGCTGCAGCGTGTAGTTGTAAGAAGCAGTGTCGGTTTGCTGTGCGTCGAGAGAAAGAGTCGCTGCGAAAATGGAGAGGAGCAGCAGTTTCGTTTTGATTGTTTTCATAATTGCAGTTTATGATTTTTCATCTTGCGACCCAATAGAGTCGTTTGAGGGCGAATTTTATTTTATGAATGAGAAGATATTTGTGGGGAACGAATTGCGAACGCCCGCTCCAGCGGGTGCGAAAATGCGAAGTGCGAACTTGCGTAAGCACGAAAGCCAAAATTCGAAATTCGAACTTTCACACTTGGCATTTTCGCAGTCAGTTCTGCTGACATTTCCGCATTCCGTTCCCTTATTCATCTTCCACTGTCTGTTTATATTTATTGATCAGTTTATGTCCTTTGAGCGTACACACGCCATAAAGAAAATGTTCCGTCATAGAGATCTGTGTATCGAGCAGTTTGAATTTGTCTGGTGGAAAGATCGTTGGATCGAACCCCATGTCTATTTCTTCTATGCGGAGTTTGGCGAGGATTTTCACGTTCACATCTGTTCTCACGAATCCTTGTTTCTTTCCGTTCTCCAGTGATTTCATGATCATGCCATAAACAAAATCATTTCTGAATTTGTGGAACAGGTTCCATGTTTTCGAATGGTATTTTCGCAGGTCGTAAAAAATATTCGGATTGATGCTGCCGAAGATCTCGTGCATCTTTTTCATGATCACAAAAATTTCCTCCACCACATTCGAAGTTTCCTTCGCGATCTTTTCAAAATCCTTGTGATCCTGCGCGAGCGCGCGTTCCATGAGCGTATGCACGACCTCGTCCTTGTCGCTGAAAAACTGGTAAATGGTTTTCTTCGAAATGGTCAGATGTTTCGCGATGTCGTCCATCGTGATCGTCTTTATTCCATAGCGGAAAAAAAGTTCGAAAGCCGCGTTGAGAATGCGCTCTTTCGGTTTCATTTCCTTTGTGCTGTGCATTTCCATTCCGAGCCGCAAAACTATGGAAACATTTTATGAATACAAAGTTTCCGGCGGGAAAATTCGATGGCTTAAATACTTCGAAAGGCCTCAAAAAAGGGCATGTCGGCTAATTTTCCGATTTTTGAGCTCCTTAAATAAAGTACCCGATCATGAAAATGGAAAAAGTAAAAGACCTGCTGCATTCAACTGAGTTGAACAGGGAAGTGAAACTGAACGGATGGGTGAGAAGCGCCCGTGGGAATAAGTATGTGCAATTCATTCACGTGAACGACGGATCTACCATAAAGAATATCCAGGCAGTGGCCGATGTCGCGAAATTTCCGGAAGAACTTTTCAAGCGCATTACAACCGGTGCGTGCATTTCTGTTACAGGAACACTCGTTGCGTCGCAGGGAAAAGGACAGGCGCAGGAAATACAGGCATCGTCCATAGAAATTCTTGGCGACTGCGATCCGGAGACATTTCCTATTCAGCGCAGGGGAAAAGATGAGAAGGAAAATAAAACACAAACATTGTCACTGGAATTCCTGCGCGAGAAAGCACATCTGCGTCCGCGCACGAATACGTTCGGTGCTGTGTTGCGCATCCGTCACGCGATGACCTTCGCCATTCACAAATTTTTCAACGATAAAGGATTTTACAATCTTCATACGCCAATCATCACTGCATCTGATGCAGAAGGCGCAGGGGAAATGTTCCGCGTCACAACACTTGATCTGAATAATCTTCCGAGAACAGAAGAAGGAAAAATAAATTTCGAAGAAGATTTTTTCGGAAGAGAAACGAATCTTACCGTAAGCGGACAACTCGAAGGAGAAACCGCTGCTCTTGCTCTTGGAAATATTTACACATTCGGCCCAACCTTCCGCGCCGAGAATTCAAACACCCCGCGACATCTTGCGGAGTTCTGGATGATAGAACCGGAAATGGCATTCTATGATATCAACGATAACATGGATCTCGCCGAAGAGATGCTGAAGTACCTCGTGAATTACGCGCTGCATCATTGCAAGGATGATGTGCAATTCCTCAATGACACTTATGATGATAAACTCGTTGCACGATTGCAATCGGTGATCGAACATCCTTTCAAGAGAATTTCATACACGGAGGGAATAGATATTCTCAAAGAAGCGTCGGCTAAATTTGAATACAAACCGGATTGGGGAAAAGATCTGCAGAAGGAACATGAGAATTTCCTGGTAGAACATTTCGGCGGACCGGTGATCGTGACCGGTTATCCGAAAGACATCAAATCTTTTTACATGAAGATCAACGAAGATGGAAAAACAGTTCGCGCGATGGATATTTTATTCCCGTGGATAGGAGAGATCATCGGCGGATCGCAGCGGGAAGATGATCACGATAAACTTTTGGCGCGCGTGAAGGAAATGAATATTCCGCAGGAATCCATCTGGTGGTATTTGGAAACAAGAAAATTCGGAACGTGCCCGCACAGTGGATTCGGATTGGGATTTGAAAGATTGTTGTTGTTCGTGACAGGAATGACGAATATCCGTGATGTAATTCCATTCCCGAGGACGCCGAAGAATGCGGAGTTTTAGCAAAAGTGAAAGTGAAGGTGATGGTGAGAGGAAGAAAAAATTGATTAAATTTATTACTATGAAAACCTATAATTTCACTGCGCAGATTGAAAAAGAAGACGATCTCTATACAGGGACGATCGTCGGTGTTCCGGGTGCGCATACGCAGGCAAAGACAGTTGATGAATTGATGGCGCAATTGCGTGAAGTGCTTTTGTTGTGCATGGAGGAGATGACGGAGGAAGAAAAGAATTCTATTCCGCAGTTCATAGGGTTTCAGAATTTCAGCATTGCTGTATGAGCCGGCTTCCGATCGTAGATGCGAAGACTTTTGAAAAAATTCTTCTTCGGCTTGGCTTTGTTCCCATCCGGCAAAAAGGAAGCCATGTTTTTTATCGTCACCCGGATGGAAGATTCACGACACTTCCTCATCATAAAGGAAATGACATCGGCAGGTCATTAACCAGAATGATCCTGCGCGAAATAAATATTTCTGTAGAGGAATTTACGAAGCTGTTAAACGAATTGTGATCCCATTTCCGAGGACGCCGAAGAATGCGGAGTTTTGATCCATCCAAAGAAATTTTGCCGCGGATTACACTGATTTGCACCGATTATTTTCTTTGTTGTGATCTGTGTTAATCTGTGAAAACAAGCTGTGCGAATTTGTAGCTGATTTATTTCAGTACCGGATAAACATCATCTGCCGCGAACTTTTCATGTTGCTGGAAAAAACAGTGATGATGTAACTTCCGGGAGAAAGATCATGCACATCCAAATTTACATCACCTTCAGATAAATTTCTGTAACACGCCGCGTTTCTTCCGCTGATGTTCGTAATAAGAATTTCATCTGCTCTTTCTCCGTTGAGCCGGATCGTTATTTCATCGCCCGACGGATTAGGAAATAAAGAAATATTTTCCTGCGCATTTTCATTCACATTCAATGGCCCGCCGCACAAAACATTTTGCTGCGCTGCAAAATTTGCTGCGGAAGAAACCGGAATTGTTTTCATTAAACCACGCGACACCGTTACGCTGTGATGCATTTCTACAAGCGGAGGAATTCCAATATCAGGTGACGCCCGTCTTTCATTACAACCGCTGTAACCCATGCTGTCGCTTCTGAAAACGTAGGCCTGCAAACTATCGCCGAAACTTCCGGTGTAGCCGCACAGCGCAAATCCTCCGTCGTAAGTTGTGTTCACTGCAAAACATTCTTCCTTCAAAGATCCGCCGTAAGCCATGGACCAAAGCGTATCGCCATTTACATCTGTGCGAATCAATAATGCATTAGCGCTATCGGTGCCGCGCGAATGTCCCGGGCCAAAAGTTTCCGTGTATCCGCAAAATGCATATCCTCCGGAAGAAATTTTTTTCACATTGTAACTTGCTTCCACATTTTGCCCGCCGTAAGTTTTTGCCCATTGCAATTGTCCCGCCGCATCGATCTGCATTAACAGAAAATCATAATTGCCCGAACCATAACTATTCGTTCCACCGCAAATAATATATCCGTTTGGAATTTCAAGAATATCCATTCCTTCATCCCATCCCGGTCCACCGATCTCTTCCGTCCAGGTTGTATCACCATTCGCATTTGTTTTTACCAGCCATATATCACTGCTGCCTGAACCGTAACTGAGAATTTTTCCTGAAAAAATAAAACCGCTATCGGCAGTTGCGATCACTTGAACAGCGTGATCGATGTTCGGTCCGCCCATTATTCTTGTCCATAATGAATCGCCGTTCGCATCGGTGCGCATGAGAAATGCATCGTAATCCAAACTTCCTTTTTCAGTAAGGCCGGCCACAATGAATCCTCCGTCGCTCAGCGGTTTTACGGAATAGGCAATATCATAATTAGCGCCGCCATAATTTTTCCACCACAAAAGATTTCCTGATGAATCGGTGCGTGCAATGAAAGCATCACCATTTACATCGGCGCTGAAAGTTTCTCCGCAGAAAATATATCCACCGGCAGGAACAGGTTGAACGTAAATTGCTGTTTCATCTCCTGCTCCTCCGTAAACTTTCGACCATTCCAGTAATCCGCCCGCATTTGTTTTCAGCAGCATGGCATCTTTTCCGCCGCTCCCGGTTCCGTAAGAACTTCCGCAGAGCAGGAAACCATTTCCCGGTGTTACGCACATGGAATATGCATCTTCATCGTGCGCGGTTCCGTAATGCGCCTGGAAATTCTGCGCGAAGGAAGTTGTTGAAATGAAAAGAAAAAAAAGAATTATTCTCATTGCAGGGAAAAGGTAGTGAAAAAAAGTAAAATATTTTCCACACCACTCACATGTTCATTCACACATTAATAATCATCCGAATCATCCAGCTTATCATCACCTTTCTTTTTCTTCGCGGCATTGTCCTGTTCGAGAATGAATTTTCCGTTCGTTTCTTTTTTACGATCCTCTTTTTTATTCTTGTCTTTCGGATTCAGAGAATCATCTTTGAAAACGCCGAATTCATTATGAAGGATCTGCTTCAGATCTTCTTTCTGCTGGTGAAGATCATCTTTTATTCCTTCAACGGCTCCTTTTTTATCGTAACTCATATCGGGATTCCCGATGTAACCTTTCATGGAAATATAAAGCCGTGTGCGATGTCCGCCGTCTTCGATCTCTTCTCCGAATTCTGAATTTTCTTTTTTTGCCGCTTTCACTTTTTTCGCATGCAGTTCATCCATGTCCACGATGAAATGATAATCGACGTTGTTGTCGAAATCATGGGTGCCCGACATGGTAACGTTGATCGCGCTCGAGTTGATCTCCATTTTCGGAATGTCGATGATGCGATTTTTGATCGTGATGTTGTTGTGAAGTTTCTGGAATTTCACATCGCGAAGATCTTCGAGTTTGATAAATTTCGACAACGCATCGAACGGAAGGAATTTAATGAGTTCTCCCTGCGTGATCGTAATGTCGGCATCGGTGTAAATTTTCCGTTCATTCACTTCAAGATCATTTCCCCACATGGAAGCAAAATTAACCTGCGAAGTAAGTTTTCCCCTCACATTGTTGTACGTGATCACGGTATCTTTTTCCTGGCCGAAATTTTCCATCTGGTAAAAAAGTTTGTACATGCTCACGTCTTTGATAGTTGCGTTACACGTAATGAGCAATGAATCGCCGAGCGAGCCGTCTATCATTCCGCTTCCGTCGAATGAGCCATCCATGGAATGAAAAGAAACGGGATCGGCAGTGAGGCGTTTTTTATTCATCACCAGATCGCCTGCCACATCATCGGCTTCAAATTTTCTGAAGATCACATGATGAATGGAAGTATTCAGATCGAAACGGATGCGTTCGGGAAGAAGGAGACGGTAAGAAGAATCTTTATCGGAAGAAGAATTCCGGGGTGCGCCATCTTCGAGCAATTTATTCAGGTCAAGATTTTTCGAAGAGAGATCTCCGCTTATATCCAGCACTTCTTTGTCAGTGAAAATATATCCGAGCAGATTTTTCACATTGCCGCTCATCACCAGGTCGCTTGATGCGGTGCGCGCAGCAAGATCGGAGATCGTCACATTATTCCCGTCGAACGAAAGATCGCCGTTAATGCTGTCCACTGCTTCTTTCGCACCTTTGAGTTTCACCGTCACCGAATGCATGCTGATCTTTCCGCCGGTCTGAAATTTTCTGAAATCGGAAATGGTAGGAACGCCGGAAGAAGGTTTTCCCGAAGCAGAGAAAGAAATATTTGTATTACCTGAAATTTTTTCGATCGTATCGATCTGCAACAATGATTGTAATTCTTCAAGGTCAATAGCGCCATTGAGTTTAGCAGAAAATTCCGGCCTGGAAAAACCTTTCATGCTGAAGTTGCCGCTGAAATTACTTTTTGCAGACGAAGCGGAGAAAGAAGAAAGGCGGAATCCTTCATTTCCTTTTGCATTGGAAAAATTTCCGGATAATGAAACGTCGTGTAGTGAAACACCGGAATTTTTTCTTGAAATGGTTCCTCCTGAACGAATTCCGAAATCTGCAGTCACATCAGGAACGGTTGTATCGCCGCACAACCCGTTCACTTTTCCATTGAGATAAAATTCTCCGCTGCTTTCGAAGTCGCACACGCATTGCGCGTAGGAAGCGGGCAGGAGCGAGAGCGCGGAAGGAAGATCAATGTCTTCACCTTTCACGGCGAGATCGAGCCGGTAATTTTTCCCGACTTGTTTTGCATTACCGGAAATTCCCACATTGAAATCTTCAATGGAAAGTTTTGCTTTGCTGATGGAAAAATTGCTTGTCGCGTTGTTCACTTCCATGGAAATGCTGAGTGTGCCGTGCTTCTTTCTGAAATAAGAAGTTTTTCCCGACTGGATAGTATTCACAAAAAGATCGGCTTCTGTGCCAAAAATATATTTTTCTGTTCCGAAATTCCCGGTGAAACGGATGTCATTCACGGCAAGATCAAGTTGCTGTTTTGCTTTTTTGTCGTGGTAAATGAAATGCACATTCTCGAAATGAATATCATTCAATGCAAATGCAACATGCGACGTATCATTCTTCACAGTATCTTTTTCTTCTTTCAGGAAATGATAATTGTCGTTTCCCTTTTCATCCACCCACAATTTCAGTTTTGCATCGCCCATGTAAATTTTTTTGATCACGTAGTTCTCGTGAAAAAGGTCCATGATGTTGAAGGCAAAGGAAATTTTTTTCGCGGTGAGCAATGTGTCGCGTTTCGAAGATTGTACCGCATCGAGCGCTGAAATATTGCTGAACACAACGGCCACATTGGGGAAACTGCTGATAATAGTTACATCAATATCCTGCGGCGCAACAAGAATCGTGGTATTCACGCGCTTGTTCACTTCGGCGATCATGTAACTTTTCACATCATCGCGGTAGATCCACAAAAGTGTAAGCAACAGAAGAATGAGAAAAAGAAAACCTCCGCCGGTCCACAAAAAAATCCGGAGTATTTTTTTCCACCAGCTTTTTCGCTGCGGAGCAACCGCGTTTTTATTTTCCTCTTCAACCATGTCGATCAACACGTAAAGTTAAAACGCCGGCCGCTGTGCTTTGGTATGATGATGCTAAAGGTTGTGAAACGGGAAATGTTAATAGGGTAATCTCCCCGCAATTATTTTCGTCCTCTGGAACGAGGATTTGCTTTCTTCACACCACCGACCTGCATTTTAAGAAAGCCGACTTCCTCCTGCGAAAGCATTCTCCACCTGCCGCGCGGAAGATTTTTTTTCGTGAGCCCCGCGTACACCACGCGATCGAGCGCGAGCACAATGTAACCGAGATGTTCGAACAAACGGCGAACGATCCTGTTGCGCCCCGAATGAAGAACAAGGCCGATCTCTTTTTTATCGGAACCATCACCGACGAAACTTAATTCATCGGCTTTGATGAATCCGTCTTCGAGTTCCACGCCTTTCACAATCGCGTCAAAATCTTCGGTGCGCAGATTTTTATCGAGAGAAACGTGATAGATCTTCCGGATTCCGTAACGCGGATGCATCAATCGTGTTGCGAGATCTCCGTCGTTGGTGAGCAGGAGTAAACCTGTTGTCTGACGATCGAGGCGGCCAACCGGATAAATGCGTTCGCTGCCTGCGCCTTCCACAAGATGGAGAACGGTTTTTCTTTCCTGTGGATCGTCGGTGGTAGTGATGTAATCTTTCGGTTTGTTCAGCAGCACATACGCGAGCGATTCGCGGTGTAAGGGTTGATCGCCATAATGAACAACATCGCCTGAAGCAACTTTAGTTCCGAGTTCGGTGATGATCTTTCCGTTTATTTTAATTACTCCTGCGGTGATCAGATCATCGGCTTCACGGCGTGAACACAAACCGGTATTCGCTATAAAACGATTGAGGCGGATGAGTTGATCGTCGGCAAATGCAACCGGTTTGATCTTCTTTTCACCCTGATCTTCTTTTTTCGAAGCGCCATGTTCGTCAATAAAATCTTTCGCTTCAGTATTGTCATCAAAAGTTTTCCAATCGTCACCGAGTTCTTCTTTTTTCTTATCGAGATCGGCTCTTCTTCTTCCCGGGCGATTGCCATACGGTTTGTCTCTGAAAACGCGGCGCTCTCCCCGCTCATGATTGAAGGAATCTTCTTCGGGCTTTTCAAAATTTCTTTTTTCCCCGAACGGTTTTCTTTCGCCTCGGTCGTCATCACGTTTGCGGAAAGGTTTGTCGAAATTTCTTTTTTCCCCGAATGATTTTCTTTCGCCGCGATCGTCATCACGTTTGCGGAAAGGTTTGTCGAAATTTCTTTTTTCCCCGAACGGTTTTCTTTCTCCGCGATCATCATCACGTTTGCGGAAAGGTTTGTCGAAATTTCTTTTTTCCCCGAACGGTTTTCTTTCGCCTCGGTCATCATCACGTTTGCGGAAGGGTTTGTCGAAATTTCTTTTTTCCCCGAATGGTTTTCTTTCTCCGCGATCGTCATCACGTTTGCGGAAGGGTTTGTCGGAATTTCTTTTTTCCCCAAATGGTTTTCTTTCGCCTCGGTCATCATCACGTTTGCGGAAAGGTTTGTCGAAATTTCTTTTTTCTCCAAAAGATTTTCTTTCGCCGACGGATTTCCCATCGTTGAATCTTCTGCGTGGCGTGTGTTCCGAAGATCTGCCGGAGGAACGATTGAATTCTCCATCACGATTTTCTTCGCCTGCATCTTTACGGTGTCCTTTCTTTTTCCCTGAGAATTTTTTTCCCGGGAATTTCCTGTTATTATTTTTTCCGAACGGACGTTTTCCCCCTTGATTTTCCATTGATAAATATTTAGGGTGCAAAGGTAACCTAAAAGAAGGCGCTGGCAGGAGAACAGAAAATGTAAAAAGAAATTATTTCACCACACTTTTATTCACCACATCAATTCCATCGGTTATTCTCACAAAGTAAACCGACCTGCTCCAGGAAGAAGTATTGATGGAATAACGGAATTCCTCCGGCAATCCTGATTCATGAAACATAAATTTCCCATCGGCAGAAAAAACTTCGATTGAAACAGGTCCGGCACCGTGCGCGTAATTCAATTCGAGTATGTCGTTATTGATGGAGGCATTTGCAAGCAGGGAAGTATTTGTTTCGCATCCTGTGGAATTAACGGCTATGATCGAACTGAACGTGAATGCGCCATTAAAATCTGTTTGACGAATGCGATAATATTTTTCACCGGGTAAATCATCTTTGTCAATGAAAGAATAATGGAGAACTGAAGAACTGTTTCCCGCACCATCGACCGTTCCGATAGCAACAAAGTTATTTTCATCAACAGAACGCTCTACGGTAAAAAAGTCGTTGTTGGTTTCCGAGGCAGTACTCCAATTGAGAAGAACCGAATTTCCATTGCACATTCCATCGAATTTCAGAATTTCGATTGGCAGGGCAATGGGAATTAAACCGATGGTGAACGGACTGAAATAAGAAACAGGAGCAGCAGAGGTAACTGTACCTGCAGCAGTTGTTCCTGTATTTCCACCGTTGCCTTCATCCTGCCAGATGTTGGTGTTGCCAAGATCGAAGTGGGCAACACGAGTATCCGTGATGGTGGTAATTGCGGGACAGGAATTGGCATCCCAGGTTAACGTTAGTGTTTTACTTTCTGTTCCTGCATTACGCGTCAATATCCAGTACTCACAGGCAGAAATAGAACCAAGGGTAGGCGCCAGATTATTATTGTAAACAACCTGCGGATTGGCGTAAAAATATTCGCAGGTAAAATCACAAACAGGAGCTGGTGTTGAAAGAATAATATCATTGATCGCAAAAGAATTGTCGTTGCCGGCGGCGTCATCATCATTTCTCCAACCATAGCGTAAGCGGAAACCGGGAATATTTTCTGCTGCAACAGGAAGGACAACAGAATAGGTAGCCCATAATCCCTGGTGAAAATTATCGCAGGGGCCGCCACAACAACTTGTCTGTGGCATAGGGTTCACCAGCGAAATCCAGCTCGCACCATTATTCACACTGTAATCCACCCAACCATAATCAATTCCTGCCTGGCCGAAATGAAGGTAATTGAAGGAAAGAGTAATGTTGGTTTTTCCCAGTGTAGAAATAGTTGGCGAAACAACCATTGTGTTTGTATTGGTTCCTCCGCCCCAACCCGGCCCGAGAATATCGCAATAGCCGCCTGCATCATAAGAAGCGCCAAGATCACCCGAAGTAGTACTGCCGATATGCAAAGTTGCATTTGCAGCGCAGCCGGTACCGCATGCACCACTTGCATTTCCGTTTTCTTTACAACTCACATACCACACATTATATTCAGGAATTTGTCCGCAATTATCGGTAGCAGGATTATTTGAATTGTCAATGGCCCACGCACCATTACCAGTGTTTACGCCATTTGCCGTGCACGCATTCGTACATCCATTGTTGAATGTTTCTGTCCAGAAGGGTCCGCCTAAACTGCCAGAGTAAGAAAGCGCCTGGTAGTCGGCATTTTTTCCAACAGGAAAAGTGAAAGCAGAAAGCCCAACGTAGCGTACCGGGCCATTTACAAAACTTGAATTGTTCGCTCCTGTCACAGATCCGGTTGATGCAATAGTGAGAAGATTAGCAGCAGAAGTATTGATCAATCCACTGGTGAATGTCATTACATTATCAATGGTCATTGACCTGCTCAGCGTAACACTGTTTGAACTTTTGTTCAATTGACAATCATAAACACTCAGCGCACCTGCGCCGCTCACCGTTTGTGCATTTCCACCGGAGAAAATCAGTCGTCTCGCATTCCCTCCGGAATAAGTAATGCTTCCGGACACAGTAAGATTTCCCTGCAAATTGATTCCTGTTCCAAGATTCCGCAAAAAAGATCCGGTGCGAACAGTGAGATTTCCCTGTACTTGAGTTTCTGTTGCATTCGTATTATTGATTGTAAAATCAAGCGTGCTTGTTCCCGCTCCACCCACATCAAGATTTCCTTTCACAGTTACATAAGCAGTATTGCCAGTGAAAGCAGAAGTGACGGTGGACATGGTCCATGTGCCTGCCACATTATTTTCAAGAGTGAGATTAGGATAAACAGAACCGGTGGCAGGACTCGTGGATGAAAGCGGAATACTCACTGCAGTATTTCTTCGGATGATCCAGTTTGATGTTGCAGGAATGGTGGCGATTCCTCCCTGGTAATTCAGTTGCCAGTTGTTGGAAGAAGTATTTGTTGTTTTAATTAATGTTCCATTCGCGCCCATAGTCCATGTTGCACCCGCTGTCCATGCAGGGGTTGCAGCCGATGATTCTGTAAATGTTCCGTTGATCGTGAAGTCAGTTCCTGCTCCATTGGCGATCGTCAATGTTCCTGCGGTAAGCGCGAGAAATCCTGAGGCATTGATCACCACCTGGTCAACGCTGACGTTAGCATTGATCGTAACCGTATGTGTTGCCAAAATTGTTATGACCCCATTAGCACTTGTGGGAGCAGCGCCGGCGGCAACCCATGATGCCCCATTCCATGTTTGCCAGGTTCCGGCAGCACTCCACAAACCTGTACCTGCCGATTGATAATCGCCGACCGCCTGCGCGAAAAATTTATTGGCGCAGCAGCATAACAAAAGAAACAGGAGAACGTGGCGTTTCATTACAGGGGAAAATAAAAGTAAAGAAGCAAAAGCAGAAATCAAATTCTTTCATCGAAAAGATGAACAGTTTCTAAGAAACCAATGATTTTTTACTTCTTCATCGCAGTAATATACTTTCCCACAACATCAAATTCGAGATTCACGTGATCTCCTTTTTCCAGGTTATGGAAATTGGTGTGTTTGAATGTGAATGGAATGATGGCGACAGAAAATTCATTTTCCGAAGGATCAACAACTGTAAGACTGACTCCATTCACACAAATGCTTCCTTTTGACACAACTATTCCCGCCCCGCGATCAAAACGAAAACGGAAAAGATGACTGCCGTTATCCTGATTTATTGAAATGCATTCTGCTGTAGCATCTGCGTGGCCCTGCACAATGTGCCCGTCGAGACGATCTCCCACTTTCATACTGCGCTCTAAATTTATTTCATCGCCCGCTTTCCATTCACCGAGATTGGTTTTCCGCAGTGTTTCTCCGATCACAGTCACCGTGTAATGATCCTTCTTCACATCGGTAACAGTAAGACAAACTCCATTGTGCGCAATACTCTGATCGACGCGCAGTTCATTGAGAAAAGAAACACCGACGTAGAAAATTTTATTTCCTCCATCCGTTTTCACGGAACTGATTTTTCCAGTGGTCTCAACGATACCGGTGAACATAAATTTTCAGAATCAGATCAATGAAATTGTCCGACATCTCTTCCGAAAAGATGAACGAAGCCTTTCAGTTCGCGCGGAACAATTCCGGAGAGATGGATCTCATCGACCATGGCCGTGTAATAATAAACGCCGTCGGTGCAGAGCTTGCCTGTTTTCATATCGCGGCCGTCCCAGTGCACATCAGGATTCGTGGTTTCATAGACGAGCGCGCCCCAGCGATCATAAATTTTCACATCCACATCTTTGATGTACTGGTAAGGAAATGGAATGAAGAAATCATTCGTGCCGTCGCCATTCGGGGTGAACACGTTCGGCAGTTCGTAATTCGGACAATTGTCAACACAAATCACATTGCTGTACGGACTCTGGTTGTTGAATGTATCGAGTGCGGTGATGGCATAGCAACCGGCAACCGACATCATGTTGGTAAAAACGATGGTTGTGTCAGAATACAACGTGAGTGTAGTGAGCAACGATAGGGTTCCGCCTTCGATCGGCGTGTACCAGATATCATATTGCACCACATCATCCGTTCCGCAATTCATGTTATCGGGATCGGTCCAGATAAGTTGATTTTGTGCAGTGAAACAATCGGAATTCACTACGAGCACGGGCGCGCACGGGGGCGTGAGATCTTCGGGCGTAGCACACGTTCGCTGCGAGCGATTGAAATCCACCAATGGCAATGTCGGGTTGTTGTAGGAGCCGTGCGTGTCTACATAGTAGCAATACTGCACACCATTCTCAAGACTATCGTCGACGTAGGAATTTCCCGGCGCTGTTCCCAACGAATCCCATTGCAAAGGATTTGTAAGATTCTGCCGGTAGATGGCTGCTTCCGTATTCGCCCACGGAACATTGTATTGCCACGAAAGTGAAACACGATTATCAGAAGGAACTGCAGCGAGAAAAACAGAAGAAGCCGGCTGACAACTTCCGATGGAATCATTTCCTGATGCAGCGTAAAATGCGAGACGGTAACTGTAAGGCGTTCCAACCGTATTATCATTCACATCGAAATAATGAGTAGGAAGGTGAGTAAAAAATGTGTCGTTGAATGTAGCGATGAGATTTGCAGTTGCAGCATTGTAATTGAATCCCTGCGAGCGACGCAACTCAATCCGGTACATTCCGGGGTGAATAGTCGTATCGAAATTCACATTATCGGGAATTGCATTTTCCCATTTCACAAAAATGGTATCGCTCGCGCCTGTGCTCACCACATCCACGTTCGTGATCACGGGCACATCGCGCAATAATTCCGCGCACGCTTCGGGCGATGCAAAACTTTCTGCCGCGTCATAGAAGAATCCACAAACGCGATAGGAATAATCTACACCGGGAATCAATCCTGCTCCTCCATTATCATCCACAAAAGTAGTAGTGGTAATTCCGTAAACTGTTCCGATGAGTACATAACCTGTATAGGAAGGAACGCCGGTTTCACAAGGGCCATGGGTCCATGTGTTGCAACCTTCCCTGCGGAAAATTCTGTAGCCCTTGCAATGATTCGTTGGAGGATCACAGGGGTTCTGTCCCCAGTTGAGCGTCATGCTTGTTCCCTGCGGAGTTGCAGTCAGGAATGAAGGCCCGGGCGAAACAACAATGATACTTGTTGATTCGAGATCGAGCAGCGGAACATCAGGATCATTATCTGTTGCTTTGAAAGTTACGATCCACGGCTGAAGGCGAACGCGATCGCAGGTAGTTACCCAACGGAAACTTTCATTGAAAGGAACCTGTGTAAAAATATTATCAGGATTAATAGTTGCTGTGGGTGTAACGTTGAATGGCCCTCCGTAAGCAATCACTTTCACCTGGTCATTATTCGGATCGGTTACTGTGAAATTCATATTCACCGTATCGCCGGCAACAACGCAGGTATCGGGCAGATCGGGAATATCCGGATTATCATTATTGCAATGTGCATCCACATCAATGGACATGTCGCGATAAACAGTTCCAATTTTCAAGCGCGTTCCATTCGGAAATCTTTTCCATTCGCTGATCTCGATCACCAGATTGAATTTGCCGGGCACTGTGGGAGAGCACCAGGAAAGATCGCCGGTAACATGATCAATGGTTGCATAGCCCCAATTGGAAATAGGAAGATATCCTGCAATGACCAATCCGTTCGTATCGAGACAACTTCCGATGTCGTAAGATAAACTGTCATTGTCCGGATCTACTGCGCCGGGATTGTGCCAGAAACAATGGCCGATGCAGGCCTTGTCTAGCGGATAGGATGTGAGAATGGGAGTGGAGTTGCAACCGATGATGGGATCGACAATAATCACGGTTTGCAGGTAGAACGGAACATTCACCGAATTCGGAATATTCACAATTCCGGCAACACGATTCGGATCGATGATGCTGATCGTGTAGGTGCTGGCGCCGCTATAAGTGTGAGTAGTTTTGTAAATATTTTCTTTTGTATTCTGGTAACCTGCATTGATCATGGTTGTAATGTCGCCCATAGTTGCACTAGGACAAGCAGAACCCGTAGGGCCATTGAGCCGGTCGGCAGTTGTAAAAAAACCGTCGCCCCAATTCACATCGAGCGAACAACGATCGGCAACACTGGCGGTATTGGTGTAAGTGGTAACTGTTACCTCGTAGGTCATGGGCCCCACGCATGCTACAGTAATATTTCCCGCAATGTTATGAGTAGCGCCCAGGAAGAGTGGAAAAAAAATAAAGGAAGAAAAAAATAATGTTAAGCGTTTCATGTGTGATCAGGGATTGAGAATAATGGAATCGGTAAGCACAAACGGGCTCTGGTGTTTTTGTTGATCCAGCAAAAATGCTTTGAATTTTAAAGTGTCGCCAACAGTACGCATCAATACAGGATTCATATCGATATAAATATCTCCTTCGAGTCCGGCTTGCCCGGCTGTGAGGTGCGGAATGCGATAAGGATAATAAAGTGAATCGCTCGCCGTGCAGGAAGAACATGGATTCTGCACAAATACCCAATGGCCCGTTGGATCCCTGTGGTAAACTGTAAGCACCATATTGGAATCGGTGCTATTCGGTGCAACGCCAATGTCGCCATCGCCATCGGTAAACGAGAAAATCACATTGAGCGAATCGGCAGTAAGTTTGAAGGCTTTGAATTTAAGAGAAGGTTCTACCGGGAAAGTAGGTTCGGGTCTGCATCCTTCCCATAAGGAGACGGCAAGCACCGCGATAAGAATTATTCCGCGAAAATATTTCATTGCAAATGTTTCGAGGGTATGTTCAAAGGTACTCCGGATTTTCGGTTTTGGCAATGGGAAGTTAAGTTATTTGAGCGGGCAGAAAATTGTTTTTTGATAGTTGGTTGAAGTGCGGCGATAATTGGTAAGAGCAGGAGCGGAATGCGGAAAATGCGGATCTGCGAATTGGAAATTACTCCCGAACTACAATGAGTTTCTTTACGATGGGAAATTCATTTTCCGGTTGCCCGCATTGACCTCCGCGCAACGGCCAACTAATAATTAATCACCTGCTCTTCAATATTCACCGGCAATTCCCGCTCTCCGTATTGCTGATCTCTTAACTGGGGAATGAATCCGGCTTCGCTGATGGCCGACTGAATTGTTTTATAAGTGAAACGATGCGGCGCGCCCGCTGCAGAAACAACATTCTCTTCGATCATGATGGAACCAAAATCATTCGCGCCCGCGTGCAGGCACATCTGCGCAACTTGTTTTCCCACTGTGAGCCACGATGCCTGTATGTTCTCGATATTCGGCAACATGATGCGGCTCATGGCAAGCATGCGTATGTATTCATCGCCGCTCACTTTATTTTTCACGCCTTTCACCCTGCGCAAAAGTGTTCCATCGTCCTGGAACGGCCACGGAATGAAAGCGAGAAATCCTTTCGCATCTTTTGGTTTTTCACTCTGCACTTCGCGCAGCCACACGAGATGTTCGAAGCGTTCGTAAATTGTTTCCACGTGGCCGAACATCATCGTGGCAGAAGTTGTGAGATTTAATTTATGAGCAGCGCGCATCACATCGAGCCATTCTTTTCCCGAACATTTTCCTTTCGAGATCAGTCGGCGCACGCGATCATTGAGAATTTCTGCTCCTGCGCCGGGAAGTGAATCGAGCCCGGCATCGATGAGTGCTTTTAAAACTTCGGTGTGCGTACTTTTTTCAAGTTTGGTGATGTGTGCAATTTCGGGAGGGCCGAGTGAATGCAATTTCAGTTTCGGAAAAAGTTTTTTCAGTTCACGGAAAAGATCGGTGTAGAATTTAAGCCCGAGATCAGGATGATGTCCGCCCTGCAGCAAAAGCTGGTCGCCGCCGAGACGAAATGTTTCATCAATTTTTCTTTTGTAAGTTTCTATGTCGGTGATGTACGATTCGGGATGGCCGGGTATGCGGTAAAAATTGCAGAACTTACAATTGGCAATGCACACATTGGTCGTGTTCAGGTTCCGGTCAATGATCCACGTTACTTTTTTGGAATTATTTTTTTTCCGGTTGCGGATGGAATTTGCAACGAACATGAGTTCGGCAGTGGGAATATTCTCAAAAAGAAAAACACCTTCTTCAGCAGAAAGAAAATCCAGTTCCCCGGCGCGTTTCAGTAATTGATCTGCATTCATTTTTCAACTATTCTTGAACAATTAGCACTGCTTCACATTGACACCTTACCACATTTTTCTATCTTCACCATCCTGATTTAATGCTCCGCAAAATTACAAAACATGACAACGATCAAACGCATAAATTCCATTTCGAAAGAAAATATATTAGTGATCCTTGCAAAAGAACGGTCTGACCTGCGCAAATACGGTTTGGAAGAAAGTGTGACTGCAAAGATCAAAAAAGCACTGGTGGCAGAGCGTAAATCTGCATTTGCATTCCATAACGGCCAGCCGTTTTTCTTCCTGCTCAAGCCATCGAAAGCAACTCCTGCTCTTAACCTCGAAGCTATTCGCAAAGCAGGAGCCGGACTCATTGCGGCATTCAACGAGGAAAAAATAACCGCCATTACCATCATTGATGCGGAAGATAATGCAGCGCACACGCTCGCGCTCGCGGAAGGAATTTCATTGGGAAATTACCAGTACCTCCGGTATAAAGTGAAAAATAAACAGAAGGACACGAATGCGCTGAAGGAAATAAATATTTTTTCGAAAAATGTGAAAGAGCCCGCACTCGAACGCCTGCGCATTGTGCTGCACGCCACCACTCGCGCACGCGATCTTGTGAATGAACCACCGAATTCGCTTACCGCCGATAAACTCTCGAATGAATTCCGGCAAATGGGAAAAGAAGCGGGATTCAAAGTGGAAGTTTTCAATAAATCAAAAATCGAATCATTGAAAATGGGCGGACTGCTTGCCGTGAACAAAGGCAGCGATCTTCCTCCCACGTTCACGATCATGGAATACAAACATCCGCGCCCGAAAAATAAAAAACCGGTTTTGCTCGTGGGAAAAGGTGTAGTGTTCGATACCGGCGGATACAATATCAAAGTGGGAACGGGAATGGAAACGATGAAGTGCGACATGGGCGGCGCCGCTGCTGTAGGTTGCGCAATGTATGCGATAGCCAAAGCAAAACTTCCCGTGCACGTGATCGCGCTTGTGCCCGCGACGGACAACCGCATCAACGGAAGCGCGTACGTAGCGGGCGATATTCTCACAATGTACAATGGCCTCACTGTGGAAATGCTGAATACCGATGCAGAAGGAAGATTGATCCTTGCAGATGCGCTTGCTTATGGAGAACAATTCGATCCTTCGCTCGTGCTGGAATTTTCTACACTTACCGGCGCGGCGCTTGCGGCAATTGGCCCTTATGGAATTGTGGCTATGGGAACGGCCGATGAGAAAGTGAAAAATAAAATAAAGGCGAGTGGAAATAATGTGCACGAGCGTCTCGCTGAATTTCCATTTTGGGATGAATATGATGAGCTCATCAAGTCAGACATCGGCGAAATAAAAAATATTGGCGGCGCTTATGGCGGCGCTATAACAGCCGGAAAATTTCTGGCCCATTTTGTGAAATCTCCTTATGTACATTTCGATATTGCGGGGCCTGCTTTCATCGGCGCGAATGATTCGTATCGCACCAAAGGCGGAACCGGCGTGGGTGTTCGTTTACTTTTCGATTTTCTTTCCGGCTATTGATCTTGAAAAAAACAGGAAATAAAAAAACCACAACGCCCCTCTCTAAAGGAGGTTTCTTCCTCGTTTTGTTTTTTCTTTTCATGCTTCATTCTTCCATTACCACTTCCACCACAAAAAATATTCTGATCACGGCAACTTACGATCAGCAGGCGGCGACGAATCATATCGTGCATCTCAATAAAATGATCTTTATCAATGGAATTCCCGGTGGTGAAGAAAAGATCATGGATGTGATAACGCAAACCGATGACGATAACCTTCCGCGCATCCGTTTCGATCTCGGCCCGAACCAGATCTACCGGGATCGTTACATCATCACCTCGTACGGAAATGTCATTGACATGCAGGAGAAAAAAGTTTTAGTGGATTCGCACGACCAGTTCATGAAAGCTTCCGGCGACAGTTTGATCTTTTATACCAATGATATTTTCCGCGGAGAATTTTATTCGGTACTCAATCTGCGCACCGGAAATTATTTCCAGGTAAAAAATCCGGCATTTAAAGTGAAAACCGGCCAGGATGTGGAAGCCGATTGCACACTGAAGAATTATAAAATTTACCTGTATCCGCCTTCAGCAGAAAAAATAGAACTCGTGCGTGATGCCGGGTATGGTGAAGATGTTTCGCTCATTCCGGGTGCACATCACCAGTGCCCGATCTTCTGGATCGATCATGACGATTTTCTGTATCCGAATTATTCAGCGCAACACGATTTTGTTTCCATCAATAAAGTGAATGTATCTTCCGGCACCGAAGAGAAAATAGGCGAGATCGATCAGTTGCCGGAGAATCATTCGCTCTCCCGTTTTTATAAAAGTCCCGAAGGCACGATCGTGTACGAATGTTCGCGTGGAAATTTCGGGATCGATTATGCGAAGAAAAAAATTTTGGAGTTGCAATTTCTTTCTGCGGGAAATGATTTTTCCATTTCGGTGAATGAACACGATGGAAAAGGGCGCGATGTGCGCAACGGAGAAAATGTGATCGGAACTTATTTCTGCGATCCTGCTACGGCCGTCAGTACCAAAGGGCTCATTGCATTTCCTTACGAGATCGTTCTTGCAAATGAACATTACCTGCAGGGATACATGGTGTGGTCATCAGCAACCACCAAATGGCAATCATTCGGCGACAGTGATCTTTGCGCGGTTATTGGATGGACGGAGGAATAATGTGCTAATGAGTAATGAGTAATTGATAACGCATAATGAGTTCGAAGTAAAGAGGTGTGAATGGAAAATAATTAAGAGAAGCGTACTCAAAATTTAAAACCAACTTAGCGTCTTAGCGGTTAAATAGAAAAGTGTAATCGTACTAAAATCAAAAATCAGTGAGCGACGAAAAAATAATTGTTGGAATTTCCCAGGGCGACATGAACGGCGTGGGCCCCGAAGTGATCCTGAAATCTTTACTCGATCCTGCGATCCTCGAGTTATGTACCCCTGTTGTTTTCGGTTCGCAGAAAATGTTTTCCATTCACCGCAAAGCCATCGCTGCCGAAGAATTCGGCTTCCAGATCACGCGCGATCTTGCACAACTGAATCCGAAGCGCGCCAATCTTTTTAATTTTTATGAAGAAGATGTGAATGTGGAATTCGGAAAACCTTCCGTAGTGGCCGGCCGTTATGCGTTACGTTCCATTGACATTGCCTGCGAAGCTTTGCTGCAGGGAAAAATTCATGTGCTCGTTACGGCACCCATTGACAAAAACACGATCGCTGCAGAACTTCCCGGCTTCAATGGCCACACGGATTATATCCGGAAAAAAACCAACGCGGAAAAATCGCTGATGCTTTTGCTGAATGAAGATCTCCGTGTGGGACTCGTTACCGATCATGTTCCGCTGCGCGATGTGGCGCAACACATCACCAAAGAAAATATTATTTCGAAAGCGAAATTAATGGCTGCATCATTACTCGCCGATTTCGGAATCCGCAAACCGAAGATCGCTGTGCTGGGATTGAATCCGCATGCGGGCGATGGAGGAACTTTGGGAAAAGAAGAAACAGAAATTATTTTTCCGGCCGTGCAGCAATTGAATGCAGAAAATGTATTGGCGTTTGGCCCGTATTCCGCCGACGGATTTTTCGGTTCTTCTTCTTACAAAAATTTTGAGGGTGTGCTTGCCATGTATCATGACCAGGGATTGGCGCCGTTCAAAGCATTATCATTTAAAGGCGGAGTGAATTTTACAGCGGGAATGAAATACGTGCGCACGTCACCCGATCACGGAACGGCTTACGATATTGCAGGAAAAAACAGGGCTGATGAATCTTCTTTCCGCCAGGCGATTTTTACAGCGATTGACATTTTCAGAAAAAGAAATAACTGGACGGAGATTTCTGCAAACCCGTTGCAGATACAGCCGCGGCAAAAAGAGGGAAGAGAGAGGTAGAGGGGCGATTGCCGAATTATTGCACCACACAGATTTTCCCTGTCGGGTTAGATTTTTTTAATGATTATCATAGCCCGCCGATAATCCGTGGCTATGGATAACCGGTGGGTTTTACCCCCATTTTCATCAAAAAAACGGCCTGGAATAGCTGTTTTACATCATTTTCAACGTGTTTTATCTGATTTTTGGGCGAAACACCCATTTTTCACCTTAATATTTTCACGCATCCTCATTATTTGTTTAGTTTTGCCACCCTTCTGAAAAGGTTGACTTATGAGTATGTGGAAGGAATACCTCATCCCGTTTGTCGGGCTAAAAGATGGAGAGCATGATTACCGCTTCCAGATCAACCATTCGTTCTTTGACCATTTTCCCTATTCCGAGATAAAGGATGGAAATGTGAGTGCCGACGTGCTGATGATAAAACGTCCGAACATGCTCACATTCGAGATCCGGCTGAATGGAAAAATTGAATTGCCATGCGACCGTTGCGGAAATAATTATTCGCAGGAGTTGAAAGAAAATTTTAAGCTGGTGGTGAATACCGAAGGAGAAACTTTTAATGACGAAGATGATCTTGTTACACTTTCTTCCGGCACTTACGAATTCGATCTTTCCACGTATCTCTACCAATACATTTCCCTGCTCATTCCGTCACGCAGAGTGTGCGGTGAAATTCCTGATCCAAAAAAAGGATGCGATCCGGAAGTAATAAAGAAGCTGGAGAAAATAAGTTCAGGGAAAAAAAACGAAGAAGAAAAAAGTTCAACAGATCCCCGGTGGGAAATATTGAAAAAAATAATCCCGGCAGATCGGGACAAAAAGTGAATCTTTAAAACAACAATAAAATGCCAAATCCGAAACACCGTCATTCAAAAAGCCGCCGCGACAAACGTCGCACACATTATAAAGCAGAAGCTCCAAATGTGGCTGTATGTTCTGTAACCGGTGAAGCACATTTGTGGCACCGCGCTTACTGGCACGATGGGGCTCTTTACTACAAGGGCAAAGTGGTGATCGAGAAGAAGGACTAACGTTTACTTCTCTCTATGAAAATCGGGATCGATATCCTGGGCGGAGATTTTGCGCCGCAGTCCACCATTGATGGCGCTTGCCTTGCTTTCAAAGAACTTCCTTCTTCTGTTCGCCTTGTTCTAATTGGCGATGAGAAGCCTATTATTGCTTCGCTCCTTTCTAACGGAGTCGATCCTTCAAAAGTTGATATAGTTCACGCTGCTGATGTTATCGGGATGGGCGAACATCCTGTAAAAGCATTTTCGCAAAAACCGAATTCTACTATTGCAACCGGTCTCCGGCTGATGAAAGAAGGAAAACTGGATGCATTTTCCAGTTGCGGAAATTCAGGAGCCATGCTCGTGGGCGCCATGTACACCATCAAATCAATTCCAGGTGTTATTCGCCCGTGCATCACTACTGCCATGCCGAAAGAAAAAGGCGGGTTCAATATTATTCTCGATGTGGGAACGAATGCCGATTGCAAACCCGATGTACTTTACCAGTTTGCGATTCTCGGAAAGTTGTATGCAGAGAATGTGTTCGGAATAAAAAATCCGAGAGTGGGTTTGCTGAACATCGGTGAAGAAGCGGAAAAAGGGAATCTTATTGCGCAGGCGGCACATTCGCTCATGAAAGATTCGAAAGATTTTAATTTCGTGGGAAATGTGGAAGGCCGTCATATACTCAGTGATATGGCTGATGTAATTGTTTGCGAAGGTTACACGGGCAACGTGATCCTGAAATTTGCTGAATCGTTTTATTTCAAAGTAAAAGGCCGCGGCCTCGATGACGAATATTTCAATCGCTTCAATTATGAACTCTATGGAGGTACACCTATTCTGGGTGTAAATGGAAATGTGATGATCGGCCACGGAATTTCAAGTCCGGCCGCTATAAAAAACATGATCCTGTTATCGAAAGATCTGGTGAACGCACAAATGCCGGAAAAAATAAGAGCAGCTTTCTGAACATGAAAAAAACAAACGCCGCCATAACAGGAGTAGCTGGATGGGTTCCCGAAACGGTTCTCTCCAATGCCGATCTTGAAAAAATGGTGGACACCAACGACGAATGGATCATTTCAAGAACAGGAATTAAGGAGCGGAGAATTCTCAAAGGAGAACAGCGCGGAGTTTCCGAGATCTGTTACCATGCGGTAAAAAATTTACTGGAAAAAAAGAAAGTTGATCCATTGGAGATTGATGTGGTGATTGTGGGAACAGTTACTCCCGATTTTATTTTTCCTTCTACATCGAATATAGTTTGTGATCAACTCGGAATGAAAAACGCATGGGGATTCGATCTCTCCGGTGCCTGCTCAGGGTTTCTTTATGCGCTGTCAACGGGAGCGCAGTTCATTGAATCGGGCCGTTATAAAAAAGTAATTGTGGTGGGCGCCGATAAAATGTCGTCGATCATCGATTACGAAGATCGTGCAACGTGCATCATTTTCGGCGATGGAGGCGGAGCGGTTTTGCTCGAACCCACGAATGAAAATGTGGGTGTGCTCGATTTTGTTCTTCATGCTGATGGATCCGGAGTTCAATATCTGAATTGCCCGGCAGGCGGATCGAAACGCCCCGCATCTCTTCACACCGTCGAAAATAAAATGCACTATGTGAAGCAGGATGGCCAGGCAGTTTTCAAATACGCCGTGGTGTACATGGCTGATGTTTCTGAAAAGATCATGGAGAGAAATAAATTGAGTGCAGATGATATTCGTTTTCTTGTTCCTCACCAGGCCAATAAAAGAATTGTGGACGCTACGGCAAAACGAATGGGAATCGGCGCTGAAAAAGTGATGATGAATATAGAGCGTTACGGAAACACTACAGCAGGAACCATTCCATTGCTGTTAACGGATTATGAAAATAAATTACACAAAGGAGATAATCTGGTGCTCTCGGCATTCGGCGGCGGATTCACCTGGGGCGCTATCTATGTAAAATGGGCTTACGATCACAACTAAAAAATAATTCAGAAAAAAAAGATCAACACAGTTCTTATCACTCTCAATTAACTAAAAACGCAAACAATGAAACTGAATGAAATCCAGGACCTGATAAAATTCGTAGCCAAATCGGGCGTCAGTGAAGTTGCACTCGAAACGAAAGAGATCAAGATCAGAATAACGGCTAATGCCAAAGGAGCAAAAAGCGACGGACAGGTTATGGTTCAGCAGCAGATGCCTGTTGTTCATTCTAATCCTGTTACGCAAAATGTAATGCAGCCGGTGACAACGAATGTTGCTGAAACAAAAACGGCTGAGAGTAAAAAAGAAAACGGAGTTGCTGATGAATCGAAACTTATAACCATCAAATCACCAATGATCGGCACGTTCTACCGTTCTTCTGCTCCCGATAAACCTGCGTTCGTGAACGTGGGCGACGAAGTGAAGAACGGCAAAGTGGTCTGCATCATTGAAGCGATGAAACTTTTCAATGAAATTGAATGCGAATACAGCGGCCGTATTGTGAAAATTCTTGTCGATGATGCGTCGCCGGTCGAATACGATCAGCCGCTGTTCTTAGTAGAACCGAATTAGAACGGAGTTGGGAGAGAGGAGTGCGGAGAAAATTATTCAAAACAAAATTCTCCATCTCCTCCCTCCATTCTCCCGTCTCCTCCCTCCATTCTCCGAACTAAACAAAATGGCGAAAAAAGAAAAGGCAAAAAATAAAATGTTCAGGAAAATACTCGTCGCTAATCGCGGAGAGATCGCCCTGCGCATCATACGCACGTGTCGTGAAATGGGAATTAAAACGGTTGCCGTTTATTCCACTGCCGATAAAGATTCTCTTCACGTAAAATTTGCCGACGAAGCAGTTTGCATTGGCCCTCCGCCGAGTAAAGAATCGTATCTCAATATTCCGAATATCATTGCAGCAGTAGAGATCACCAATGCAGATGCTATTCATCCCGGGTATGGTTTTCTCTCGGAGAATTCAAAATTCTCGCGCATCTGCCAGGAACACGGAATAAAATTCATTGGCGCTACTCCCGAACAGATCGAGGCGATGGGTGATAAATCAAATGCAAAAGCTACGATGCTGGCTGCCGGTGTTCCCTGCGTTCCCGGTTCTGCCGGATTATTGACAGATATTGAAAGTGCAAAAGCAACTGCATTGCAAGTGGGTTATCCCGTCATCATCAAGGCAACTGCAGGCGGTGGCGGAAAAGGAATGCGCATCATCTGGAAAGAAGATGAATTGGAATCTCAGTTTGAGAATGCAGTGAAAGAAGCGGAAGCTGCATTCGGAAATGGCGCCATGTATATGGAAAAATACATTGAGGAACCGCGTCATATCGAAATTCAAATTGCAGGCGATCAGTACGGAAAAGTTTGTCATTTAAGTGAACGTGATTGTTCCATTCAGCGTCGTCACCAGAAATTAGCAGAGGAAACTCCTTCTCCTTTTATGACGCAGGAATTGCGCGATAAAATGGGAGAGGCCGCAATCAAAGCAGGATCTGCCGTGAATTATGAAGGAGTGGGCACCGTAGAATTTCTCGTGGACAAACACCGCAATTTTTATTTCATGGAAATGAATACGCGGATACAAGTGGAACATCCGATTACCGAAGAAGTGATTGATTACGATTTGATACGCGAACAGATTCTCATTGCTGCCGGTGTTCCTATTTCCGGAAAAAATTATTATCCGCAATTGTGCGCAATAGAATGCCGGATCAATGCAGAAGATCCTTTCAATAATTTCCGTCCGTCGCCGGGAAAAATTACCGTGCTTCACACACCGGGCGGACATGGCGTGCGCGTGGACTCGCACATTTACGCGGGCTACACGATCCCGCCGAATTACGATTCGATGATCGCGAAGTTGATCACCATGGCGCAAACGCGCGAAGAAGCCATTGCGAAAATGCATCGCGCGCTGAGTGAATTTGTGGTGGAAGGAGTGAAGACCACCATTCCTTTTCATTTGCGATTGATGAAGGATGAGAATTTTATCAAGGGAAATTACACGACGAAATTTCTAGAGACGTTTGATCTGAGCGAATAAACTCCTCGTTAAATGTTAAATGTTCAATGTTCTTGCTTTTGTCCGTGCAGGAATTAACTTTGAACATTCAACGCCGAACTTTGAATTTCGAAACGCCATTAATTTTTCTTTTCTTTTTTCCCGCGCTCGTTGCAAATGCGCAGGATGTGAATTTTTCTTCTCCTTCGGTTGATCAGCAATTCCTGAATCCTGCTTTCGCGGGATCGCTCGCATGCGGGCATGCGGATGCGGGCCTGCGTTTGCAGTGGCCCAAGATGAGCGGGAAATACACAACCGCTTACACATCCTACGATCAGTATTTTAAATTCGGCGCCATTGGGTTCAATCAACTTCACGACAGCGAAGGGAAAGGTTTTTATGTCACCGATCGTTACGATTTTACTTACTCCGGATACATTCCTCTTTTAAAAGATTCATCGGGGAAAGGAAAATTAGTAATACAGCCTGCGTTTTCTTTCGGTTATCTCTCGAATAAAGTAGATTGGAATAAAATGGTGAATCCCGATGTGATCGATCCGAGAAATGGATTTCCGTCTCCCGTTACGACTGAGCCGATTCAAACTTCGAAAACCAATGTTGATCTCAGCGGCGGAATACTTATTTATTCTAAAATTTTTCTTGCCGGATTTTCTGCCTGTCATATTACCCGGCCCGATATTGGATTCCTGGCTCCCGCGCCATTGAACAGAAGATACGTTGCGCATGTTTCTGTGAATGGAAATCTTTTGCTCTCGCAGAATATTTCTTTACCGGTAACATTAACATTCATCTTTTCACAGCAATCAGGAATAAATACCTGGCTGCTTAATTCCACATTCGGGATTTCAAAATTCCAGTTTGGTTTCGGATACAGGGTGAATGATGCATTGCTTTTTTCATTGGGATACAAAGGAGAACAAATGCGGATCGGTTATACGTATGATCTTACCACTGGCGAATTGAAAGGCATCACGGGCGGCGCGCACGAAATTCATCTCGGTATTTTATTCTCGAAGAAAAAGTGGAGTGAGGATAGAACGAATCTTCAGAATTTCTTCTGAGATCATTTCCACAAATTGATCACGTAATCGTAATGATGATTATTCTTCATCGTGTCTGATAAAGAAATTTCCACGTTGTACATTCCGGTCGGAGCGATCACGCCCTGTCCCTGCGCCGCACCGGTCCATCCACGATTCAGATTTGTACTTTCAAACATCAAGTGCTGAACACGATTTAAAATTTTCATGTCGAAAGAGGTGGAATCAATTCCCATTCCTTTGCAAATGTATTTATCATTGACGCCATCCCCATTCGGAGAAAATCCGCTGGGCATGTAAAAGCGATAGAGCGTATCGTGTGTAGAAGGATCGATCACAAAATCCTGCGCGGTGATCACATCAGGATCGAATGAAACGACGTCTTTCTTCGAGCACGAGGTGCAAAAAATAAATAAGGATATGAAGGCGATCTTTCTCAATGAAACAAGTATAAACATTTTTAATATTCTCTGAACTTCACCTGCAACTGCCGCTGCTTACTGCCCCTCTTCTTCAATATCACTTTCCACAATGAACGCCGATGGAAATTCATTTTTTATTTTTTTCAGGAATGCATAAGCTTCCAGTTTCGTGCGGAAATCACCAACACGGATTTTAAAATTGGGCGCTTCATAAATTTCGTATGCGTGAATATCCTTGTCATATTGCCCGAGAAATTTTGCTTTCTCTTCATTGGCCTTTGCTTTATCTGCCCCGAAATAGATCTGCACACGATATCCTTTTTCTTTCGATTTTGAATTGATCTCGATCTGCTTATCCACTACCACTTTTGATTTTGGGTCAATGTCAACGCCTTTCTGTAATGAATCGCTCGCAGTTTGTCCATTCACGGCGAACGGAAGCAGAATGGCAAGAAAAAAAATAAGCAAGAAGCATTTCATCCAAACAAAAGTAACCAAAAAGTGCGCCGCGATCGGGTCATTTTGTTCGACCATGTGCAGAATTTCTTCGCCTTTCAAACTTCATTCGGTGACGAATGAAAAAAGAGAAGGCCTTCATTCGATTGCCCCTGTTTTTTCATTGATGCTCCAACATTTATTTAGAATGATTATAAATTAAATTCCGGTTAATTATTTCCCTCAAAACGGGAATCTTGGAATAGTGTTTCTCATAAATTTGCCTCGCCTTATTACGTAAGGTTGAGTTTTAAAACGCCAACGCCAAAACACGTTATATGAAAAGCCACCATTGGCAAAACGCACAAAGCCGCCGCTTTGTCGTTGTATTTTCCCTGGCAATTTCCCTCCTTTTTTCCTTCAATGTATTTGCAGGTCCCGATGGGAAAAAGCTGTTCCAGGCAAATTGCGCTCAATGCCATTTTGCATCCGATAAAATGAGTACCGGCCCGGGACTGAAAGATGTTCTGAACAGAATTCCAGGCAAAGACTGGGCGCATGCGTGGGTGCATGACAATGCTGCGCTCCTTGCAAAAGGAGATGCGTATGCTACGCAGATAAAAACAAAGTACCAGGCGAGCATGAACAAATTTCCCGCACTCACCAATGAGGAAATTGACGCCATACTCGATTATGCAAGTAAAGGTGAGGTTCCTGTAGGCGCTGTAGGTGCTACCGGAGAAACGCAAACAACCGAAGAACAGGGAAGCCCTTTTTATATTTTTCTCATCATTCTCGTTGTTCTCATTGTTCTTATTGCAATTCTTCGTTACACCAAGATCAATCTTCGCAATGCTTACAATGAAAAAGAAGGGTTGCCAGAGGAGCCGGCTCTTCCTTTCCTCGATGCATCTCGCAAATGGATGAATGAAAATAAACGCAAAGTAGCGCTCATTGGATTTTTCCTTTTCTGTTGTCTTATTGTAAAAGGATGGTATGCGTTGAAAGGTATTGGAGTTTACGCCGAGGAAGTTCACCCCGATGAATGGGTGGGTTATCATCCTTCGCAGCCCATAAAATTCTCTCATAAAATTCACGCTGACATCAATGGAATTCAGTGCGTGTATTGTCATACAGGTGTTGAAAAATCAAAAACAGCAGGAATTCCTCCTATCATGGTTTGCATGAACTGTCACAAAGTGATCGATCAGAACCAGGCGGGAACGGATGAATCAAAAGCAGAGATCGCGAAAATTTATTTTGCGACGGGATGGGATCCCAAAACACATGCGTACAGCAATCCACAGCATCCCGTGGTGTGGAATAAAGTTCACGTTCTTCCCGATCACGTTTTCTTCTCGCACCAGCAGCACGTTGTGGTTGGAAAATTACAATGCGATAATTGTCATGGCGATGTGAAGAAAATGACGACGATCGAACAGCAGCGTCCGCTTACTATGGGATGGTGCATCAATTGTCACCGCGTTACGCCGGTTCAAATGGAAGGTAACGGATACTACGAAGCGCTTCATGAAAAAATGAAAGAGAAATACAAAGATCAGCCCATCACGGTTTCTATGATTGGTGGTATCGAGTGTTCACGCTGCCACTATTGATTGATAAAAAAAATATTCACTGATTCTGACTGCTAAATAATTATGGCTAACGAAACAAAATACTGGAAAGGACTCGCTCACCTGAAAAACGAACAGAAGTTCGTAGAGAAGAATCAGAACGAGTTTGCAGAATATATTCCGGTAGAGGAATTCATCAGCGACAAAAAAACACTGGAATCTTCTTCCACCAATCGCCGCGATTTTCTCAAGTTCCTCGGATTCTCCACAGTAGCAGCAACACTCGCTGCCTGCGAAACCCCTGTTGTAAAAGCAATTCCTTACGTTCAGCGGCCCGAAGATGTTATTCCCGGTGTAGCCAACTGGTATGCTTCTACATTTTTCGACGGACATGATTTTGCTTCTATTCTTATCAAAACGCGCGAAGGCCGGCCCATAAAACTTGAAGCGAATCCATTATCAAAAATAACAGGAAGCGGTAATGCAAAAGGAAGAGGCGGATTGAATGCACGCGTGCAGTCCTCCGTTCTTTCATTGTATGATTCAACGAGAGTACAATGTCCAATGATGAAATCGGGCAACGCATGGGTTTCAAAAAACTGGAAAGACATTGACACCGAGATCGGCGCTAAACTGGCGCAGTCAAAAGGCATTGCAATTATTTCTTCATCGATCGAATCACCTTCAACCCGGGCTTCCATTGCGGAATTTGCTTCTAAGTACAAGAATGTTCGCCATGTGATGTATGATGCAATTTCTTATTCTGGAATTCTCAAAGCAAATAATTCTTCCTTCGGAAAAGCGTTCGTTCCGACTTATAGTTTTGATAAAGCTGATGTGATTGTTTCTCTTGGTTGCGATTTTCTGGTGAACTGGGTTTCTCCGGTCGAGCATGCGCGCCAGTATGCGATGGGAAGAAAAGTAGGCGGCGATAAAAAAACAATGTCGAAACATTTCCAGTTCGAATCCATTCTTTCTGTTACGGGATCTAATGCAGATGAACGTTTCCCTGTGAAACCTTCGCAGTTGGGAGCAGTCGCACTTGGAATTCTCGCTGGTGTTGGTGGATCGGTTTCTGCTCCATCGGTTATGCAGAAAGAAGTCGGAAAAGTTTCGGACGCTCTTAAAAATGCAAAAGGGAAAGCACTTGTTGTTTGCGGTTCCAATGATCCTGCTGTGCAATTAGTGGTGAATGAGATCAACAAAGCACTCAATGCTTATGGCACAACTATCAGCACGGATGTGATTGATCTTACTCACCAGGGCGATGATGCTGCAATGAAAAAAGTAGTCGATGATTTCGGCGGCACTATTGACACTGTTATTTTCTATAATTCAAATCCTGCTTACACTGCTCCGGCTGCATTGAAGTTTGAAGAGGCAATGAAAAAACTTTCCTGCCGGATTTCTTTTTCAGGTCACAAAGATGAAACGGCCGTGATGTGCGATTATATTTGCCCGGATCATCATTACCTCGAAGCATGGAATGATCATTATCCGCGAACGAAGCAATATAATTTACAGCAACCGGGAATTCGCCCGCTCTTCAGCACGCGCCACGCGCAGGAAACTTTACTTATCTGGGCAGGGAATAATTCCGATTATCATTCTTACCTGCAGAAAAACTGGAATGCAGATATTTTCGGAATGCAGAATTCCTTCGGTGATTTCACTGCGTTCTGGAATAATTCTGTTCGTGATGGTGTTGTCGAATTAGTGCTCACACAAATGCCGGTAGTGGCAGATCCCCAGGTGAAACCTGCTAAGAATAATAAAAAGCCGGCTGCCGATTCTATTGCGGATGCTCAGTCAGCAATGGCGGCTCATGTTGCAACCATGATGCCTGCAATGGATTCCGTTTCATTCACCGGTGGAATATTGACGCTTAATGACGCAGTTTCCCAGATCAATTCTGTAAAAGGCGGAAAATATGAATTGACAATTTATCAGAAAACTTCAATGGGATCTGGAAATCAATCACAGAATCCGTGGTTACAGGAAATGCCTGATCCGATCACCAAGATCACCTGGGATAATTATATTACCATGCATCCGCTTGATGTGAAGTCCATGAATCTCTTCGGACTTCTTGAGGATGATGATCTGCTTGTTCGCTTTGATGAAATAGAAGATCAGCTTGATGTTGCTGAAGTAACTGCTAACGGACAAAAAATAAAACTTCCGGTGTGGTTTCAGCCCGGACAGGCGCGCGGTACCATTGGTATTGCGGTGGGTTATGGAAGAAAAGGTTTTAATGAAATCATAGATGGAGTCGGGCAGAATATTTATCCTTCTGTAAGCTGGAACGAAACTGCCGGCACTATGAATTATGATGTTTATGATGTAAGCATTGCCGATTCAGGCGATGATAAACACCAGATCGCATCTACCCAGGTTCATTCTACGATCATGGGTCGTAATGAAGATCTTCTTCGCGAAACAAATCTTGCTTCCTATGCAAAAGATGAGCGTGCAGGAAATCCTTTGCCGATGATGCACACTTACGCAGGAGAAAAAAATCCGGAGGATGTGAATCTCTGGAATAGTTTCGAACGGCCGAATCATAAATGGGCATTAGCCATCGATCTTAATTCCTGCATTGGATGTGGTGCATGTGTGGTAAGTTGTAATGCAGAAAATAATATTGCGGTTGTTGGGAAAGACCAGGTTCGCAAAAGCCGCGAAATGCATTGGATGCGAATCGATCGTTACTACAGCAGTCATGTGAATAAAGAGGAAGAGCAGGAAAAAGGCGATATGGGAACGAGAGAATTGTATCGTAAAATGGAAAGCCCGGAATTTGATAATCCAAAAGTTGTTTTCCAACCGCTCATGTGCCAGCATTGCAATCACGCTCCGTGCGAAACAGTTTGCCCGGTTCTTGCCACCACGCACAGTACAGAAGGTTTGAACCAGATGGTTTACAACCGTTGCGTAGGTACTCGTTATTGCGCGAATAACTGCCCTTTCAAAGTTCGTCGCTTCAATTGGTTCAACTATAACGAATATTATTTGTTCAAAGGAATTAATCCTACACAGGATACACTCGCCAGCATGGTATTGAATCCTGATGTGGTGGTTCGCACACGTGGAGTAATGGAAAAATGTTCGATGTGCGTGCAGCGTATTCAGGCGGGAAAACTAGACGCGAAAAAAGCCGGACGTCGCCCGATCGACGGAGACATTCAAACTGCATGTACTCAATCCTGTCCGACAAACGCAATTATTTTCGGCGATCTCAACGACGAGAAAAGTGAAATTTCACAATGGGAACAATCAGGACGTAAATTCGAAATGCTCGAAGAGATTGGTATTCGCCCTTCTGTATTCTATCTCACAAAAATCTGGAATCGCGAAGATGAAAAGGCACATGTTTAATTGATGAACTGAAATAAAAGAAAAATATGCAACATCATGAATCTTCGCTAAGAGACCCGCTTATACTCGGTGAGAAAAATTATCACGAGATCACAGCCGAGATCGCCAAACCGATAGAAGGGAAAGCGAACACCTACTGGAAAATAGTTTTCACTATTGCCGTCACCGGAATGATTTGGGGTTTCAGTTGTCTTGCTTATACACTCGGAACCGGAATCGGTCAGTGGGGTGCAAATAAAACAGTAGGTTGGGCATGGGACATTACAAATTTCGTTTGGTGGATCGGTATTGGTCACGCGGGAACTCTTATTTCGGCAGTGCTTCTTTTATTCCGTCAGAAATGGCGCATGGGAATTAATCGCTCGGCAGAAGCAATGACAATTTTCGCCGTGATGTGCGCAGCAGTTTTTGTTACGATGCACACTGGAAGGCCGTGGCTCGATTACTGGTTGTTTCCACATGCCAATCAATTCGGTTCGCTCTGGGTAAATTTCAATTCTCCTTTGATGTGGGACGTTTTTGCGGTTTCAACTTATTTCACCATTTCACTTGTATTCTGGTATCTCGGACTTATTCCTGATTTCGGTGCTATCCGTGATCGTTTCAAAGTGCAGGGAAAACCAATGCAGGAAAAAATTTATCGCATTCTTAGTTTTGGCTGGAGCGGACGCGCGCGCGACTGGTCGCGATTCGAAGAAGTTTCTCTTGTGCTCGCGGGAATTTCAACTCCGCTTGTGTTTTCAGTTCACTCCATAGTATCCATGGACTTTGCAACGTCTATTGTTCCGGGTTGGCATACCACGATCTTCCCTCCTTATTTCGTTGCCGGTGCTATCTTCTCCGGTTTTGCAATGGTGCAGACACTAATTCTCATTATGCGGAAAGTTCTGAACCTCGAACATTATATCACCATCCAGCATATTGAAATGATGAATATCATCATCACACTTACAGGATCAATGGTTGGAGTTGCCTATCTCTCTGAACTTTTTATTTCCTGGTACAGTGGAGTGGAATATGAAGGATATGCATTCATGAATCGTGCAACAGGTCCTTACTGGTGGAGCTATTGGGGAATGATGACCTGCAACGTGGTTTCACCGCAATTGTACTGGATCAAAAAGATCCGCACAAGCCTGCTGGCATCTTTCTTCCTTTCTATTGTTGTGAATATCGGAATGTGGTTCGAACGTTTTGTGATCATCGTTACTTCCGTTCACCGCGATTACGTTCCATCGTCATGGACAATGTATCATCCTACCTGGGTGGAGATCGGAATTTTCATTGGAACTATTGGATTTTTCTTCACGTGTTTTCTTTTATTCGCACGCACCTTCCCTGTTATTGCTTTAAGCGAATTGAAAACCATTCTGAAATCATCGGGGGAAGAATACAAGAATAAACGCGCCAAGGCAAAAGCCCAGGTTGCAGAAGTTCAACATTAATAAACGGAGCTGAACAAAAAAATTATGACAGCCACCAAAACAATACACGGAATTTACGACGACGAAGATCGTCTCGTAGACGGAGCGAAACAACTTCGCTCCAATCACATCAAAGTGAAAGATGTTTTTTCTCCTTTCCCGATTCATGGTATCGATGAGATCATCGGTATACCGCGCACACGTATCGCGATATGCGCTTTCATTTACGGAATCACCGGAACTTCTCTTGCCATTCTTATGACCTGGTACATGATGGTGAGCGACTGGGCAACCGACGTGGGTGGCAAACCGAGTTTCTGGTATTACATGAACTGGCCTGCATTCATTCCTGTCACATTCGAACTTACTGTGTTTTGCGCAGGACACGGAATGGCATTGACATTTTTATTGCGCAGTTGGTTGCTGCCGGGCGTTTCACCGAAAAATCCGGATCCGCGTACCACTGATGATAAATTCATGATGTGCATTGAAGTAAAAGCAGAAGATGAATCAAGGATCGTATCCCTTCTTCGTAATTCAGGTGCCAGCGAAGTGAATGTCATTTGATCGCCAAAGAAATAAAAGATGAAAAAAACAAAATATAATTTGCTCGCGATCGGCTCTGTTGCTTTTACAACGGCCCTGTTGCTGAACGCATGCGTACTCGAAAATCCGGATAGCCCGGGCTGGGAATATTTTCCAGATATGTATCGCAGTCCTTCAGTTGAAACCAACGGCGTTAATCCGTGGAATACAAAAGACAGCAGCATGATGGGAAATATGTTACCACCGGAAGGAACTATTCCGCTTGGATTTATTCCTTTCCCTTATGCAAATACTCCTGAAGGAGATTCACTCGCCTCTAAATTCTGGAAGCGCCCCGATAATATTCCGCTGAATGATTCTGTGGAAAATGTCGGCAAATTTCTTTTCGAACGTAATTGCATTTATTGTCACGGCGCTGCCGGCGATGGACAAGGGCCACTGGTAACGAGCGGAAAATATGGAGCAGTTCCTCCTAATTATGTGCAGAAATACAATGATGGAATTCTCACCGACGGACATATTTATCACGTGATCACTTACGGAAAAGGAAACATGGGTTCGCATGCTACACAACTAACTCCTGAAGAACGCTGGACGGTGATCGAGTATGTACAAAAACTTGGCCGCGGTGGAAAATCTCTTACTGATTATCAGAAAGAACTCAACGCAAAAAAAACCGCTGACGATTCTCTCGCTGCAAAGAATGGGAATAAACTTGTAGCCGTGAAAAACCCGAAATAATCAATACAGAATTCTGCAACTATGAGCCATATCAATCTGAATAACCTGACCTATAATTTTTCGCAGAAGGCACAGCGAAACCTGATGATCGTTTGCGGTGTGGGTATACTGCTGCTGATTCTCGGAATTGTTTTCCGCCACGCACCGGAAGTTGCCAATGGAGAAGCAATGAGCGATCCGCAGGCAACACTGGGTCAGCGTTTGTGGGCAAATCTTCTTGTGAATAGTTATTTCTTCGGTGGAATTGCATTGGGCGCAACATTTTTCTATGCACTGCAATATGCCGCACAAACTTCATGGAGTACAGTTTTCATGCGTGTGTTCAGTGCAATCAGTTCTTTTCTTCCAATAGGTTTAGTGCTGATCTTTCTTATTCTTCTCTGCGGAAGAATGGGACTTCACCATCTTTATCCATGGCAGGATCCAAGCGTGTATGATAAAACCAGTCCGAACTTCGATCCTTTATTGAATCACAAGCATCCTTATTTTTCCGATGCATTCTTCTGGGGAAGAACGATCGTGTTCATGGGCGGTTACTGGTGGTACCAGATGTGGACCAGAAAAAATGCACTTGCCGAAGACATGATGAATGAACAGAATGCTGCAGCGAACTGGGCGAAGAATCTGAAAAATGCAGCCATCTTCCTCGTGTTCTTCGGATTCTCTTCTTCAGTTTTTTCATGGGATGTGATGATGTCGGTCGATACGCATTGGTACAGCACACTTTTCGGATGGTATAATTTTGCAGGATGGTGGCTCGGAGCAATCATCGTTTCAAATCTTCTTGTGATGCATCTCAAATCGCGCGATCAGTTTGAATTTGTGAATCCAAGTCACGTACACGATCTCGGGAAATGGATGTTTGCCATTTCATTCCTCTGGACCTATTTGTGGTTTGCACAATTCATGCTCATCTGGTATTCAAATATTCCGGAAGAAGTAGTTTACTATCAGCAGCGGTGGGAACAGTATCGCGGACTTTTCTGGGTAACCATGATCGTCAATTTTGCTTTCCCGATGCTGGTACTCATGTCGCGCGATGCAAAACGGAATAAATCATTCCTGCTTTTTGTTGCATTGCTCATCCTGTTTTTCCACTGGACAGATACTTTCCTTATGGTTATGCCCGGTAGTGTTTCATCGAACTGGGGACTTGGCGGAATTGAAATCGGTATGTTCCTTTCCTTTGCATCCATCTTTACTTTCTGGATACTCCGGACACTTTCAAAAGCACCGATCCTGGCAAGAAATCATCCTATGCTCGAGGAAGGATTACATCATCATGCATAAAATATTTTTTTCAATAGAATAATTGTACACACTATGCAATACCTGATCTACCTGATACTGATTCTCGCCGTTGCCGCCATGTGGCAATTTGTGCGCGTCGTGGAATTTTCCGCCAAGCTGAAAGGAATCGATCCGAATAAAGTCACGGAACGCGATAACCGTATGAACGGCCGTCTTATGATGGTATTCTATTTCTGGCTGATGGCATTTTTCGTATGGCAATTCTATTCCTACAAAGATCGTCTGCTTCCACAATCAGGTTCTTATCATGGAGAGGAGATCGACTGGTTGCTGAATTTCAATTTCGTTATCGTCATCATCATTTTTGTGATCACCAACTTCACGCTCTTTTACATGGGCTGGAAATATTATGGACGCGACGGACAAAAAGCACATTATTACACACACAACAATCGTCTCGAAATGGCATGGACAGGAGTTCCTGCTGTTGTTTTGTTCGTGATCATTTTCCTCGGAATCCGTTTGTGGAATACAACAATGGATGCTCCTGCTAAAGGAACACGCATAGTTGAAATTTATGCACGTCAGTTTCAATGGTCGATCCGCTATTCCGGGAATGATAATATTCTTGGTAAAGCAAATTATCTTCTGATCCAGGGCGCCAACGAACTCGGACTTGATTCTACAGATAAGAATGGATATGATGATGTGATTGTGAATGGACCGGCCGATACACTTTTCCTTCCGGTTGATGAAGAAGTGGATTTTCATATGCGATCGAGAGATGTTTTACATAGTGCATATTTTCCACACTTCCGCGCGCAGATGAACGTGGTTCCGGGAATGGTGACGTATTTCCATTTCAAACCAAAATATACCACGAAGCAAATGCGCGAGATCACAAAAAATCCGCAATTCGATTATATTCTTCTCTGCAACAAGATCTGCGGTGCCAGTCACTGGAATATGCAAATGAAGATCGTGGTGGGAACAAGAAAAGAATATGATGATTTTATGAGCCGTCACAAACCATTTTTCGACGGTAAAACGGAACCATCAATGACCGCACAGGTAACTACTAACCAAGATTAACCGGTGAGCCCGTAAAGGCGCCGAATAAAAAACTAAAATCAAAAACAATGGCTGATAAGCACGCACACAGTGAGCTCCACGCACAAACATTAGAGCACGACGCGCATGTTCATCACGAACACGAAGATCATGGTGATCATCACCAGAGCTTTATTCAGAAGTATGTGTTCAGCATGGATCATAAGGTCATCTCGCGCCAGTTTCTGATCACCGCAGTGATTATGGCGTGTGTGGCTATGGTGATGTCTATTGTTTTCCGCTTGCAACTGGCATGGCCCGGAGAAAAATTTGCATTCATCAATGCAGTAATGGGAGACAAGTGGGGGAAAGACGGAGTTCTCAATCCGGATGCTTATCTCGCATTGATCACCATTCACGGAACGATCATGGTGTTCATGGTCCTCACTGGCGGATTGAGCGGAACATTTGCCAATCTTCTTATTCCTTACCAGGTTGGCGCACGCGATATGGCTTCCGGATTTCTGAATATGCTTTCGTACTGGTTCTTCTTCGCATCAAGTTTCATCATGTTCATTTCTCTTTTTGTTGAAGACGGAGCCGCTTCTGCAGGATGGACAGTTTATCCGCCGCTCTCTGCACTTCCGCAGGCAATAAAAGGATCCGGAACCGGAATGACATTGTGGTTAGTGTCCATGTCGTTGTTCATTGTTTCATCACTGCTCGGCGGATTGAACTACATCATCACGGTTATCAATCTTCGCACAAAAGGAATGAAGATGACACGTCTTCCGCTTACAGTGTGGGCGATGTTTGTCACCGCAATTCTCGGTGTACTTTCTTTTCCTGTGCTTTTCTCCTGCGCTTTGTTGCTCATCTTCGATCGCAGTTTCGGAACAAGTTTTTATCTCTCCGATATTTATATTCAGAATCATCCGCTCGAACAATCCGGCGGAAGCCCGATCCTCTTCGAACATCTTTTCTGGTTCCTCGGCCACCCGGAAGTTTACATTATCATTCTTCCTGCGCTCGGACTTACTTCAGAAATCATTTCTGTCAATTCACGTAAACCGATCTTCGGCTATCGCGCAATGATCACTTCCATTCTCGCGATCGGATTTCTTTCTTTCATCGTTTGGGGTCACCACATGTTCATGACAGGAATGAATCCGTTCCTCGGTTCTGTTTTCGTTTTCACTACACTGCTCATTGCAATTCCTTCTGCGGTAAAAGCATTCAACTACATCACGACACTATGGAAAGGAAATTTACAATTCACACCGGCCATGCTTTTTGCCTGCGGACTCGTTTCAACTTTTATCAGTGGCGGTGTAACAGGAATTATTCTTGCTGACTCAACGCTCGACATTAATATTCATGATACTTATTTTGTGGTTGCGCACTTCCACATTGTAATGGGAGTTTCTGCAATTCTCGGAATGCTCGCGGGAGTTTATCATTGGTTCCCGAAATTATTCCTGCGCCACATGAACAAGAATATGGGTTACATCCATTTCTGGATCACATTCGTGAGCGCTTACGGAGTATTTTTCCCGATGCACTTCCTCGGACTTTCCGGTGTGCCTCGAAGGTATTATCAGAATACTGCATTCCCGATGTTCGACAATCTCCAGGATATTAACGTGCTCATCACCTGGTTCGCAATTCTCGGCGCGTGCGGACAATTAATTTTCCTCTTCAACTTTTTCTACAGTATGTTCCGCGGACCTAAGTCAGTTCAGAATCCTTATGGATCGAACACGCTCGAGTGGACAACGCCAATGGCGCATACGCACGGAAACTGGCCGGGGCCTCTTCCCGAAGTTCATCGCTGGCCGTATGATTACAGCAAGCCCGGCGAAGAAAAAGATTTCATTCCGCAAACTGTTCCATTGCGTGCGGGCGAAGAAGATGGCGGCGGCCACTAAAAGAATTTCACAACTGGAAAGACTCTCTTCAACGGAGAGTCTTTTTTGTTTCAGGAAAAACTCTATGCATGAGAATTGAACGGATACTTTCTTTCTTTTTTATTCTTGCTGCAATTAACGCTCATTCCCAATGGTCCGACACGCTCCGCAATATTTTTCATGGCGGAATTTTTCCCGCAGCATCATTCGATTCCCGCAATTCTTTCATCAGTGACCGTCGTGCGCATATTTGGGCGGTGAAAGCCGGAGTGGAATTCGATTCGAAAATTCAGATGGGGATCGGGTACAATTTTCTCGATCAGCATCTCACAAAAACAATTCCGTATATCGATGCGAACGGCGTACCGGCAAGCACGATCGGTATTCTCCATCTCGGTTACGTGAGCATTTATGGACGTTATGTTTATTATAAAACCGATCATTGGAAATTCAGCATCATGCCCATTCAGTTCGGTTTTGGAAATTCAAAATACATTTATTCCGATCAAAACGGATTTCACAAAACTGATAAAGAAGCGATCATAACTTATGAACCGGGAATTTCAATCTCTTATAAATTAATTTACTGGCTCGGTATCGGCGCCGATTTCGGTTATCGCTACATGATAAAAAAAAATAATGCTATTCCTGAAAATTTCAATTCTCCTATTTATAGTTTTTATGTGGTGATCTATTACGGAGAAATATATAAGAAACTTTTTCCGGGAACGAAACTGGCTAAGATGATTTGAAATTTACGATTTACCTGCCTGCCCGCCCGGATGACCCGGTCGGACGGGCCGCAGGCCGGCAATGTACAATTGAGGAAGATTCATAGTGTAGATTGTAAATAGTACGTCGTACATTTGCAGAACAACAATGTCAATCAATCCCAACATAGATCCCGAAAGTGAAAACCTGAGCCCCGCGGAAAAAGAAATCGAAAAAATTCTCCGTCCGCAGGATTTTTCTGAATTCAGCGGACAGGAATCAGTTGTCGATAATCTGAAAATTTTTGTGCAGGCAGCAAAGCAGAGAAGTGAAGCGCTTGATCATGTTTTACTTCATGGGCCTCCCGGCCTCGGCAAAACTACACTCGCAAATATTATTGCGCAGGAACTCGGAGTGAATATTAAAATTACTTCCGGGCCCGTGCTCGATAAACCCGGTGATCTCGCCGGACTACTTACGAATCTCGATCAGTTCGATGTGCTTTTCATTGATGAAATTCACCGGTTGAGTCCCGTGGTGGAAGAATATCTTTATTCTGCAATGGAAGATTACCGCATTGACATCATGCTCGACAGCGGGCCGAATGCAAGAAGTGTGCAGATCAAATTGAATCCCTTTACACTCGTGGGCGCCACCACCCGCTCGGGCCTGCTCACATCACCACTGCGCGCACGGTTCGGCATCACATCCCGTCTCGGATATTACGATTCCACACTGCTGAAAAAAATTGTGGAACGTTCTGCAGGAATTTTAAATGTTGAAATAAAAGAAGAAGCTGCATTTGAAATTGCAAGAAGAAGCAGGGGAACTCCGCGCATTGCAAATGCGTTGCTGAGGCGCGTACGCGATTTTGCGCAGATAAAAGGAAATGGAATTGTTGATCTTGCCATTGCGCAATATGGATTGCAGCAATTGAACGTCGATAAAAATGGTCTTGACGAAATGGATATCCGCATTCTCACAGCGATCATCGATAAATTCAAAGGCGGTCCGGTTGGAATCACCACCATTTCCACTGCTGTTGGTGAAGAATCAGGAACGATCGAGGAAGTGTACGAACCGTTTCTCATCCAGGAAGGTTATCTCGCGCGCACACCGCGCGGAAGACAAGCGACCGACATGGCGTACAAACACATTGGGAAAATTGCGCCGAAAGATAAAGGAACGCTGTTCGGAGAATAATTTTCTCTTTCACTTTATTTAGCACAACAATTACATTTTTCATTGGTAAAAATCGTAAATCGTACATTGTAAATCGTAAATTTTTTTACCCCGTTGTTCCATTCGCTCTCTATTTTTCTTTTCACCGCTGCAATAAGTTTCGCAGGATCAATTCAACTTGGCCCGGTAAATCTTGCCGTGATGCAGGCCGTGCTCGAAGGAAGAAAAAAAGCAGCGTTGCTCATCGGCACGGGAGTGTGTATTCCCGAATTTATTTATTCTTCATTCGCACTTTTTGCATCGGCGTGGCTGCTCGAACGCGAAACGCTCCTGAGAATTCTCGAATGGGGAGTGGTTCCTGTTTTACTCGCTATGGGAATTTTCAATTTCATCAAGAAAAAAGACAGGGTTGGTGATGATGAAACAGCGAACCAGAAAGCAACAGATTTTCTGAAAGGAATGACATTGTCATTTCTCAATCCGCAATTGCTTCCCTTCTGGCTGATGATACTCGTAATGCTGAACGGATATGATTTTTTCAGGATCATCAATACAGCAGATAAGATTTGTTTCATTGCCGGAACAGGTTGCGGAGAATTCATTCTCATTTCTTTTGTCGTTTGGATCACGCACAGGTTCCGCCACTTCTTCCTGAATAAATTTAAAAAATGGAGTCTCGATAAAATATTCGGAACACTTTTCATTCTGCTTGCTCTTGTTCAAACGATCAAATTGTTAATTCTCAAACGCAAATGAAACGCGGAAATAAAACCGGCTTCTGGACGAAAGTATTTCATTACGAATACTGGCCGGTGTGGTTTTTATTTCTCCCGATCTTCCCTTATTATTTCTGGCTCGGAATTCGTTCCCGCTCACTTGCTTTTTTCACAGCGTCCAATCTGAATATTGAAAGCGGTGGATTCTACGGCGAAAGCAAAATTGCGATCCTGAAACAATTTTCCGATCAGTATTTACCGCCGACAGTTTTTGTTAATGAAAATTCTGCGATCGATGAAGTGATTACGGAAATTAAATTGGCAAAAATTATTTTTCCTTTCATTGCCAAACCCGATAAGGGCGGCGCAGGAAAAGGAGTGGAGATCATTCATTCTTCCGACGCGCTGAAAAATTATCATGAAAATATCGGCGAAGAATACATGGTGCAGTCTTTCATAACAGATCCGGTGGAAGCGGGAATTTTTTACATCCGCATGCCCGGTGAAGAAAATGGAAAAGTAACTTCTGTTGTGCTGAAAGATTTTCTTTCGGTCACAGGCGACGGAAGATCTTCAGTGCGCGACCTCGTGAAAAAAGATCTGCGTGCGCGCATATACGCGAGCGGACTTGAAGAACGTCTCGGAAATCAAATGGAAGAAATTCTTCCTGCCGGAAAAGAAAAAGTGCTGGAGCAGATCGGAAATCATTCGAGAGGAACTCGTTTCGTCAATGGCAATCATCTCATCAACGAAAAAATGAATATCGCTTTCGACCGGATCGCAAAGGAACTCAATGGATTTTATTACGGAAGATTCGACATCAAAGCAAAAAGTACAGACGATTTTTACACCGGGAAAAATATCAGCATCATCGAACTCAACGGTGCAGGAAGTGATCCCGGCCACATTTTCGACAGCAGTGTAGGTTGGTTCAACGCGTTGCGATCGGAAGCATGGCACTGGAAACAGCTTGCAAAAATTTCAAGAATAAATATGAAACGCGGAGTGAAACCTCTTTCATTCGGGCAGATGGTGAAACTATACTGGAGAAATAATTTTTCGAAAGAAGTGAAGAAAGCAAGAAAGCCATTGGTGAAAGCCGGATAATTTACAATTTAGAATACCTCTTGGCAGAATCGAAAAATTGTACATTGTAAATCGTACATTGTAAATCATTGTGTCCACTTCTTCCAATACAACATTCATAAAGCAGGAAGCCCGCCGTCTTGGCTTCGACTATTGTGGAATTTCAAAAGCAGAATTTCTCGAAGAACAGGCGCCGCGGCTCGAAAACTGGCTGAAGAAAAAAATGCACGGAGAAATGTCGTGGATGGAAGAAAATTTCGACAAACGACTCGATCCGCGGAAATTAGTCCCGGGTGCGAAAAGCATTGTTTCATTGCTGCTGAATTATTACACCGATAAAAAACAGAAAGATGAAACCGCTCCTAAAATTTCCATCTACGCTTATGGAGAAGATTATCATTTCGTGATCAAGAGAAAACTGAAAGAATTTTTATTCAATCTTCAGCAGAAGATCGGGAAAGAAATAAATGGCCGCGTGTTTGTCGATTCTGCACCCGTGATGGATAAAGTGTGGGCAGAAAAAAGCGGGCTCGGCTGGATCGGGAAAAATTCTAATCTCATCAATCAGGAAAGCGGTTCTTTTTTTTTCGTTGCAGAACTTATTCTTGATATCGAACTGGAACCTGACGGGCCCATCGGTGATCTCTGCGGAACATGCACAAAATGTATTGACGCTTGCCCCACCGATGCGATCGTTGCTCCTTACGTGGTCGACGGAAGCAAATGCATTTCTTATTTTACGATCGAACTCGAAGGAGAAATTCCGGCAGATGAAAAAGGAAAATTCCACGATTGGATGTTCGGCTGCGATATTTGCCAGGATGTGTGTCCATGGAACAGGTTTTCAAAATCACATCACGAAAAAGCATTCGAACCACACGCACAACTTCTGTCAATGAAGAAAAATGAATGGACCGAGCTGACGGAAGAAATTTTTCAGCAACTGTTCAAACGATCAGCCGTGAAGCGCACAAAATTCGAAGGACTGAAAAGAAATATCCGCTTTCTCAGGCCTTAGCCATCGTGCGGAATGCATCGGCGATCACATCACCGTACAAGTGCCCGAATGTGGCCAGGCACCATGCCTTGAGTAGAAGCGCTTCATCGGGCTTGGCCCAATTGAGAATTTTTTTCAATTCTTTCCGGAAAAGATTCTTGTCGAAAGAAACGCTTTTGAGGATGTGTTTACTGAATTCGATCATAAAACTCCTTTCAATTTATATCGAACAAATAACGGGAGACTGGATAACCAAGTTATAAATGCGCCGTTAAATTTCCTAAAGAAAAGTCGCGTGGCGGGCTAATTTATTGTAATCCAGCAGCGTCAAATTATTAACAGGCCGCCGAATTATGGTTAATCACTTGTTCATGGGCAATTTTGTTCAGGAGCGCACCGACGGGGCTAAAAAACCCGGGCAGCGTTTCAAAATCACGAGGAACTCAAAACCGAAAACAGAAAGCAATTTGTAATCGCAAAATCTGTAATCTGTATATCTGAACTATCTGTAATCTTCCCTCTTCACTCTTTCCAGCGAAAAGTTTTCTGTTCCATTCCGCAAAGATCGATCACACGATCAATGACCGTAGCAGCAAGTTCTTCAAAATTTTTAGGGCCGCTGTAAAAAGATGGCGACGCCGGACAAATAATTCCACCGGCTTCTGTCACCGTTTTCATATTGCTGATGTGAATGAGTGAGAGTGGTGTGTCGCGTGTAATGAGAATTAATTTTCTTCTTTCTTTCAGCATCACGTCAGCCGCGCGCGTTACAAGATCATTCGAAACTCCGGATGCAATGCGTGCAAGCGTTCCCATCGAACACGGACAAACGATCATGCTCCGGAAACTCGATGAGCCCGACGCGAACGGCGCATTGAAATCCATTTTGCCATAAAACGTAAACGGATATTTTTCGAAAGATGCATCGCCAATTTCCTGTTGCCAGATCTGTTTTGCATTATCACTCATCACCACACCCACATGTTCTACCTGCGAATTCAGTTTCACTAATTTATCGAGCAACACTTTCGCATACACGCTCCCGCTGGCGCCAGTGATCGCAACAACAATTTTTTGTTTCGAATTAGAAATCATTTGAGTCGAGTAAATTGTTTATAGAATATTTCATCTAATTAAAGAAATATTTCCCTGCGCGGCAGCACTAAAATGAAATCAAGAAATTATACTTTTAAACCTAATCCTTTTGAATAAAAGTGTCCGGTAATATGGGAGCTAAGACAATGTAAAAATTTCAAAAAAGATTCCGGTAAAAATGCTGAGGTCTTTTTTTACGCCTCTTGCTACGGGTTATGTTATAATACAACTATTGTACGAAGTGCGAAATGGGTGTATTCGCTGGTTTCATAGTTCGTACTTCGTGAATTTCGTAGTTCGTACAGCAGAAAACTCACTGCAATTTCGCCTGCGCCGCCTGCAGCACACCGTAATCCGAAGATTTGTAAATGTAAGCGACCACTTTGCAGTGGGCTGCATTGAATGCATTGCTCACTGTAAATGAATTCGTCATCGTGTAATTGATCGCAGTTCCATTCGGAATATTCCCGGTGAGAACAGTATCTCCGGAAATGGATCCGGGTGTATTGATGCATCCGCGAAAAACGTGATTGAAAACATAATCGGAATCGTTCACACCATGCACGAGTTGCCAGCCCACAATGCTGTCTTCAACGAGATAAAGCGAGATCAGAAATGTTCCGGTGGTATCCGTCATTATTTTTCCGCTTACAGAAACAGAAAGCGAACGTGAAGTGGAATTGTAAGTCGGTGTGATCTTTAAATAAGCGGTCATGGGTTGTGCAAGAATTCCTGCTACAGTGGATGACCATGCGCCAACTCCCGTTGGAACAGTAAGAGGATATCCATAATGATTGATCATTCCCTGCGGGGGAGGCCAGGAATTGCTGCCGTATATTGCATCGTATGCTGCATCTTCTCCTGTAACACGAAAATCTTGCGTGTAAGAACCAAGCGGAGCGCCACCGGGCAGCGGAGCAGGCGGACAAGGATCTGCGAATGCGGTGGTATGAACAGCAACAGGAATAATTTGATCGGGGTATAATTGTTCGAGCGTATCGATCATATTCGCAGCATCGGGACAATTCGTGCAGGTGTGCCCGGTAAAATCTTCAACAAGAACTTTTCGGACTGTATCTGTAGTTGGTGCAATTCCGCTTCCGCCCGCGTACGGTGGAACTTTTATATAATCGCATCGCCACAAAAATGTGCTGATGAGAACGGTTGCGAAGAAAATATATTTTTTCATCTGTAATAAAGTTAAGAAAAATCAGAATGAACTGGTAATGGTAAGTGTGAATCCGTTGGAAGCAGGAACTTGCCGACATACTCCGCCAACGCAGAAAATTCCTGCGCGTTGTTTTCCGTATCCAAGTACTATGCGATTTGTTCCGCGCGAATAACCGATCTGCGCGCTGTAATAATGAATGCGGTGCTCAGGATTCGGATTGCCGTAATTGTATTGATCCATTCCGGCAATAAAAAAATGTTCGCCAATTGAAATTTCTTCGAGCACCGAAGCCCAGTTTCCGTAATCGACAGTAGCGTCATTATTTTTTTGCACGAGCATGTGTTCTGCATCGGTGCGGAATGCAAGTTTATCATTCACCTTGTAAATAATATCAGCCACCGCAACATAAGAATGAATAAGCGGGTACCCGAGTTTCCCCTGCATGACATTTTTATTATAAACAAAACTGGCGAACAGTAAAGTTCCTTTCAGTTTGTGATTTATCTTTTTGAAAATCTCAAGATTGATATCCTGGAAAAATAAACTGTCGTTGAATTTAAAAGGATGGGGAGTATAACCAAGATCCAGGCCATAATGATCATTGAGTTTCGTTGTGTCAATAGCGTAAGCCGCGGAATAATTGAGAGAAATATCAGTTCCGTATGTTCCGCCGAGCTTAGAACCTTTTTTCAATTTGTAATCGATCTCGCCCTGCCAGCTCAATTCACCGGTAGGTTGCGATGAGAAAGGATAATAAGCGGCGAGTGCATAAGTATGTTGTTTGGTAAGCGCAGGAATGTAATTGATGTTGAGTGAGGTCAATGATGCAGTGCGATCGGAGCGGTACGAAAAATTATCAATGCGTAATAATCCGAGATAAATACCAAGACCTTTCTGCGAATAAGTGAGAGAAGAGAATAATGCATTTCCGGGTTTGTAGATGTACCCGTTCGCTGATGACGGATCATTTATTTTATAAGCATACTCGGCATAAAAATTCACGCGGTTGCGGATGATGTTCATTCGTTCCGACCAGCAACCTACATTCTGAGGAAGCACATAAAGCGGATCAAGATCGGCTTGATACTTACTCACGAAATTTGCACCGAGAATAATCTGCGTTTTACTTTTTGCAAAACAAGAATCGAAAAGCTCATTCAGGTTCACTTCTCCGTCAATTCCACGCACAATTCCAGGGCCATCGGTCATAAAATTTCTTTGCTTGCCCCAAACGCCTTTTACATAAATTCCTTTGTAAGGATTGTAGCGCACACGAAAACCATCGAGTGCATTATCCAGTCCGAGTGCGCGTTCTTCATAGCAGCGCAACGTGAGCCCGCTGCCGAATTGTTCGTAGCTGCTGCCCACTGTAATTTCTAATTTATCATTATTGTAAGAAGCAAAACGATACGGAATTCCTGTTCCTGCATATCCCTGCGGATATCCCTGCAGATGATTCAGGTAACTTTCATAACGTACGCCGGCAGAAAAATTTCCATTGGTATAATTCACATTGCTCCATCCGTTGAACAGCGCTTTTTCAGGAACCGAATCGGCGCCTATAAGTGAATCGGGTTTGTAATATTGCGCATCAATCTCAAAATTTCCATGGATCTGTCCGCTATAAAGCGGGTTGGAATTCTGCGCAGAAATGAATTGAAAAAATCCGGCGATGCACACCGGTATCAGCACAACGGTTTTTTTCACAGTAATAGCGTTTTTGTGAAAGTAATATTATTCCGGCTTTTCGCCTTTGGCAACTTTGTTCACCACATCGTGTAATTTTTCCACTCCGCCATTCTCGGTGTAAACATTCGTTTGCCACACGATCTCATTATTGGCATTCACCACGAATACATGCGGAACATTATTCACATTCATCGCACGTTTGAAATCCTGGTTCTCGTCGAGATAAACTTCGTAATCCCAGTCTTTGCTTTCCACGTAGGGTTTTACTTTCATTGAATTCCGTTCATCGTCAATAGAAATAGCAATGAGTTTCACGCCTGATTCTTTCTGCCAGTCGGGATAAACTTCGGCGATCTCATTGAGTTCTTTTTTGCAGGGAGCGCACCAGGTGGCCCAGAAATCAATGATGATGGGTTTCCCGTCATTCTTGAAATCGGCTGTACTGATCACTTTCCCGTCGAGCGATTTTACATTCACCGCAGGAACTTTCGGCAACGCATCATCAAAACGGAACGCACTTGCCATGAAGATCATTACAAGAATAACAGCGAAAGAAGAAATGCGATTCATGTGAAAGAATTTGGTTTTAATTTTTTTGAAAAAAGAACTGACGGTAATAACGCAAACTCCGCGCCAAAACCGTCAGTTCTTATTGGTTTCTCTATAGAGAAAATGTATTAGTGACTAACTGAAACTTTACGGGTAACAGTTGTTTCTCCGGCACGAACTGTAACGAAATACATTCCGCTTGCAAGTTCAGCGCCGTTGATCGCGATAACCTGCTTACCGGAAGAAAGCGTTCCAGCATCCTGTTTGCTTACAAGTTCTCCTGTCATCGTGTAAACTTCTACAGTTACATCAGAAGAGTTGGCAAGATCGATGCTCACGTTTGCCTGCTGATCGAAAGGATTCGGGATGATGTCGATTCCATTCAATGCAGTGTGCTCTTCTACTCCTGTTGGGCAAACAACGTTGCTAACATTGATATCGTCAACATAAATATTGTTGCCATATCCGTTTGTTCCGCGGAACATGATGAATACTTTATTGTTTCCGGAATAAGAAGAGAGATTGATGCACTCGGCTCTCCATTGTGCAGAAGTTGGCACGAATGGAGAGGTAGTGTAGCCCGCAACAGTAGAAAGCGTCGCTCCTGATTTAGACCATAACTGAGTCCATGTAGCGCCGCAGTCTGTAGATACGAGTACAGAAAGTGCATCGGTATAACTTGCGCTGTATTGCCGGTGAGCAACGTTGAACTGCAGAGAAGCATTGGTCATGCTGGTCAGATCAACCGGCTCCACAATGAATTCGTCAATAGCGCCAACTGTTCCGTAGCTATAGCAATCATATTCTGCAGAGCCGCCGTTTGTAGTTACGTGCGCCCATGTGGTGCCTGCATCCGGATTGTTCAGCGTCCAGTTTGCATAAGGGAAAGCGGCAGATGAGAAATTATTCGCCAATGGCAGAACAACTCCTGCTGCAGTGCTAACAGTAAAATTAGAAACCTGAGTATCGAAATTGGTATTAACGTCAGGAGTTCCATTCGGACTTGCATCCCATGTTGTGAAAGTATGAGAACCTGCGCCTGCAGTGATCGCAGGAAGTGTAACGTTAGTAGTTGCACCAACAGCAAGACTTCCGCTCCATGCAAAAGAAACCGGAGCCGAAGCATCAACTTGCGCCATGATATTGCAGGAGGTCAATGTAACAGCTCCCATGTTTTTAAGAGTAACAACTGGTGTGAAGTTACCTGTGCATGAAAGTCCTGTAACACCGGTAACGGCGGTTACAGAAGCATCGTTTGTAATTGCGATCGGCTGATCGCCGGCAGCCTGCTCAACTGCTTTGTTTCCGTCATCCTGAATAAAGGCAACGAAATTAACCTGCCCTTTATCATAGATGTAATTAGGAAGCGCAATTGCAAAGTTGAAAGTCTGTGTTTGCGCGTTGGTCCATGAAGAAGCAAGTGTAGTTCCGCTTGCCGATGGATACATTTTACGCATTACATTATAGAAAACAGTCTCGCCATTCGATCCCGGAGGAGTTGCGAAGGTGACGGTCTTCTCAGTCATTGCCAGTTGAAGTTTCAACGCACCGGAAGAAGTGAAATTCTGCGCCGCTGTTACAACAACAGTCACGAATGCAGAATCAAATCCTGCAGACATAGTGTGGGAAACAGAAAGCGAGAATGGCGACATGATCGCCTGCTCGGTATTGATAATAGGTTGTGTCCAGTTCGCAGGCGCACCAGCGTAGTTTGGTGAACTCACGTTTGCAACACTTCCGTCCATCGGTGCGTAAGGAACGCCCGTGCAGTTGTAATAAGTAACACGCGGACCAACGTCAGTTTGTGTCTGCACATTCATTGGATCAACACCAGGCCAGTTGGTCTGGTATTTTACTGCAACCACTGTGCTTCCGTTTGCCTGAAGCAGTGCATTGAATGCAGGATTCTGAGAGGCGCACGGAGGGCACGATGCCTGCGTGAATTCTTCTGCGAGAACGGTACGTTGCGTTTGTGCATTTGCACCGATCGCAAAGCCGGCTCCGGCAATGAATAGTAAAAGTTTCTTTTTCATGTTGTTTGTTTGTGGTTAATTGATCGGTTTTTTTAGAGTAATGGCTAAGGTAGTCAGGAAATGCAAACATTCAAATATAAAAGCGAGGAATATTGCATCCAGTTAAGATAGTTGAACGATTGGTCATTTTCTGCAAATACGGCCGATTTTCATCCGGAAAATGTTCATTTTACCAATGAACAAGTGGTTAAGTCAAACTCATATCCGGTAGTGGGAATAGTGAATTTAGTTTAGTATGTTTGTAATAGCTCATCACCAAAAAAGAATTGAAATGAAAAAGTTTTTACTCTCCGTTACGTTGCTCAGCATTTACCAGGGACTTGCTGCCCAGTCTTCTTTCACTATAACCGATGCAAGCGGGAACGATGTTACCGGAAGCACTGTTACCTTATGGGTATCGGATAGTGTTACCGATACGCGCACATGGACCATGCACATCAATAATCCGAATTCCGTGAATATGAAGGTTCGCAAAACGAACCTGCAACTGAATGATCCGGGTGCTACTACCTGGTTCTGCACCGACATCAATTGTTATTCTTCCGCCACTTCTCTTTCGCTTGCATTTTCTGAGCCGTCTGGCGGAACAAGTGTTCTTACTACAGATTTTAATGCGAACTATCAGCCGGGAGTTACTCGTGTTCGCTATGCCATGCTCAATCTTTCGAATGCAAATGATACTTCCTATTTCGAGATTGATTATAACATGGCGATCGGCGGCGGACTTGGAATTCACACGAATAATAGTTTTAAGCCGGTAGTTTCAAATCCTTCTCCGAATCCTGCGTCTTCCTCTTTCATGATGAATTACAAAATGGGAAATCAGAATTCTGCCGATGCGAAATTTGCTATCTATAATATGCTTGGAGAAAAAATGATGGAGAGTGAGATCGCTGATGCCGAGGGAACCATTCGCATGGATGTTTCTTCTCTTGATCCGGGTGTTTATTTCTGTATTCTCGAATCGCAGGGCAAAGCGCTTGCTACCCGCCGGCTCGTAGTTGCGCACTAAAAAAATATTTCTGAAAAAGATCCCTGCAGCGATGTAGGGATTTTTTTTATTTCATTTTATTCCTGATCAGTTCTTCCGCATATTCTTCCGAAACATCTCTATTCATGATCAGGTCTTCTGTGGTTGGGACAATGATGTGATCCGGTAGTACGCCATGTCCATCATTGACCACGTTATCTTTTATCACGCTCGAGAAAGTGGAACAATGCACCTGGAGTTTCGTGTGCGGGAGAATGAAACGATTCTTAAAAATATATCCCCCGGAAAAAACCGTATTGCCTCCCGCTTCTTCGCCGACGAAGGTGGCGCGGTTATTCTCTTTCATGAAAGCACAGAATTCCCCTGTTGCAGAAAAACTTCCGCCGTCGGCAAGAATGAAAATATCGCCGGTAAAATTATTCTTCTCCGGCGAAAATTTCCCGATCCCGCAATACGGATACCATCGCGAGTGTAGTCTTTTCCCCGGATCATTATAATGAAAGCGCGAAACGTGAACGCATTTTTCGATGTACACAAATTTCTCACTGACTAAATGTGCTGCCAGGAAACGTGCGTAATCAGGGTTACCACCGCCATTGCCGCGAAGATCAATAATAAGATGCCGGATATTTTCTTCCTGCATCTCTGCAAAATATTTCCTGATCTCCGTCTTGAAATACTGGTGGTACTTTTTGTGTAATTCTTTTTTGTCGAATGAACGGATGGTGAGAATTGCGGTTCGCAGTCCCGGAACCGTGTCGAGCGAAATTCCTGTTGCAGGAACGAGTGATGCGTAACGTGCGGGGTAACGCTCCTTCTCAATTTTACTGATGCTGTCGGTGCAGGAAGCTTCGATGATAATATTGTGAATGATGCGATCGTCGTAACGGAATTCAGTCACAAAATTTTCCGAGGGGCCGAAAACGAAACAGAACATGTTGCGGAAAAAATGATCGATGAGCCACGAAGGAAGAGTTGTATTATTTCCGTCGCGCGGAAGACAGAGTTTTATTTTTCGGACGATCTCTTTCGCCGGGATCCCGTTGATGCTCATGATCTCCGAACCGTCGCGCACACTCGTGTCGCGCGTACCACACATCACCGTGAAGATCCGGTCGGAAGTGCAATGTACTTTGAACGGGAAAAGAAGAGAATGGGAAGTGTAATATTTTTCGCACGACATGCCCGGAAATTCAAACGTGTGCCCGTCTTTGATGAATGACGTGAGCGGGGCAATGTATCGATAGAATTCAAGATCGGTCATCGGTTTGCTGATGCCCGATGCGAGACTGTCAAATATTTTATCGAGACGATCTTTCGGTGTGTAAATGTAGAGTCCGGGATTTTTCAGTTCCAGTCTTTTTCTCAATGCAGTGAAATCATCTTTCAGTTCCTGCACGGAGAATTTTTTTTGCGGCTGATAATTATTCAGCTTACTTTTTTTCGACGATGAAAATGAAAAAAATACGAACGCGGAGAATATGAGGATCCCTTTTTTCATTCTGCCTTTACCCATCCTCTATACGAAATTACTTTTCGGTCAGTTCCACACTCATCAGTTTCTTTACCAGTTCCGGAACACCTTTGCCAGCCGTATTTTTTATTACGGTTAAATTTTTTATTCCAATGTCATTCACTTCATTTGGGTCTACCAGATAAATTTCGGTGGAGGAAGTTGCGAAATGCACAAGCCCTGCCGCCGGGTAAACATTCAGAGAGGTTCCTACAATAATAAAAACATCGGCGCCTGAAGCGAGCGACTGCGCATGATCGAGTTCGGTCACCATTTCACCGAACCATACAATATGCGGACGAAGCTGTGATCCGAGTTCGCATTTTTCGCCCGCTTTCAGTTCCCATCCTTTGATGGTGTAAACAAGAGAAGAATCTTTTGTGCTTCTTGCTTTTTTTATTTCGCCGTGCAGGTGCAGTACTTTTTTAGAACCCGCGCGTTCATGGAGGTCATCTACATTCTGCGTGATCACCTGTACATCATATTTTTTTTCCAGTTCTACAATGGCCAGGTGCGCGGCGTTGGGCTTTGCTTCCATCACTTGCTTTCTGCGCAGATTGTAAAATTCAAGTACAAGCACAGGATCTTTCATCCACGCTTCGGGTGTAGCCACATCGCGCACGTCATATTTTTCCCACAACCCTCCACTGTCGCGAAATGTGCTGATACCGCTTTCCGCGCTCACGCCTGCTCCTGTGAAAACAACAATGTTCTTTTTCCGTTTCATTTTGAGTCAAACAAGATAATGCATTTGACGCGAAGAATAATTGTGGATTCAGGTAAAGTAACAGGAACACTCTTACCGGCTAATGCAGAATTTCAGAGGCAGAATCGGAATTTGAGCGTGTGAAAATCAGAGATTTATATTGGCCGGGTTTGAGAAAAACGATGCGATACGAAAGATCTATTTGATTACCTTCGTCATTCCGGCTTTTTTCGAAAATTTCATTGGGAAAGTCAGTTAAAAATTATACCCGATTATGGCGAAATTCCGCAAACAGGACGCGCTCGATTATCACTCACAGGGCCGTCCCGGCAAGATCGAAGTACTTCCGACAAAACCCTACAGCAGTCAGCGTGATCTTACACTTGCTTATTCTCCCGGTGTTGCAGAACCCTGTCTTGAAATTGAAAAGAATCCCGATGATGTTTACAAGTACACTTCGAAGGGAAATCTTGTCGCTGTAATTTCAAATGGCACTGCAGTTCTCGGTTTGGGAAATATAGGTTCGCTCGCATCCAAACCGGTAATGGAAGGAAAAGGATTGCTCTTTAAAATTTACGCTGATATAGATGTATTCGACATTGAAGTGGACACAAGTAATATTGATGTGTTCGTTCAGACTGTGAAAGCCATCGCACCAACATTCGGCGGAATTAATCTCGAAGACATCAAAGCACCGGAATGTTTTGAGATCGAAAGAAGATTGAAGGAAGAATTGCAGATCCCGGTGATGCATGATGATCAGCACGGCACCGCCATCATTTCTTCTGCAGCACTTATCAATGCCGTGGAGATCGCCGGAAAAAAATTAGATAAAGTAAAACTCGTTGTCAATGGCGCTGGCGCGTCTGCAATTTCGTGTACCAAAATGTACATTGCTGTTGGTGTGAAGAAAGAAAATATTCTCATGCTCGACAGTAAAGGTGTACTCACTACCGATCGGGATGATATTGATGAAAGTAAACGTTTCTTCGCTGTAAAACCGATTGGAAAAAAAACACTCGCTGAGGCGATAAAAGGTGCTGATGTTTTTGTGGGACTTTCGAAGGGAAATGTGGTGAACCAGGATATGATCCGTTCTATGGCGCCTAAGGCCATTGTTTTTGCGCTCGCCAATCCGGATCCGGAAATTCCCTATGAAGATGCAATGGCCGCACGGCCCGACATCATTATGGCTACTGGCCGATCTGATTATCCGAACCAGGTGAATAATGTTCTCGGATTTCCATTCATATTCCGCGGTGCGCTCGATGTGCGCGCTACGCAGATCAACGAAGCAATGAAACTTGCTGCTGCATACGCGATCGCCGATCTTGCGAAAGAGCCGGTGCCTGATGATGTGGGACACGCTTATGACCTCCGCAATCTTTCATTTGGTCCCACGTATATTATTCCCAAACCAATTGACTCACGCCTTATTTCTACAGTAGCTCCTGCTGTTGCAAAAGCTGCTATAGATTCCGGCATCGCAAAAAATCCGATCACCGATTGGGAAACTTACAAATCCGATCTCACGAATCGTTTGGGCCGCGATAATAAACTAATGCGCGGACTCGCCACAAAGGCAAAACAGAATCCGAAGCGTGTGGTCTTTGCAGAAGCAGATACTTATAAAATTCTCAAAGCGGCGCAGGTCGTGCGCGACGAAGGAATTGCAAAACCAATTCTTCTGGGCGATGTAGGGAAAATAAATCGCCTCATCGAAGAAAATAATCTCGAGCTCGGTGATACGCTCATCATCGATCCGCGTGAATTTTCGCAGGAGGAAAAGCGTGTACATTTTGGCGAGATGTATTTTCAGAAAAGAAAACGCCGCGGTGTTACACTTTATGAAGCGAAAAAAGCAATGTTAGAGCGGAATTATTTCGGTGCGATGATGGTGGAAACCGGAATGGCAGATGCGATGATCTCCGGCCTCACGCGCAAGTACGGCGCGCCTATTGTGCCCGCGCTGCATTGCATAGGCGTGCAGGAAGGCGTGAACCGCGTTGCAGGCATGTACATCATGTCCACGCGCAAAGGAAATTTCTTTTTCGCTGATACGACCATGAATGTCGATCCGACTGCACAGGAACTCGTTGACATTACCGTGCTCACCGCGCAAGCCATTCGCCAGTTCAATGTTGTTCCGAGAATTGCATTACTCTCTTATTCCAATTTCGGATCAGCCGGCGGAATTCTTCCTGATAAAGTGAGTCAGGCCGTGAAGATCCTGCATCGTGATTATCCCGGACTCATTGTGGATGGCGACATGCAGGCGAATATTGCATTGAACAGTGAGTTGATGAAAGAACAATTCCCATTCAGCGAACTCGTCGGAAAAAAAGTGAATACTTTCATTTTTCCGAATCTTGCATCAGGAAACATCGCTTACAAACTCATACAGGAAATGGGCGGAGCTGAAGCGATTGGCCCTGTTCTGCTCGGATTGAAAAAACCGGTTCACGTGCTTCAACTCGGAAGTGCAGTACGCGAGATCGTGAACATGGTGATCATTTCAGTTGTAGATGCACAGTCGAGAAAGAATTAAAAACAACAAAACAACAAATTCCAAAAAATAAATCCCCAACGCCAAATATCAAATGAACTAAAGCGTTTCTCCATTCCGGGTCTTGGAATTTAGGATTTGGGGTTTAGAATTTCTGATTTTATGTACGATCATTTCGAGGGAAAACTAACATTGAAAACGCCGACATTCGCCATTCTCAATTGCGCGGGAGTCGGCTACCACCTGAATATTTCACTGCACACATTTTCCGCTTTGCCTGAAAATGGTTCCTGCCGCATTTATGCTCATCTTGCTGTTCGTGAAGATGCATTGGTGCTTTTTGGTTTTGCTGAAGAACAGGAACGTGAAATTTTCCGACAGCTCATTTCCGTTTCCGGCGTAGGGCCATCTACCGCACGCATGATCCTTTCTTCCATGAGCCCCGATGAAGTGACTCAGGCCATTCATTCTGGCAATGTGGCAGCGCTGAAAGCGGTAAAAGGCATTGGTGAAAAATCGGCCCAGCGGATTATTGTCGACCTGAAAGGAAAATTTTCGAAAGATACAGGCATCGCTTCATCGGTTTTTGCGTCTGACCATAAAATGCGGGATGAAGCGCTGACTGCACTTGTCACGCTTGGTTTCGCAAAAAACGCCGCCGAAAAAGCGGTGGACCGTTCGCTGAAAACAGAAGGCAACGCTGTTTCAGTTGAACACCTGATAAAAATGGCTTTAAAGAATCTGTAAACAGGAATTTGAGAACATTTCTGAAATATTGTTTTGCGGCCGTTGTTTCGGTTTCCCTGCTCATGGCGGTCATGTCGAGCAATGCGCGCGTAGCTTCTCCTTATCATCCGCTTTCCGCAACAAATTATATTACTGCTGCTATCGATTCTCCGAGTGGCGGGGATTCAACACCCATGCCTTACGGTTTTCAGGACCAGTCAGGACTCGATCCGCTTTATTTTAATAATAATAATTCTCCGCTCAAGCTGAAAGACCCGAACAATATTAAAACGAATGTTACTTACGATCCTGATTCCAATATTTATGTGGTCGATCAGAAACTGGGGAATAAACTTGATTATCGCCCGCCTACGTACATGGATTTTGATGAATACGCTTATTACGATCTGCACAATTCCATTCATGAATACTGGAAACAACGGGAACATGCCGAGAGCCAGAACCAGGTGAGAGGTGCAAGTAAAAATTTAATTCCGCCGATCAAGATCAATGGAAAGATGGCGGATATTTTCGGTGGAGGAACCATTGATATTCGCCCGCAGGGATCTGCCGAACTTATTTTCGGCATCAACATCAACAAAACAAACAATCCTGCATTGCCGGAAAGACAAAGAAGAATTTCCACTTTTGATTTCAATGAAAAAATTCAGCTCAATGTGATCGGCAAGATCGGTGAAAAATTAAAACTCACCACGAATTACAATACAGAATCCACTTTCGAATGGGAGAACCAGATGAAACTCGAGTTCACCGGTTTCGATGATGACATCATCAAAAAAATAGAAGCAGGAAACGTTTCATTCGGACTCAACACTTCACTCATCACCGGATCGCAAACGCTTTTCGGAATAAAAACACAATTGCAGTTCGGACATCTTACTGCTACGAGTATCATCTCGCAGGAACGCGGAAAAAAATCGGAGATCAATGTCACCGGCGGCGCACAAACAAGCCCGTTCGAAGTTTCGTGCGATAATTATGAAGCGAACAAACATTTTTTCCTCTCGCAATATTTTTATGATCACTACGACCAGGCGCTCGCAAATTTTCCGGTGGTGAATTCCGGCGTTTTTATTACGCGATCGGAAGTGTGGGTGACCAACAGGACCGGCGCGGTTGATAATACGAGAAACATTGTTGCATTCGCAGATATTGGTGAACCAAAACCGGAGTGTGAAAATGTGGGAACCGGATTTATTCAGGATTCTGCACAGTATTCCACTATTGAATATCCATTCAACGGGCATACGACACTTTATGGAACGCTCGTCCAGAGTTACCCTGGAATCCGCGACATTAATTCTTCTATTGCCACTACACTGGCTCCGCTCAATGCAAGCGATGGATTTTCTCAATCGGTGAATTACGAAAAGATCAACAACGCAAGAAAACTTGCGGCAACAGAATACACGCTCAATCCCAGATTAGGATACGTGTCGCTTAACCAGGCGCTGAATTACGATGAAGTGGTGGGTGTTGCTTACGAATACACCGTGGGAGGAAAAACGTATAAGGTTGGAGAATTTTCTACCGATGGAATTTCCGGGCAGAATGCACTCATTGTAAAATTACTGAAGAGTACCAATGATGTTCCGAAAGTTTTTGATCCCCTTGTCAATGCACAGAAAAAATACAAGTTGTGGGACCTGATGATGAAAAATATTTATTCCATTGGTGCGTATCAGGTGAATTCACAGAATTTCAATCTGCAGATCTGGTACAACAATCCTTCTACAGGAACAGATATTCCATTCATTCCCGAAGGGCCCATCAATGGAAAACCATTGCTGCAGGTAGAAAATCTTGATAAATTAAATCAGCAACAGGTTGCAGTGCCCGATGGAATTTTTGATTTCATAGATGGCGTTACCATCAATGCTGCGAACGGCCGTGTAATTTTTCCAACAGTGCATCCGTTCGGCAATCATCTCTTCGATGAATTTTCTCCCGATCCGAACCAGGGTACGCTTTATTCGAAATATGGTTATCCGCAATTGTACGATTCCACAAAAACAATTGCGCAAACAGTTTTCGCAGGGAAAAACCGTTTCAAATTAAAAGGCACGTACCAGTCGGCATCCAATTCCGATATTTCTCTCAATGCTGTAAATATTCCGCAGGGATCTGTAGTGGTCACTGCCGGTGGCGCCCCGCTCGTGGAGAATACGGATTACACGGTTGACTACACCCTCGGGCGGGTGAAGATCATCAATGAAAGTATTCTCAATTCCGGCGTGCCTATAAAAATTTCTCTCGAGAGTAATTCACTTTTCAATATTCAAACGAAAACTTTGTGGGGAACACATTTCGACTATCGCATCAATAAACAATTCAACATTGGTGCAACGATCATGAATCTCACCGAACGCCCGGTGACACAAAAAATAAATATTGGCGAGGAACCAATGAGCAACACGATCATGGGAACGGATCTCAGTTATTCAACAGACGCGCCTTTCCTCACACGTTTTGTCGATCACATTCCCGGCATCGATACAAAAGCTCCTTCATCAATTTCTGTCAATGGAGAATTTGCTTATTTGCATCCTGGCCACAACAAAGCCATTGGTAAAAACGGAAATTCTTACATCGATGATTTTGAAGGAACACAATCTGCCATCGACATTCGTTCTCCGCAGGGATGGTCGCTCGCTTCTGTTCCGCAGGGACAACCGCAGCGTTTCCCGGAAGCAATAGAAGATTCTACACCTTCCGGTTTCAATCGCGCAAAACTTTGCTGGTACACGATTGATCCGCTTTTTCAGCGTTCCGATATCACTAATCACCCGGGTTATATTACGGATGCTGACATGTCGGATCATCGTGTGCGTTCCGTTATGGAAACAGAAGTTTTCCCCGGCAAACAACCACCGAGCGGACAACCGATGAATATTTCCATGCTTGATCTCGCATATTATCCGGGCGAGCGTGGCCCTTATAATTTTGATGTTGCACCATCGGCACATTCTGCAGGATTGAATGCAAATGGCGAATTGAATAATCCGGCAACACGCTGGGGCGGCATCATGCGTCGCATAGAAACCAATGATTTTGAAGCGGCGAATATCGAATACATTCAGATCTGGATGATGGATCCGTACAATGAAGATGTTCCGGTTGCCGATCAGAATACGACCGGTGAATTGTGTGTGGATCTCGGAAATATTTCTGAAGATGTGCTGAAAGATTCGCGCAACAGTTTTGAAAATGGTTTGCCTACAAACGGAGATCTCTCTCTTGTAAATACAACTCCGTGGGGAAGAGTTCCTGTTGTACAATCGATCGTGAATGCTTTTGACAATAATCCCGATAAAAGAAAATTGCAGGACGTTGGCCTTGATGGATTGGGTGACGATGATGAAACAAATTTTGACGCCACGTACATCAGCCAGGTGCAAAGTCTTCTTGGTGCAGGATCACAGGCCGCTGCCAATGCAGTGAAAGATCCTGCCGGCGATAATTATCATTACTACCGCGGAACAGATTATGATAACAATCAAACTTCCATTCTTGTTCGTTACAAAATGTTCAATGGAGTAGATGGAAATTCTCCTGCAACCGGACAAAAAAATGATGACGGTTATTCCGAGAGTTATCCTACGCAATCCACTACGCTTCCCAACCAGGAAGACATCAACCGCGATAACACGCTGAATGAAACAGAAAGTTATTACGAATACAGGATCAAATTAAATTCAACAGACATTAACGTCAACAACGTTGGAAATAATTTCATCACGGATAAATGGACCACACAGGTGCAAACTGCAGATCATCGCACGCGTACAGTTACGTGGTACCAGTTCCGCATTCCTATCCAGGATTACACCACCAAAGTCGGCAACATAGAAAATTTCAATTCCATACGCTTCATCCGCGTTTATTTCAAGGATGTCGATAAGCCGGTGATCTGTCGCATGGCGCGTCTCGAATTGGTTCGCAGCGACTGGCGCAAATACAATTATTCACTGCTCACTCCCGGAGAATATATTTCCAACGGACAAAGCAATACTGAATTCGATCTCGCTGCAGTGAACATCGAGGAGAATGGAAATAAAGTTCCGGTGAATTATGTTTTGCCTCCCGGGATCGATCGCGAACAGAATGTGCAGAGTGCAACATTAGTTCGTTTGAACGAGCAGGCGTTGTCCATGAAAGTTTGTAATCTCGAAGACGGCGATTCGCGCGCATGCTACAAGACGGTGAACAACATGGATGTTCGCTCTTACAAAAAGATCCGCATGTTCGTTCACTGCGAGCAGCGCGCCGGCAGTACACAACCCTTGCACGATAATGATCTTGTTGCATTCATTCGCATTGGCGCCGACCAGACCGACAATTATTACGAGTATGATATTCCGCTGAAAGTTACTCCTGCAGGAAATTATTCTCCGAATGATGAAACCGATCGTTTGAAAGTTTGGCCGGAGGATAATAATCTCGTGCTTGCATTTACTTTATTGCAATACGTGAAACAACAGCGCAACATTGCACTTGCGAATGGAACTGTTTCACTCACGCAGGAATTCACAATTGAAGATCCTGATAATCCGGGAAGAATGGTCACTGTAAAAGGAAATCCGAATCTTTCGCAGATAAAAGTTTTCATGCTCGGTGTAAAAAACCCGAAGAAGACCAGCGCAACTCCAGGTGATGACGGCTATACAAAATGTGCAGAGTTGTGGTTCAATGAACTTCGCCTTACTGATTTTGATGAGCACGGAGGTTACGCAGCCACTGCGCGCGTGAATGCGAAGCTGGCGGATTTCGCTGTGGTAAATCTTTCGGGCAATATGGCGACACCGGGATTCGGAAGTATCGAGAAAAAAGTAAGCGAACGTTTGCGCGAAAATCAACTCAACTACGATGTGTCGGCGCAGGTAGAACTCGGAAAATTCTTCAATGATAAATCCGGGATCCGTTTGCCGCTCTTCTGGGGATTCGGCGAAACTTTTATCACGCCACAATATAATCCGCTCGATCCTGATATTCTTCTCAAACCTATTCTCGGCAATGAAGCGATCGGTAAAGATGTGCGCGACTCCATTCGAAGTGCGGCGGTCGATTACACGCGGCGAAAGAGTTTCAACATGACCAATATTCACAAAGACCGGAGTAAAGGAAAATCGCAGGCAGGACATTTTTATGATATCGAAAATTTCACAATGAGTGTTGCCTATACAGAATTGTATCATCACAATGTGAACATCGAATATTCTGAATTGAAAAATTATCGCGGCGGACTCACGTATGCTTTCAATCCGCAGGTGAAACCATGGAAACCATTTGACCAGGCGCCGTGGGCAAAATCGAAATGGATGACCATCGTGCGTGAATTCAATTTAAATCCTGCGCCATCCATGCTTGGTTTCAGTACTGATCTCAATCGCCAGTTCGGCGAAGTGAAAAGCAGGAACATTACCGGCTTCAGCGATTTTGTTACACCAACAAGTTTCAATAAATCATTCGTGTGGATGCGCAGTTACGATATGCGCTGGGACCTCAGTAAAAATCTGAAAATGGATTTCAGCGCCGACAATCAGGCAAATGTGCTGGAGCCCTACGGAAGATTAGATACAAAAGAAAAACGCGACACGCTGCTCAGTAATCTCAAAGGATTCGGAACGACCATGAATTATCATCACACGTTCAATGCGAGTTACGCGATACCGATCAATAAAATTCCTGCCTTCGACTGGATCACACCGAGTGTAAAATATTCTGCAGGATATATGTGGGCTAAAGCGCCGTTCTCCGCCGATTCAGTTGGAAATACCATTGGTAATAATGCGAAATGGGATTACACTGCGCAGTTGAACATGAATAATCTTTACAACAAAGTTCCTGCGCTCAAAAAGATCAATGCGAAAAAACCAGGCGAGCTGAATAAGAAAGCGCCGACTGCGAATAAACCGAAGCCACCCACATTCAAATTGCCAATGACGCGCGCGGATTCGCTCAAGCTGCAGGCGTGGAAAGATTCGGTGGACAAAGCGAATAAAAATCCGTATGCAGTTTTCGAATACGTTGCGCGCATACTCATGAGTGTGAAAAATGTTTCCGGAACTTATTCCGTGAATTCTACAATGGGATTGCCCGGCTACGGACGCCGCACGCAAATTCTCGGCTTCGATGATAAATTCGAAGGGCCCGGGCTTGGTTTCCTTTTCGGACAACAGAATGGTTTTGGTCCCGACAAACTCGATTACCCGATCTACGCCTCGCAACAGGGATGGCTCGTACATACGCAATCGCTATACACTCCGTTCACCAAGGGAACATCGCAGAACCTGACGATGCGTGCCACGCTGGAACCTTATCCCGATGTGAAAATAGAACTCACTGCAAACAGAACGTATTCGATGAACAAGAGTGAATTCTATCACTGGAATCCGAACACCGGCAACTGGGAAATTCAATCGCCGACGGAGAACGGAACTTTCAGTATCTCTATCATCACCTGGCATACTGCGTTCATGCGCGAAAGTAAATCGGATCACGTTTCAAAAGTTTTCGAACAGTTTTTAAATAACCGCGCAACTATTTCCCGCCGCCTCGGTGAAGCGAATCCGAATTCAGGCGGAGTGACCAACAGCGGATTTTTCGATGGTTACAGTAATATACAGCAGGATGTACTCATTCCCGCATTCATTGCTGCGTACACCGGTCACCGTGCAGAAGGACAATCGCTGAATATGTTTCCGCAAATTCCGCTGCCGAACTGGAGAATTACTTACGACGGACTCACCAAATATCCTGCAATCAAAAAACGTTTCAAGACCATTACGCTCAATCATTCTTATCGTTCCACTTACCAGCTCGGCGGATTCCAGACCAATCTCGATTACTATGCAGACGCAGATGGTTTTTCTTCCGTGAGAAATGTGATCGATGATTTCCAATCGCAATTCCAGATCACAACGGTGACTATACAGGAACAATTTGCACCGCTTGCAGGAATTGACATGACCTGGAACAATAGTCTGACCACGCGCCTCGAATACAAAAAGGATCGCACACTGAGTTTGAGTCTTGCGAATACGCAGCTCACCGAGATCAGCGGACAGGAAATTGTGGTGGGACTTGGTTATCGTGTTCCAAAACTCACTCTGAATTTCATGAAAAAAGTAATGCGCGGAAAAGCGCCGGTGAGTGATCTGAATATGCGCGCCGATGTTTCTTTCCGCAATAATGAAACGATCATACGTAAAGCAGTGGAAGGTGTGAACGTTCTTACAGCAGGGCAGAATATTTTTTCCATCAAAACTTCCATCGATTACCAGCTCACGACGCAGTTGCAGATCCGTTTCTTCTGCGACCGCATCATGACAAATCCACTCATCTCTTCTTCTTTCAAAACTGCAAATACCAATGCAGGGATCAGTTTGAGATTCATGCTCCAGTAATAATTACAGATTACAGGATTACTGATATCCGTCTGAAAATTCATTAATCTGTCATTTGTAATCTGTAATTTGTCATTGCTTTGTTATATTTGCCCGACTAAAAAAACACACCAATGAATTTTCCTGACAACTTAAAATACACCAAGGACCACGAATGGGTTCGCCTCGAAGGCAATACTGCTATCATTGGAATCACGGATTACGCACAGGGAGAACTCGGGGATATTGTTTATGTGGAGATCGATAAAATGGGAGAAGAAGTTTCCCGCGAAGAAAAATTCGGAACCATCGAAGCGGTGAAAACTGTTTCCGATCTTTTCATGCCGATCAGTGGAAAAGTAACCGAGAAAAATAATTCCATTGATGGAAATCCCGAATCCGTGAACAAAGATCCTTACGGAGAAGGATGGATCATCAAGGCGGAGATCAAAGATGCATCTGAGTTGAATAAATTACTGGATGCTGCTACGTATCGTTCGCTCATCGGCCACTGAGCAGAAAATAAATGATGAATGTTCGATCGATGTTCATCTTCCAATGAAAAAGCGTCCGTATCTCTCCACTTTTCTCTGGGCGCTTGTCATTCTCATCTTATGCGGAATTCCCGGAAAGGATATTCCGCATATTTCTTTTCTCGAGTTACTGAGTTTTGATAAATGGGTGCATGCTGGAATTTTTTTCGTGCTCGTAATATTTTTCATTCGCAGCAATCGCTTGCAGGAGAAAAATAAATATGTGAAAGCGAATGCGGTTTTTATTGCCGTGGGGCTTTCCATTCCCTATGGTGGATTGATCGAGATCATGCAGGGAACTCTGTTTGTTGGCCGCAGCGCCGATTTTTATGATTTCATTGCCAACAGCGCCGGCTGTTTCATGGCGGCATTAACTTATCCTTTTATCTCGAAAAAAATTCCGAAGTTGCGTTTGCCATTATGAATACGAATGACGTTATAAAATGGGAGTGCAAACATTTCCGTGAAATGAATGCAAAGGAATTGCATGCTGTTCTTGCATTGCGATGCGAAATTTTCATCATCGAACAGCATTGCCCTTATCTCGATCCCGATCCCAAAGATTTCCGCTCGTATCATGTGATGGGATGGTGTGATGAAAAATTAATTGCAGTGGCGAGAATTGTAGAACCCGGAATTTCTTACAACGAAGTTTCCATTGGCAGAGTCGCTACTTCTTCGTCCGTGCGCGGTACAGGCGCAGGAAAAATTCTAATGGCGAAGACGATGGAATATATTCGCGCACATTTTGGAAAAGTTCCCGTGAGAATTTCAGCGCAATCGTATTTGCAGAAATTTTACGAAGGATATGGATTCAAAAGAACAGAAAAGGAAGAATACCTGGAAGATGATATTCCGCATGTGGAAATGCGCACGAGTTAGGAGAGAGGAGCTCCATCGGAGCGTCATTTCGGTAGTTCCGGAGGAACGGAATTTCGGTAGTAGCTCCGAAACAACATCGTGAGATCTCAGCATTGCATCTACAAAAAATTTCATTTACATTTAAGGAATGCATACCGGCAAAGTATACGCAGATTCCCTGTCAAAACTTCTTCTCATGAAAAATTTTTTACTTTTTCTCCCTGCATTTTTCTTCGCACATGAAATTTTTTCGCAGACCATCGTTCCCGGCGGAGTGGTGACAGGTCCGTGGACCGCTGCCGGTTCTCCTTACATCGTGCAGGGAAATATCCAGTGCAATAATCTGGTGATACAGGCGGGTGTTGATGTCCGTTTTCAGAATGGATCGGGACTCACTTCCTACAATTCTGTTAAAGCGCAGGGAACAACATTGCTGCCTGTGATATTTGAAAGTGATGATACGACGGGATGGTCGAACATGAGTATTGCCAATGGCGGCACGAGCGGAATTTATATTTACGGTAGCACGAGCGACACGAGTATTTTTGATCACTGCATCATAAGGGATGCGAAAGGGCTCATCAGTAATAATGCAGCGGTGTGTCTCGGTGTTTACGGTTCACATCTTGTGTTGACGAACAGCGAAATTTATCACAACTATATTTCCGGAACATCCTACATTATTTCTGTCTCAAATGTTCCGCCGGTGATCACGGATAATTCCATTCACAATAATTACGGTCGCGGCTGCGGGGGAATTTCGATCTGGTCGACGAGCGGAATAATTTCCGGCAATGAACTCTATCAGAATTCCGGCAATGAAGGCGGCGCATTTTTTATTGTGAGTGATCCGGATCCGGCAGGGCCAACGATCACCAACAATAACATTCACAACAACCGCGCGTATTTCGACGGTGGCGCGATCATGATCGAAGACGGACCGGTGACGATCAGCAACAATACGATTGCATTCAATCATTCCGCGCGTGCCGGTGCGGGCATTTACGTTCTGTATGCGCACGCGAAAATTCTTTCGAACTGGATCTGCAACAACACGGATTCTATTTACAACAACTGTGGCATCAACGATGGCGGTGGCGGAATTCTCATCAACAACGGATCGGGTGCCGATACTGCGGAAGTTTACAACAATGTGATCGCGAATAATAATTGCTGCTTCGAAGGAGGCGGCATCCGGGTTTGTGGTGGCGCGGGAACAGCGTTCATCGAGAACAATGATATAGTGAACAATACTTGCCACGGCGGATATTTTACGGGCGGAATAAATATTTCGAATAATATTTACGCGAGCATCCGCAATAATATTCTCTACGGCAACCGCGGATTCACAACGTTCGGCCAGATGGATTCGGTGCAGATCTATGCAGGTGCTAATGATACTATCGCGATAGAATATAATTGCGCTGAATTTTCTTACATGGGAGGATTGCTCACCAATTCCGGAACGCAGGTGACAGGAAATCAATCTACGAACACCGGTGTGTATGGTGTTGATCCGGGTTTTGTAATGATCAGCGGCGGTGCCGGAATTCTTTACGATGGTACCGCTGCCGACTGGCATCTCGTTTCTACGAGTGTGTGTATTGATTCGGGCACAACTGTTTTTCTTGCAGGCATTCCGATGGCGACAGACCTTTATGGTGATCCGAGAATATTGGGAATTGCGATCGACAAAGGTGCCGTGGAATATCCGAGCGAAACCGGAATGGTGGAGCAGAATAAAAATACTTTAGAGATTTTTCCGAATCCGTCAAGCGATCTTATTTACATAAAAGATCTTTCGCCGTTTACAGATGTGCGGATCGCGAATGCAGCAGGACAAATTGTAAGTGCTGAAAAATACCGAAGCGGAATTGATCTTTCGGCTTTTGTACCCGGCGTGTATTTTGTTTCGTTCACTGATAAGAATGGGCGACAAACCACCTCTTCATTCGTGAAGCAATAGCTCAGTCCATATTTTTTACGTACACCACCGTTTCACCGTCGCATCCTTTGCAGTGGCGAGAATTGTAGAACCCGGAATTTCTTACAACGAAGTTTCCATTGGCAGAGTCGCTACTTCTTCGTCCGTGCGCGGTACAGGCGCAGGAAAAATTCTAATGGCGAAGACGATGGAATACATTCGCGCACATTTTGGAAAAGTTCCCGTGAGAATTTCAGCGCAATCGTATTTGCAGAAATTTTACGAAGGATATGGATTCAAAAGAACAGAAAAGGAAGAATACCTGGAAGATGATATTCCGCATGTGGAAATGATCAGCCGCTGATTGCACCGATTTTCACTGATTAATCTGTGCGCATCCGTGAAATCAGTGGCAGATTTTCAGAATCTCAGAAAAAATCCTAAACCAAAATTATTTCCAGGCCCGTCGAGCTTCAGGTGATAGGAATTCTGCCCGGTGTCGTCGCTGAGTGTTCCATTTGGATATTTGTATTGTGCGTGACTGTACCAGAATTGCATTCCCACATGGCCGTCGGTACTGAACAGCCAGCGCAATTTTATTCCCCAGGTAAACACTCCACCGCCGGCAAGATATTTTGGATTGTTGATCGTGAATGTCCGGTAAGCGAAATGCGAGTAGCCGTATCCGAAATGGGCGAGCAGATCCAGTTTCTGTAATCCCCAGGGAATATGAAAGAATACCGATGGAATGAGATCGATTCCATTTGCTTTATCAGTGGTAGAATCATTGTTGATGTAGTGCGCGTAATTCATGACCATTCCCGCGCCAAACCATTTTTTTATTCCGTATTCAAAAGTGACCGGAACCTGCACCGATCCACTCGTGTCGCGCGGATTGGCAGCGTTTGTGCGGAGATCGGTGAATTGATAATGTTCTATTCCCAATCCTATGCCCGCGTCAAAGAGAAGTTTTCCATTGTCGGTAACTTGTGCATTCGCATTAAAAACCGGAAGAAGAAACAGGAAAGCAATTAAATTTTTCATATCGGGTTTTTTATTTTCTGCAAGATAAAAAAATCCCGCTCGTTATTTTTCTTCTGCAAATTTTGGTAGTGGGTCAGTTTGAAAATTCTTAGCGCCTTAGCGTCTTTGCGGTTTAATAAAAGAATGGTTTAGGAACCGCGAAGGCGCCAAGGCGCGAAGTTGAATCGGAAAAGAGCAAACTGAGCCACTACCCAAATTTTTCGTAGATCACGGTTTCGCCCTCACAACCTTTGCTTTCACGTAAAAATTTCATTCCGCACTTTTCCATGATGCGTATTGATGCAGCATTTTCTTTTCTTGCTTCAGCGAAAATTTTTTTCACCCCAAGTTTTTCAAATCCGTATTCCAGAGCTGCACCACACGATTCTGTTCCATATCCTTTTCCCCAGAATTTTCTGAAGAAACGATAACCCACATCTGTTTCTTTTTTTTCTTCAACGAATTTTAATCCGCACCATCCGATCACTTCTTTATTCTCTTTTAATTCTGCGATCCATCTTCCGTATCCGGCTTTTGCATAAGCAGCCAGTCGTTCCTCAATGAAAATCCGTGTTTTCTCCAATGAATTAAACGGCGGATCATCCGTGTAACGGATCACTTCCGGATCGCTGTTGAGTTCGAAAAGAATTTCTGCGTCAGCAACAAGCATGTCGCGGAAACGGAGGCGGGAAGTTTCGAAGAGATAATTCATGAAAGAACAGCTACGGAAATAGTTTGTAGATATCTTTTCTGTTAGCGAACACGGTGAGTATAACGACACCCTGCTGGAGAAAAAAACCAATACGAAAATCACCTATTCTGACGCGATAAGCATTTGAAGCACCTTCAATCTTTTTGAGTGATGCAATTTCGTGAAGGGTTTTGCATTTCTGCAGATTGGAAATAAGATCTTCTACTTTACGCGCGATCTTCGGATCCTTAAGGCGTGCGAGATCCTTATTGAAGGATTTCGTAACAAGCACTTCCATCGCTTAGCGTATTTTCTTTAGAATATCGAGTGATCTTGACACAGGGATGAGTTCATCCGATTCTCTTTCCATCATCATGGAAATAAGGCCTACATCTTCTTTTTTTTCGTCGGAAAGGATACGCGTTTTAAAATGAAGTTTCTTTGCCAATTCAATAAGTAATCTGGCTGAAGAATCGTTGTCGACGTTTATAACTAAGGTTTTCATATGATTAAAGTTAGGAAAATTAACCGTGTGATCTACTCGTACTTTTACTGGGATAAAATGTGTTTGTCGCATTCAGCGATCTGGTCTTTTGGATATTGTTCAGCAGCTTTTAATGCGCTCGCTTGTTGATACAAGATTTTCGCTCCGTTCCAATCACTTGCTTTGAACTTATTATCCGCTTTTGTGATCAGATCATTGTATATTCTATCGGTTGCGGCGTTCTTGATGTTATCATCACATGCCTTGATCCGATCTTTGGAATAGGTGTCATCACTCCTGAGTTTGCTTGCTTTCAAATAATATTTTTTTGCCTTATAATAATCGTGCGCTTGATAATAATTGTCAGCCTTCTGAATAATTAATTCGTACTTGTCAACATTGGTGGTAATAACGCTTTGCCCGAAATTAAAAGTCGAAACCAAAAGAAAAATGCAAGAAAGAAAAATTATTTTCTTCATAGATATTTCGTAAAATCCGTGTTTCGTAATTCGTGAATTTCGTAGTTCGTACGCTATACGATCATTCCAGCACCGACCGTTTCATTCGTCGCTTCGTCAATGAAAATGAGCGAGCCGGTAGTTCTGTTGCGTGAATATTTATCGAAGAACAACGGAACAGTCGTGCGGATCTTTATTCTCGCAATGTCATTCATCGCAATGTTCTTGTCGCTTTCATTCCGGTGCAATGTGGAAATATCCATTTTATAAGTGATCTCTTTTACCACGCAACGTGCGTCACGCGAAGTGTGTTTCACATTGTATTTTCCATTCAACTGAAGTGGTTTTGGATTGAACCAGCACACCATCACATCCACATCCTGCGAAATTTCCGGCTGATTATTTTCGCGAACGATCATGTCGCCGCGTGAAATATCTATTTCATCTTCGAGCGTGATCGTCACACTCTGCGGAGGAAAAGCTTCCTGAATTTCTCCGGTGAATGTGTCAATAGATTTAATTTTTGTCTGGAATCCGCTGGGAAGAACGGTCACCGCATCTCCTTTTTTGAAAACGCCACCCGCAACTCTTCCTGCAAATCCGCGGTAATCGTGGAATTCATTATTCATCGGGCGAACCACATATTGAACAGGAAAACGGCAGTCGATATGATTCAGATCGGAAGCGATGTGAATATTCTCCAGTGTGTAAAGAAGTGTTGCGCCTTCGTACCATTTCATATTTTCAGAACGATCGACCACGTCATCTCCTTTCAAAGCGGAAATAGGAATGAAGGTGATATCGATCGCGTCGAGTTTGGATGCGAATGCTTCGAAATCTTTTTTGATCTGCAGGAATATTTCTTCTTTGTATCCGACAAGATCCATTTTATTCACGCAGACAACGATGTGCGGAATTTTCAACAGCGATGCAATGAAGGTGTGACGCATGGTTTGTTCGATCACACCCTTGCGCGCGTCTATGAGCACGATCGCTACGTTCGCAGTACTTGCGCCCGTGACCATGTTGCGCGTGTACTGTATATGCCCGGGCGTATCCGCGATGATGAATTTTCTTTTCGGCGTTGCGAAATAACGATATGCAACATCGATGGTAATTCCCTGTTCGCGTTCCGCGCGCAATCCATCGGTGAGTAATGCGAGATTCACATATTCCTCTCCGCGTTTTTCGCTCGACTCTTTCACCGCTTCATACTGATCTTCGAAAATGGATTTCGAATCGTAAAGTAATCTTCCGATGAGTGTTGATTTCCCATCATCAACAGAACCAGCTGTTGTGAAGCGGAGGAGATCCATATCCAGGTAGGATTGCTGATTGTTGATTGTTGATTGTTGATTTGGCATTTCTCTATTGTTGATTTCAGATTGCTGAATGTCAATCTGAATTTTTGTATTTAGTTTTTGAAGTGTCTTTCATTCATTAGAGTTTATATCGATTAAGAGTTGTATAACAATGATTGCAAGCGCTCCATTATTAAAAACTGAGCATTTGCAAGGCATTCCCGATGCTCAGTCTGATTCATTTGAATGTCAAAAAGTTTCCTGTTTCGCATTTAGTATTCTTTGAGAAGCCGATCACGTTCTTTTTGTTCGCCAAGATTTTCTCCCGCTAATATTTCAAGCCAATAACAACTCTCATCAGCCTCTTCTTCCACGATTCCCATTTTATGGACGAATGTTGGTTTTGTTTTACTTCTGCACGCAGCACGATAATTAGCACCAACTGCTGTTCCGCATCTATAGAGTTGATCCCCCGGGTACCATTTATCGGGACATTGCGGAAGCTGTTTTACAAAGCGAATAACATCAATCGCGAACCGTTTAGTTCTTTTCTTTAATTCATCTTGTGTCATTGTTCTTTCAATTTAATTAATTCAACAATCAGAAGTATCCTTGTTTTTTCCGGTCTTCCATTGCTGCTTCGCTTCGTTTATCATCAGCACGTGTTCCTCTCTCTGTTGTGCGTGACGCTGCAACTTCAAGAACAATTTCTTCCAGTGTTGAGGCAGTCGATTCCACTGCGCCGGTGCACGTAATGTCGCCGATGGTGCGGAAGCGTACAATTTTTTCTTCGGCCACTTCATTCGGTTTCTTCAGCATGAAATCAAAATCGGCGAGCCACTGATTATCGCGTTTGAAAACTTTCCGCTTGTGAGAGAAATATAATTTCGGCAGCGGAATATTTTCACGGAGAATATATTGCCATACATCCATCTCCGTCCAGTTGGAAATCGGGAACACGCGGAAATGTTCGCCCATGTTTTTTTTGCCATTGAAAATATTCCATAATTCCGGGCGCTGATTTTTCGGATCCCACTGGCCGAATTCATCGCGGTGAGAAAAGAATCTTTCTTTCGCTCTCGCTTTTTCTTCGTCGCGACGTGCACCGCCAATGGCACAATCTGTTTTCAATTCTTCGATCGCTTCGAGCAGTGTTACTGTTTGCAGAACATTCCTGCTCGCGTTGTATCCTTTTTCTTCCACTGCAGTTCCGCGATCAATGGAATCCTGAACATATTTCACAATGACTTTTGCGCTGATCTCATTCGCCCACCAGTCGCGGTACTCAAGTGTTTCCGGAAAATTGTGTCCGGTGTCGATGTGCAATAATGGAAAAGGAATTTTCGCGGGATGAAAAGCTTTGCGTGCGAGATGAGAAACGACGATGGAATCTTTTCCGCCGGAGAATAAAAGTGCGGGGCGTTCAAATTGTGCAGCCACTTCGCGCAGTACATAAATGGATTCCGATTCGAGTTCGTCGAGATGTTTGAGAGTGTAATTTTTCATTTCAGATATTCCTGTTAACGAATTCCAGCAGATCTTTCAATGATGCTTCGAATGAATTATTTTCAGTATTAATAACCAGCGCTGCATTTTCCGGCGCTTCGAATTCCTGATGAATGCCCGTGAAATCTTTTATTTCTCCCGCGCGTGCTTTCGCATACAAACCTTTCACATCACGCTTTTCACATTCAGCAATAGAAGCATTCACATAAACTTCCAGAAAATCTTTTTCACCTATGATCTTTTTTGCAAGCGAACGGATCTCAATTGTCGGAGAAACAAAACTGCAGATCACAATTACTCCTGAGTCAAGCATCAGTTTTGCCACTTCCGCTACGCGACGGATATTTTCTGTACGATCCTCATTCGAAAAACCGAGATTGGAATTTATTCCTGCACGCACGTTATCGCCATCGAGCACATACACTAATTTCCCATTCTCATATAGTGATCTTTCCAGGCCGATAGCGAGTGTCGATTTTCCGGAACCCGACAAGCCCGTCATCCAGATCACTTTTGCTTTTTGTTTCAGAAGGTCTTCCCGCTCGTTACGCTGAACGAGTTTTTGGAAGATGGGATGAATGTTTTTATCGTTGTTCATTGCTCATTGAGCATTTGGTATTGAGCATTATTTTTTTCGTAGAAATTCGTAATAACAAAAAAGTCCTTCCGGAACAGGAAAGACATTTTGAGTGTTTTTAGCAATACAAAAACAAATTTCCGGATATTATCAGAAACACATACAGCACATCATGCTGCAGGAGTTATAGATATGGAAGTTGTTTTTCATTGGCTGTTTCGGGGTCAAAGATAAACAAATTGAGAAACATGGCTTCACAATGAAAAAACGGGTAGTGGGTCAGTTTGAAAATTCTTAGCGTCTTTGCGGTTTAATAAAAGAATGGTTTAGGAACCGCCCTTCAATTCTTCAGGGCAAGCTCCGGCGTGAAGTTGAATCGGAAAAGAGCAAACTGAGCCACTACCAAAAAACGCCCTTTTCCCGCTATTCCGTACATTTGTTTTCCCAATGAAAAACACATTCGATTTTCACAATACTCCCGTCATCGATCAAGTTGGTGTAGAAGAACGCGTGGCGCGATTCAATTCAAGAAGTATAAAAAAAACTTCCAAGGTGGAAGGATTGAAACTGGCGCTGAGCATGATCGATCTCACCACGCTCGAGGGAAAAGATACGGAAGGAAAAGTGCGGCAGATGTGTTACAAAGCGCAACATCCGCACGATGAACTTCCGGGATTACCCACTGTTGCTGCGGTTTGTGTTTACCCGACGTTTGTGAAGCTTGCGAAAAAGGAACTCGGAAATTCAGGAGTGCAAGTTGCTTCGGTTGCAACCGCATTTCCTTCGGGACAATCGACACTGAAAGTAAAACTCGACGATACTAAATTCGCAGTGGAAAGCGGGGCCGATGAAGTGGATATGGTTATTTCACGCGGAGAATTTCTTGCCGGCAATTACAATTTTGTTTTTGATGAAATTGCTGAAATAAAAAATGCTTGTGGAAATGCAAGATTAAAAGTGATTCTTGAAACAGGAGAACTTTCTACGCTTGATAATGTTCGTCGTGCGAGCGAGATCGCTATGCGTGCTGGTGCTGATTTCATTAAAACATCAACAGGAAAAATTTCTCCGGCTGCCACACAACCGGTAACACTCGTAATGCTGGAAGCGATACGCGATTACTATTACGAAACAGGAATTATGATCGGGATGAAACCTGCCGGTGGAATTTCTACGGCGAAAATTGCATTGCAATATCTCGTAATGGTGAAAGAAACACTTGGTAACGCATGGCTCAATAATATCTGGTTCCGCTTCGGCGCAAGTTCATTGGCGAATGATATTCTCATGCAGCTTTGCAAAGAAGCGACCGGAGTTTACCAGGGAGCGGATTATTTTTCGAAAGATTAGCTGCGGATGAGCACGAATTAGCGCTGATTTTCTTAGTGCCTTCGCGTCTTAGCGGTGAACATAAAATAAGATGAATACAAAAACAACTACTGAAAAGAAAAAACCAAAACTCGATTTCGATTCGGGCTGGAATTATTCGCCATCGCCTGAAAGCACCGGACATATCCGTCTTGAAAAGCGATACGATCATTTCATCAATGGGCAATTTGTAAAACCAGCAGGAGGAAAATATTTTCCTTCGATAAATCCCGCCACTGAAAAAGTAATTGCTGAAGTTGCTTACGGTGATGAACGCGATATTGACAAAGCGGTGAAAGCGGCGCGGAATGCGTATGAAAAAGTGTGGAAGAAAATGCCGGGAGCGGAACGTGGAAAATATCTCTATCGCATTGCACGCATCATGCAGGAACGCGCGCGTGAACTCGCCGTGATCGAATCGATGGATGGAGGAAAAACAATTCGTGAATCGAGAGATGTCGATACGCCATTGGCTGCTGCACATTTTTTCTACTATGCGGGCTGGGCAGATAAATTGGAATATGCTTTTCCCAATAGAAAAATTTCTCCTGTTGGTGTTGCAGGACAAATTATTCCGTGGAATTTTCCATTGCTCATGGCCGCGTGGAAAATTGCGCCAGCGCTCGCGTGCGGAAATTGTGTGGTGCTAAAACCTGCAGAAACTACCCCGCTCACTGCAATGAAACTTGCTGAAATTATCCGCGACGCAGGATTGCCTCCAGGCGTTGTAAATATTGTGAATGGAGATGGAAAAGCGGGAGCAGCATTAGTGAATCACAAAGACGTTGATAAAATTGCATTCACCGGTTCAACTGATGTCGGGAAAATTATTCAGCGCGCCATTGCAGGAACAAAAAAGAAAGCGACGCTCGAACTTGGCGGAAAAGCGGCGAATATTATTTTCGAAGATGCTGCGATCGACCAGGCGGTGGAAGGAATCATCAATGGAATTTTCTTCAACCAGGGTCACGTATGCTGCGCGGGCTCGCGCCTGTTCGTGCAGGAAAGTGTTGCGGAAGTGGTGATCAGAAAATTAAAAGACCGGATGAGTACGCTCATCGTTGGCGATCCGCTGGATAAAAACACGGACATCGGCGCGATCAATTCCAAAGAGCAACTCGGAAAAATAAATGAGTATCTGAAAATTGGTGTGGATGAGGGAGCGGAAATGTGGCAGAGCAAATGTTCCATTCCTTCCAATGGATTTTTCTGCCGCCCGACAATTTTTCTGAACGTTTCTCAGTCACACAGAATTGTGCAGGAAGAAATTTTTGGGCCGGTTTTAGCAATACAAACTTTCCGAACGATTGATGAAGTGATCGAGAAAGCAAACAACACTCCATTCGGATTATCCGCAGGAGTGTGGACGGATAAAGGTTCCAAAATTTTCAATCTCACTTCCAAACTCAGAGCCGGAGTGGTATGGGCGAATACGTACAACAAATTCGATCCTACTTCTCCATTCGGCGGTTACAAAGAATCCGGATTCGGAAGAGAAGGAGGATTGCATGGATTACAACCGTATTTGAATCTTAAATGAAATGGGTAGATTACAGATAGTACGGATGTAATCCACCCACAAGCAAAATAGCATGACAAGAACAACCATAAAAAAAACCTATAAGCTCTACATCGGCGGGCAATTCCCGAGAACCGAATCCGGACGATATTATCCATTGCTCGATAAAAAGAAAAATGTGATCGCCGATATCTGTCTTGCATCACGAAAAGATTTTCGCAATGCAGTTGTTGCGGCGCGTTCTGCATTTGGCGGATGGAGTTCGCGTTTTGCTTTCAATCGCTCGCAGATCCTTTATCGCATTGCAGAAATGATGGAAGGAAGAAAAGCGCAATTTCTTGAGGAACTTTTAGTGCAGGGATCTTCAAAAGTGAATGCAGAAAAGGAAATTACTTTGTCCATCGATCGTCTTGTTTATTATGCAGGATGGTGTGATAAGTACCAGCAGATCTCTTCAAGTGTAAACCCGGTTGCTTCTTCTCATTTCAATTTTTCCGTTCCCGAACCGACCGGAGTCGTTGCAATCGTTGCGCCGCAGAATAGTTCTTTGATCGGAATTATTTCTGTGGTTGCACCTGTTATTGCCGGAGGAAATGTTTGCATTGTCCTTGCTTCCGAAAAATTTCCTTTATGCGCGATCACGTTCGCAGAAGTTCTTGCTACTTCTGATCTTCCCGGTGGGGTAGTGAATATTCTCACCGGAAAAATTTCAGAATTACTCACGCACATGTCCTCGCACATGGATGTGAATGCGCTCGTGTATGCGGGGAAAGACCAGAAAGAAATTACCCTGGCAAAAGAAAATGCATCGCTGAATGTGAAACGCGTTTTTGTTTATGATGATGTTTGGGAAAAAGGAACTGCTCAATCTCCGCATTTCATTCTCGATGTGCAGGAAATAAAAACAACGTGGCATCCGATAGAGAATGTTGGGGCAGCAGGAGCGAAATACTGATAGATTTTTGTATCTTTAAGTAAGTACTTGTAATAATGACAAAGTCGGTTCTCAAACGGAAATTAACTAAAGCTATTACTGAAAGCAATGATGAATGGATGTTGAACAACGTTTATCAGTTTATGCGGAAGATGATGCTTTCCGAGGAATATGAAATATCCGATGAGGACAAAGTTGAGCTTGATGAACGTCTTGCCAGAGACAAGGCAGGACTTGAGAGATCATATTCCTGGGAAGAAGTCAAGAAACTTGTCAGGAAAAGAAAAAAAATCTGATCGTAACTTCACTTATGAAGATCATCATAAAGATATCGGCACTTCGCGATATTCAGGAAATATTTGAGTGGTATGAGAAGGAAGCGGAAGGGTTAGGGGAAAAATTCCTTGAAGATTTTCAGAAAACACTTTCTTACCTCGTCATGTATTCAAGATCTTTCAGGATCAGCGGTCAATCGATCATTATTCAGAGAGTCGGCCATCAAAGTCGCAACAAAAGAAAACTTAAACTCTGATGACAGAATTATTACACAACGCGATCGTTGCGTCGTTGCAAGCAGGCGAAGCGATCATGAAAGTTTACGCTTCCGATTCTTTTGAAGTAGAATCAAAATCCGATAATTCTCCATTGACAAAAGCAGATCGTGCTTCGCATGAAATTATTGCTGCGCATCTCGCAAAAACAAATATTCCTGTGCTGAGTGAAGAAGATTCGAAAAATCATCCTTACGAAAAAAGAAAAAAATGGACTCGTTGCTGGATCGTGGATCCGCTCGACGGAACAAAAGAATTCATCAAACGCAATGGAGAATTTACGGTGAATATTGCCCTCGTTGAAAATGGGGAGTCCATTCTCGGTGTGATCTTTGTTCCCGTGAAAAATGAATTGTATTACGCAGAAAAAAATGAAGGTGCATTTCTTTCCAATGACCAGAACCGCACGAATATCCAGTTGCCCTGTTTTAAATTGCCGCAAACAAAAACTATTGCAGGAAGCCGTTCGCATACTTCAGCCGAAACAGAAAAATTTGTTCGCGAAATGGAAGAACGATCAGGAAAAATAAATTTCATTTCCGCAGGCAGCGCTTTGAAATTCTGTTTGCTCGCAAAAGGAGAAGCGCATTTTTATCCGCGGTTTGCGCCAACAATGGAATGGGACACGGCAGCCGGACAAATCATTCTCGAAGAGAGCGGCGGGAAAATGGTACAATGGCCTTCGAAGGAAAAATTCGTTTACAACAGGGAAAATCTGCGCAACGGATGGTTTCTCGCCACAGCCGGAAATTCTCATTAAATTCGTTTTCTAATCTGAACTCATGGCAAAGACTGCGCTGATCACCGGTGTTACCGGACAAGACGGGGCTTATCTCGCGGAATTACTTTTACAAAAAGGATACGAAGTGCACGGCATCAAACGCCGCAGTTCATTGTTCAACACCGATCGCATCGATCATCTTTACAATGATCCGCACGAAAAGGGAAAACCTTTTCATCTTCACTTCGGCGATCTCACTGATTCCACCAATCTCATTCGCACGGTGCAGGAAATTCAACCCGATGAAATTTATAATCTCGCAGCGCAATCGCATGTAAAAGTTTCTTTCGAAACGCCGGAGTACACTGCGAATTCCGATGCTGTGGGTACGCTGCGTTTACTCGAAGCTATTCGTATTCTCAAACTGGAAAAGAAAACAAAATTCTACCAGGCCTCCACTTCCGAGATGTACGGGAAAGTGCAGGAAACTCCGCAGAAAGAATCTACGCCGTTTTATCCGCGCAGTCCGTATGGTGTTGCAAAACTTTATGCGTACTGGATAGCGAGAAATTACCGGGAAGCTTATGGAATTTTTGCGAGCAACGGAATTCTTTTCAATCATGAAAGCCCTGTGCGCGGAGAAACTTTTGTTACGCGCAAGATTACGCGCGCGGTGGCGAAAATAAAACTCGGACTGCAGAAAAAATTATATCTCGGTAATCTTGATGCGGAGCGCGACTGGGGCCATGCGAAAGATTATGTGGAAGGAATGTGGCGCATTGTCCAGCATAATGAAGCGGATGATTTCGTACTCGCCACAGGAAAAAAAATAAAAGTGAGAACATTCGTGGAGTGGGCTTTTCGTGAAGCAGGAATTGAAGTAACATGGAAAGACAAGCATGAAAAAGAAGTGGGCGTAGATGCAAAAACAGGAAATGAAATTGTGGGCGTGGATGAAAAATATTATCGCCCGGCAGAAGTGGATATGCTCGTAGGCGATGCATCGAAAGCAAAAAAATTACTCGGGTGGGAACCGAAATATACCGTCGAAGAATTAGTGAAAGAAATGGTTGCGTCCGATCTTAAATTATTCGAGCGAGATAAATATCTCATGGAAGGCGGGCATAAAGTGAATAATATCCAGGAGTAATTCCTTAGTTAGAGATGTAAATCATTCTTGGAATTTTGCTTGCCAAAGACCCCGAATTTTGCTACTTTTCGGTTAATGAAAAAAATCACTTTTTTATTGTTAATGCTACTGCCACTTTTTCTAACAGCGCAATCTCCAATTGCTTTCGAACGTTATTACGATTTCGGTTTGGGCTTTGGTGAAGAAGGATATTGTGTGCAGCAGACCAACGATCACGGATATATTACTTGCGGTAGGCAGACTACCGGAATTGGATTTTCACAAATGCTCCTGCATAAAGTTGATTCACTTGGGAACACTCAATGGTACAAACTTATCGGTACTATTTATGAAAATGAAGCTTTTTCTGTAAAACAGACTTCAGATAGCGGGTATATTATGACGGGCTATTCTACCGATGTGAATTACACAAACTTTATTACATTGGTAAAAACAGATGCCAATGGGAACGTTGCCTGGATGAAAAACAATATTTCGCCAATTGCTGCTTTGCCACAAGGAGGACCCGGAGGGGGGCACGGTACAGATGTTATACAAACTTCTGATGGTGGCTATTCCATTCTTGCTATAATGACCGATTTGGATACCATAAGTTCCTCTGTTTTGATAAAGACAAATGCTAATGGAGATACCTTATGGACGAAGAAATACAGGCGTTCGTTCGGAGTCGGGTTTTATTCCTTCCAGCAAATTCCGGATGGAAGTTATATAATGGCAGGAATAGTTGATGTTAGTTTGAGTCCTGTTGATGAATCAGTTTATCTTTTAAAGACAAATGTTAATGGTGACACACTTTGGTCGAAAATTTACGATTTTGCCGGAGAAAATACTGGCTGCTATAATGTGGAGCAGACAACCGATAGTGGTTTTTTTCTTAGAGGCGGAATTTATCATCCGTCCTCTTTTTCTACTGACATTTTAATAATCAAAACAGACTCCTTCGGTGATTCCTTATGGTCAAAAACTATTGGTGGTAATTTAAATGAAGGGGGGGAAGGAGCAAGGCAAACTTCAGATGGGGGATTTATCATTGCGGGAGGAACGACAAGTTATGGCGTTGGGGGCGAAGATGTCTATTTAGTGAAAACGAATAGTGGAGGACAAACGTTGTGGCAAAGGACTTTTGGTGGAATCAGTAATGATCAGGGAGATTATATTTTTCAAACTAATGACAAAGGTTTTATCATTTGCGGAAATTATTCCGGCCCTTTTGGTGATGGAGCAAGTCTATACCTCATAAAAACGGACAGCTCAGGAAACGCACCGACAGGAATCAATGAAATAATTTCAGATGAAAATTCTGTTTCTGTTTTTCCAAATCCTGTTTTTGCCACATCAAATATTTTTCTGAAAGAAGACAAGCTTAATGGAGAGCATATTTTTTTACTATATGATTTTTCCGGTAAGGAAATAAGGGGCGAAGTTTTCTCGGGATCATCATATCTGTTTAACAGAAATGATTTGGCGGGTGGAATGTATTTATGTGTTATTCAGAATGAAGATGGAAAAATTATTGGAAAGGCAAAAGTTATTGTACAGTAATAGCAGGAAAATTCTAAAAATTTTATTCTCAAATATTTCCCCGAACTCTCCCTCAAGATGAAACACACACAATCCGGATGTAAGAGAATAACGCTATTCGCTTCTATTCTATTCTCATTTTTCGCAATTGCTCAATCAGTACAATCCCGCTTATGGAGTGTTCCTCCTAAGGAAATAATCTTTCCGGCATTAGCCACACCAAATTTACCCGCGCCATCAGCAGGAGATTACAATGGTTCTCCTTCATTCTACGCGAATAATGCGATGCATGATCCGAACGGGAATCTTTTGTTTTTTATTAACGACGGAAATGTTTACGATTACCAGGGACGATTTATCGGGAGCATTTTTGCCAACGTTGGAGGAAATGATTTTATCCTTACCGGAACAACAGAATGGGTTATAGTTCCAGTGCCCAACCACTGCCAGCAGTATTACCTCGTAGCCGGATATTATTCTGATGTTTCCGGATCTTCATTGGGCGGGGCGCCCCGGCCTTACTACATCATTCTTGATTTAACTCTGCCGAATCAAAACGGCAACCCGCAGGCGTATGGAGATTTCGTGGGAAATGATGGAATGAATGGGCAACAGTTACATAGTCATGAAGCATTCTTTTTGGATGATCCGACAATGGCCGGAGTAAACAATCTTGCATACAGCTCAGCATCTTCTTTGGGAAGTAATATGCATTTTGCTGTTACGCCGTTGAGGCCTAATGGAAGTACCAGGTTTCTATTTATTGATAATGTTTGTGGCGCCGGTATAAGCCGCTTTCTTGTAACTCCCAATGGAATTATATATGATAATTACACTGTTATTCCCACTAACTCGGATGGGCACGGCCAGGTGCGTGCAGAAATGGAAGTGGTTATCATTTCTGATCCTTCTGATCCCAACGTTGGAAATTATCGCCTGGCAGTTCCTTACACACGTGTGAACTTTACAACGTCGGCGCAGGAAATGGGTGTGTTTGTGCAGGACATAGATTTTAATACAGGAAATTATATCGGCAGTGCGAAGTTTGTTTTTTTGCCACGCTACTTCAATGGAACAGATTATATTACACCTGATGTTCATGGATTAGAATTTTCTGCCAATGGAAAATTCCTTTATGTTACTCATACAACTCCACCATACATTGAGTACTCTGATATTTCGCAGGCTAGTCCGACATTTTCAGCTCTACAGGCTCTTTCGAATATTTCGCCGAATCTTAATAACCCACAAGATTTTCAAAATTCTCAAATTGAATTGGGAAATGATGGACGTCTGTATTTTGCCGCGTCAAATCGTCTTGCTGCATTAAGTATCAATTTTTCTTTACCGCCAAATGCTGTCGGTGTTTTTTGGACTGACAATGCGATTCCATCTGTCACTGTTCCCATCAGCTCCGCAATTTTTCCTTCGCAAGTAGTAATTTCTTCCGACATTTCTGATGTTCGACTTCTGAATGACCAGGTTGATGGAGAAGTTTATCAGGTGGTTTCACAAACATCTCCGCCGGATGGATGTTGCTTGACAGGTACAATTTTTACAGCAAACAATTATATAGCCGGAACTCCAGGCACACCAAACTTTACTACTTACGCAAATGCCAATCAAATATGGACTCCAACAAATAATCCGTTTGGCGGAACATCAACGAATCCGGTTACCATTGTAATGATAAAGAATACACTCACTATTCCGGCCGGAAAAACTATTACAATCAAGAATATGATTTTCAAATTTGCTCCGCGTGTATATTCTCCAAATAATGTTCCAGGTGGAGAAGTAATTATTTTAGGCAGTTCACTTCCCAATATTCACGGCGGGAAATTAATACTTGATAATACAACCTTTACCTCTTATGACGGTTGTGGACTCGGAATGTGGGAAGGAGTAGAAGTAAACGGCAGAGCAAGCCTGCCTCAGGCACCTAATCTCAATTTAAGCCAGAGCCAGCAAGGTTGGCTCGTTCTTCAAAACAATGCTGTCATTTCAAATGCATACACCGGCACTCTTGCAGGAAAACGCGCAACACCTTTTCCAAATATTACTTGGGATCAGAATTTTAATGGTGGAATTATCACTGCAACAAATTCAAAATTTTTAAACAACACGATTGCTGTTCAGTTTCGTCCATACACCGATCCGTCAAACGTGCTTCACAATTACAGTTATTTCACACGCTGCGATTTTCTCACTACGATAAATCCTCTTAACGATCCGCATAGTGCAACAAGATTCGTAATTTTTGTTCAGATGATGCAGACAGCAGGAATTGTTTTCAGTGGAAATAATTTCAATAACAGTAGCGCGTTGCCGAGCAATAGTGTGTTGGATATGCCTTCGAATGGTTATGGTATTTATGGTTTCGATGCAAATTTTCAAGTGCTTCCTGCCTGTGCAAATCCTCAACTTTGTACGCAATTCATTCCTAATACATTTCAGAATCTTGGTTATGGTGTTCTTTCATGGAGTTCAAATCCACTTAATTCTGTAAAGATTGACGGATCACAATTTTTAAATAATTACAGGGGCGTGCTTATAAATTTTGTCGACTACTCTACGATCACGAATAATCATTTCACAATAATAAAATATCCATTTCTTGCTGGACCGGGCCCTGCTTATGGAATTTATTTAAACAACAGCACAGGATATCAAGTAGAGGCGAATGATTTTGCATATTCAACAGCGCCGATTAATACGCTTGCCGTTGGATCTTCCTACGGAGTTATTGTCAGTAATTCCTTATCTGCGAACAATCTTATTTATCGAAATATTTTCCACCACATTTATATTGGATGCCAAACTCAGCGTGTGAATTGTCAGGTAGTTCCCAATCCTATGAATGGTGATCCTTACAATCCCCAGGGGTTGCAATTCATTTGCAACTCATTCGATGCAAATTCAAATGACAATTTTAATATTGTTCAGCCAAATGGTTGTGAGGATTTTTTCCAGGGAAGTAAAACCAGAACCGCAGACAACTGTTTCGCCGATGATAATGTTCATTATGATTATTGGGTGAATTTTTCATCAACGATTGACCCTTTCACCAATCTCACGCATCTTCAAACGCCAATATTATATTCTTATTCCACCGTTGGTGCATGCTCCACCACGATCCCAACGACTATTACTCCTGCGTCAATCACACTTCAGGATGCTTCGCTCACGAGCAATTTTAATTGTACTTCAATGATTGGCTGCAATCCATCATGCCAGAGAACTTCAATTGCTGCCACTACAAATGAAATTGCAAACCTGACTTCTTTGATTGACGGTGGGATAACTTCCACTTTGTTTGCAGATATCAATGGAAATATGCCAGCGGGACAATTGAAAAATGTTCTCATGCAATCTTCTCCATATTTATCCGACCAGGTTTTGATTGCTTACATCAACAAACATAATGTTCCACTAGGCAACCTGAAAGATATTTTACTTGCGAATTCACCTCTGCGACCAGCCGTGATTTCTGCGTTCAATGGAATGTCTTCAACACTACCAAATGGAATTAGAAATAATATTCTTTTCGCACAGCAAGGCCTTTCTCCACTGGATGGATTGTACGGACAAATAGCAGAAGCAACGGCCAATCGCGATTTTGCAATCGATGGATTAATTCGTGATTTTCTTTTCGATACAACAATTGTTGGCGGATTAGACAGCGTTCAATTTGTTTTGAAGGCATATTTGATAACAAATGGAGACAGGTGTAAAATTGCAGCCGCTCAAGTGGCAGCCAAAGAATTTGCTGCAGCAACAGCTACACTCGATTCAATTGCTATTGCGAACAACAATACACTCGACAATTCCTGCCAACTGCTACAAATTCTTATTCGGTTAGAGCAATCTGCAGATGGCTGCTTCTCCCTGAAAACCGATCCGGCTTTCGCAGGAGATTCAGCAACCCTAAGTCAGATTGCGGCAGATACGATGGCGGATGGATGCGTAGGTGCACAGGCGCTGATGAAAGCAATATTCAACCTTTCATTTCAAGAAGTTGTTGATCTCGTTCCAAATTCTTCGAGTGCCCGTTTGGCAAGTCCGGATCAGGAAACAACTGAGATGGAGCAAGGGAAAATTTATCCCAATCCAAATAATGGGACTATGATTTTCAGTTATGAAATTCCAGAGAATTCGAAGGGAATTCTTGTTTTCTATGACATCAGTGGAAAACAAGTCGACAAATTTATTTTGCGGGAAGGACAAAGCACAGCACAGATCAGTGACGAGAATTTGCAAGCAGGAATTTATTTCTATCGTTTCATCGTTGACGATGAACAAATAAATTCCGGGAAGTTTGTGATCGTGAAATAGATTTTGAATTTACATATCCCCAATCCAGAATCTATTTTGAATCTCACTTCCAAAATATACATTGCCGGCCACCATGGAATGGTGGGTTCTGCGCTTATCCGTTTTCTCTCGTCAAAAGGATATTCCAATCTCATTTACCGCACCTCGGCAGAGATAGATCTTCGTGAGCAAAATAGTGTAAGAGAATTTTTCAAAAAAGAAAAACCGGAATATGTTTTTCTCGCCGCCGCGAAAGTGGGAGGAATTCATGCGAATGATACCTACCGTGCTTCTTTCATTTACGATAATCTCATGATCCAGTCGAATGTCATTCATGAATCGTATCTGCACAAAGTCAAAAAATTATTGTTCCTCGGTTCCACCTGCATTTATCCGAAACTTGCACCGCAACCGCTGAAAGAAGAATATTTGTTGTCAGGGAAACTCGAACCAACGAATGAGCCGTATGCATTGGCAAAGATCGCCGGAATAAAAATGTGTGATGCTTATCGCGATCAGTACGGATGCAATTTTATTTCTGTGATGCCCACAAATATGTATGGCACCAATGATAATTATGAATTGAACAATGCGCACGTGCTTCCTGCTTTGCTGCGGAAATTTCATAATGCAAAAGCAAAAAAAGAATCGCACGTCACCATCTGGGGCAGCGGCAAACCGAGAAGAGAATTCATGTATGTCGATGATTTTTCAGAAGCGTGCCTGCATCTCATGCTGCATTTTAATGAGTCGGGATTTGTGAATGCGGGAACGGGAGAAGATATTTCCATTGGTGATCTGGCTTTGCTCATCAAAAAAATTACCGGCTTCGAAGGAGAAATTAAAAATGATCTTTCTCAACCCGATGGAACACCGCAGAAACTGACGGACGTTTCAAAAATTCATTCACTCGGATGGAAACATAAAACTCCGCTCGAAGAAGGAATCCGGAAAATTTATTCTGAAGTGAAAGATCTTTTCGATGAAGAATTGAAAGGACATCACGTATTAAGAGAAGTTTAAAAAGGGAAGATTACAGATCATACGCCCGCCTGCTTGCCCGTGCCGCCCGCCCGGACGAGCCATTCGGACGGGGTAAGGACGGGAATGACGAAGTCGGGCAGGGATATACAGATTACAGATGGAACGAATGAGAAAGATGTTTTGCAAAAGGAATCAGCGCAATCGGCGGCGAAATTTTATCGGCCTCTTTCTTTTTCTTTTCATGAATGCATTCTCTCAGCAGGCCAACGTTCCGCTCAATTACGAATGGATCCAGGAAAGTGAAGCGCGAATGGTAAAGAGCGGCGGATTCAGTCTCGACAGAAGGCTAATGATGAATTACGAAGCAGATTCTGTTTTGCGATCTGTTTTCGGTGAAAGTGAAATTAGTCTTGATTCCATTGCGAGAATTTCATTTCCCATGCAAACTTCCATGCGCCCGTGGATCGAGCAGGGACATCCGCTGAGAAAAAATATTGCATTGCAGAATGCACACGATAATTACTACGTGTTTTATTGCAGAGACTGCGGCCGTTACCAACATGGAACGCCACACCCAATGATAAGATGGATGAAATATTATCACGATGATAAAAGTCTTCTGCAACTCGAACACGAACCACAAAACGACGAACCCACCTTCCGGTTGTATATCGATCCACTCTTGAATCTCACTTACATGAACGTGAGTAATGACACATCGCAATCTTCATTCTACATCAACACACGCGGCGTAAATGCGCACGGTGACATCGGCACAAAAATTTCTTTCGAAACTTCTTTCTGGGAAAACCAGGCGTTCTTTCCGAAATATATTTCTGATTTTGCCAATGGAACACAAGTAATTCCCGGCCAGGGACGCTGGAAAACTTTCAAGAAAACCGGTTACGATTATGCAATGGCGGCAGGATATGTTTCGTATTCCCCCTGCAGAAATTTTAATTTGCAAGTCGGAACAGGAAAACATTTTGTAGGCGATGGCTATCGATCACTTTTACTTTCCGACAATTCTTTCAATTATCCATTTGCAAGACTGACCGGATGGTTTGGCCCCGATAAAATGTTTCAGTACACAACGATCTATGCTTCACTGATGAATCTTGTTTCGAATGCACCCGTTCCGCCGGGCACCGAAAGATTGTACCAGAAAAAAGCGGCACAGTTCGATCAGTTGTCAATGAAGATCGGAAGAGTGGGAGAGATCTCGCTTTTCCAGGGGCTCATCTGGACAGCGGCCGATGATCGCAACAAACAATGTATTCATCTCACGTATGCGAATCCTGTCATCTTCACTTCACTTCCGTTTTATGGATTGAACAACAGGAATAATTATCTCCTCGGTGGAACTTTTCGTTTCGATCTTTTCAAAACAATTCGTTTGTATGGTCAAGGTGTGATCGATGATTCCGGGAAAGAACCGGTGCATCATAAATCAGGATTTCAATTGGGAATAAAATATTTCAATGCGTTCACTTTAAAACATCTTCACCTTCAATTTGAATTCAATCGCGTGAATCCGTACACGTACGCGGCCACCGATTCCGCGCAGTCGTACACGCATTACAACCAGCCGCTCGCGCATCCGCTCGGCGCAAATTTTTCCGAACTGATCTTCGGATTGCAATACAAGATCGGCGACTTTTTCATCCAGGGCCGTTATGAAATTGCAAACCTCGGCGCCGATTCCATCAACAGCAATTTCGGACAGAATATTTTTCATTCAGATTACTCTGCATATTTTCCGACTACTTCCGGAAATTTCAAGCTCGGGCAGGGAGTGAAAACCAATGTCACTTACTTCGATGTGCATGTCGGGTACATGATCAGTTATGCATCGAACCTGAATATTTCATTGGGTTATACGAATAGAAATGTGATGAATAATGTAAACCCGGAGCGCACTTCTTACGTATACTTCGCACTCCGCACGTCGTTGAGCAACACCTATTACGACTTTTTCCGGAATTAAGTACCTTTGTTAAAATCCTGTTTGCAAGGCATTAATAAAACTGTCTTGGATTTCATCAGACCACCTGACCAATGGTTCACCTTTTATTCACGCTGCTTACTTCCTTCCTCATTGTTCTGCTGGCTACACCGGCATTGATCAAAGTTGCATTCCTGAAACGTTTGTTCGATGAACCCGGCGATGCGCGCAAACTGCACAAGCGCGTAGTGCCCACCATTGGAGGAATCATCATTTTCGCCGCCACACTCTTCGCATTTTCATTGTGGTTTCCGTACGATCATCCCGAAACAGAATTACTGAAAAGATGGATCCGCGATTTTCAATTCATCGTTGCATGCATGCTCATTTTATTTTTTGTGGGTGTGAAAGATGATATTATCGGCACGGCGCCAATGAAAAAATTAGCAGCGCACATCATCGTGGGAATGATACTCGTGCTCATGGGCGAAGTGCGCATTCATTCGCTGCATGGACTTTTCGGCGTTACTGAAATTCCATTGTGGGCAAGTATTTTTCTTTCGCTCTTCACGTACATCGTTGTCGTAAACGCATTCAATCTCATTGACGGAGTTGACGGACTTGCAGCAGGCGTTGGCCTCATCGGCGGACTCGCTTACGGAGCTGCATTCGGCCTCGGCGGAGATATTGTTATGGGAAGTCTTGGTTTCGCACTTGCAGGGTCGCTGGCGGCATTTCTTGTTTTCAATTTTTCTCCGGCAAAAATTTTCATGGGCGATTCGGGAGCAATGAGTATTGGATTGGTGCTGGCAGTGCTCGCGATAAAATATGTAGAGTTCATTCCGGATAATACGGTTCATCCTTTCATTCATGAAATTTTTTCTCCGGTAATGGCAATGGCCATCATCGCCTACGCACTCACCGACACGCTGCGCATTTTTCTCTGGAGAGCGATCCGTGGTGTTTCTCCATTCTCTGCCGACAGGAATCACATGCATCATTTGCTTATCGATAGCGGAATGAGCCATGCGAAAACAGTGTTGTGCATTTACGCTGCAAGTTTCTCTGTGATCGGCGTTGCGGTGCTCACGCGACTGATGCCGGTGACAATTTCATTCTGCATTACGGGCGGATACGTAATTGTAATTTCTTTTATTCCCTGGATCAGGAAACGCATGCACATGAAAAAGAAAGGCATGACCGGGGAAACACGCCATCTCGATTCAGTTTCGGCCGCATGAATTTCAGCAGGCAGCAGGCAGTAAGCAGCAGGCAGAAGGCAGTAAGCAGTTTTCGGTTTTCAGTTTTCAACCTGCCCGCCGAGGTGAAATGTAGGATGGGTTTTCAGTTTTTTTATTTGAGCGAAACATTTTCCCGATTCAGAATTTGGAATTTATTTTTCAGAATTTATTTTTTTCTCTGCTTTTTTTCGGTGAATGGATTTTCGCAGCATCCCGTGTTGTTTACTGACGATGAAAATCTTTTACTGATGCAATATTTAAATAAAGCGAATGTTTCTTTTTCCAATGGAGTTGTAAGTTTTTCAACCGATTTTGCTCACACTTCAATTCTGCCAATGATCGATGCCGATCTTCGAACCCGTTATGAAAAATCAGACAGTAATGCTTTTCATCTGGTCTATGATTGGGATCTTGCATTTTTATTGAGGAGGCCAACGTTCAAAAATTATTATCGGAAAGAACCTGCAGTTACAGCGATAGATGATTTGGCTTCGAATGAAGAATTGAAAAAATCGGCGTTTATCCTCCGCCCCGTTTACGATTTCACCGGCGGAAAAGATTTTAAAACAAAGAATACAATTTTCAATTCGTATGCCGGAGTAATTCTCGATGCCGATTACAAACAGAAGATAGGAATTGAAGCGCGCTTTGTTTCCGGAATTTCTGCGTTGCCCGGAAATCTGGATTCCATTGCACGTTTCACCGGAATGATGCCGGGATTTGGAGATCGCGCTTATGCATTGGGAAATGCCGGCCAGAATGGCGGAGCCGGGCTGGGCAATTATTCTTTCCAGCATTTTTCAGGAAATATTATTTACCGTCCTTCAAAAATTTTCAATATTCAAATCGGCAGAGACAAACATTTCTGGGGCGATGGCTATCGTTCGCTTTTTCTTTCTGATGTGGGTGCGGCAATGCCCTATCTGAAAATGCAAACTACGATCTGGAAAATACAGTACACTTCGCTCTTCACATGGATGCAGGACTGGACCAATTCAAATGGATCTTCAAAAGATTTCAGAAGTAAATTCGGCACGTTTCATTACATCGATTTCAATGCGGCGAAATGGCTGAACCTCGGAGTTTTTGAATCCATTATTTTCCAGGGAAACGATTCGTACCGCATGCGTGGCTTCGATCCGGATTATTTAAATCCGATTATTTTTTATCGCCCGGTGGAATATTCGCTTGGCTCTTCTGATAATGCGCTGCTTGGTTTTTCTTTCAAGATCCGTTTCAACACAAACAATGTTTTTTATTCCCAGCTATTGCTCGATGAATTTTACCTGAAAGAAATCAAGAACTGGAAAGCAGGATGGTGGGGAAATAAACAAGGCGTGCAGCTCGGTTACAAAATTTTCAACGTTGCACATGTGAGCGGATTGAATCTGCAAATGGAAATGAACATCGTGCGCCCATACACGTACACGCACGGAAGCCCGCAGCAGAATTATTCGAACGCAGGCATGCCGCTCGCGCACCCGCTCGGCGCGAACTTTGCCGAAGGGCTTGGAATTCTTTCGTATTACCACAAAAGATTTTCTGTAAGCGGCAAAATGGTAATGGCCGGCATCGGTCTCGATTCTGCAGGAAAAAATTACGGGCAGAATATTTTTCTTCCTTACACTACACGTTCCGTTACCATTGCTACACTAAGTCCTGCCGCCGATTATAATCACCATATTTTCGACGGGACAAAAGCAATTTTATTTTCCGCCGAATTCTCTTGTGCGTATCGTTTCAACACTTCATTCCCATTGCGCGTAGAACTTATAGCAGGAACTTATGGTTTGCATCAATATGCAAAAGGATTGAAAAATCCGGCGTCTGCTGTAAACAAGAGTTCCTATGTTCAAATCGGGCTTTCACTTCCGCTCTGGAAAACGTACCGCGATTTTTAGCCGCAGATTTCCGATTTTGTTGAAAACATTAACAGGCAAAAAAATTATTTCTCAGAAAATCCTCTTTAATTTTAGCGCTGCTTTAGGGGTGTTTTTCATTGACGAAGAACTGAGATCATACCCTTGGAACCTGACGCAGTTCATACTGCCGGAGGAAAAAGTAAAATGGTAATTCTTCTCTGCCGCCATTCCTGAAGCAACAACATCACCGGAATGGAAATCAAAGTAAACAACGTTTCAAAAAAAATCAGTGAACAGGGAAAGTTCACGCTTCAGCAATTGCTGGATGCGGAAATTCCCGGCGCTCATAAAGGAATTGCTGTGGCAGTGAACAGCAACGTGATCCCGAAAAATAACTGGAATGATCATGCTCTTCTTTCCGGCGATGAAATTCTCATCATCAAAGCCACGCAGGGCGGATGAAAAAAATATTAGTGCAAAATAAATTCAGGTAAAATGAAAAAAGAACAAACAACGCCATCACAGGAAACCATCAGCACAAAACCTTTTCCGAATTCAAAAAAAGTTTTTGTGAAAGGAGAATTGCACAACGTGAATGTTGCCATGCGCGAAATTTCACTTTCTGATACGAGTTCCAACGGAAAAACCATTAGTAAAAATTTTCCCGTCACTGTTTACGATACCAGCGGCCCTTACACCGATCCGGAAATTTCCATTGACATTCATAAAGGACTTCCACGATTGCGGGAAGAATGGATCATGAAACGCGGCGATGTGGAGCAATTGAAAAATGTAAGCTCTCACTACGGAAAAGAAAGATTGAATGATGAGCAACTCAATCATCTCCGTTTTCAGCATATCAAAAATCCGCTGCGCGCAAAAGCGGGCGCGAATGTGAGCCAATTGTATTATGCGAAAAGAGGAATCATCACCGCCGAGATGGAATACATTTCCATTCGGGAAAATCAGGAGATCGATAAAATGAATTCCATTGGTCACCAGCATGCCGGGCAAAGTTTTGGAGCCAACACACCGAAAAAATTTATTACACCGGAATTTGTGCGGAGTGAAGTTGCCGCAGGCCGCGCCATCATTCCGAACAATATCAATCACCCTGAAAGTGAACCGATGATCATCGGCAGAAATTTTTTAGTGAAGATAAATGCCAACATCGGAAATTCTGCGGTCACTTCTTCCATTGAAGAGGAAGTGGAAAAAGCAGTGTGGGCCTGCCGATGGGGCGCCGATACGATTATGGATCTTTCGACCGGAAAAAATATTCATGAAACACGCGAATGGATTTTGCGCAATTCTCCTGTGCCGATTGGAACTGTTCCTATTTACCAGGCGCTGGAAAAAGTGAACGGCAAAGCGGAAGATCTCACGTGGGAAATTTATCGCGACACGCTCATCGAACAGGCAGAGCAGGGTGTAGATTATTTCACGATCCACGCCGGCGTTCTTTTGCGCTACGTTCCGCTCACTGCAAAACGTGTTACCGGAATTGTTTCGCGCGGTGGATCTGTCATGGCGAAATGGTGTCTCGCTCATCACAAAGAAAATTTTCTCTACACACATTTCGAAGAGATCTGTGAAATAATGAAAGCATACGACGTTGCATTTTCACTCGGCGATGGATTGCGTCCCGGCTCCATTGCTGATGCGAATGATGCAGCGCAATTCGCAGAACTGGAAACACTCGGTGAACTGACGAAGATCGCGTGGAAGCATGATGTGCAGACGATGATAGAAGGCCCCGGCCACGTTCCGATGCATCTCGTGAAGATCAATATGGAAAAACAATTGAAGGAATGTCATGAAGCTCCGTTCTACACACTCGGCCCATTGACAACTGATATTGCTCCGGGTTACGATCACATCACTTCCGGAATTGGTGCGGCCATGATCGGGTGGTTCGGTTGTGCAATGTTGTGTTACGTTACACCGAAAGAACATCTCGGTCTTCCTGATAAAAAAGATGTGAAGGACGGAGTGATCACTTACAAGATCGCGGCGCATGCGGCCGATCTCGCGAAGGGGCACCCGGGCGCGCAGGTGCGCGACAATGCGCTGAGCAAAGCGCGTTTTGAATTCCGATGGGAAGATCAATTCAATCTTTCGCTCGATCCGGATACGGCAAAAGAATTTCATGATGAAACGTTACCTGCCGATGGAGCGAAGGTGGCGCATTTCTGTTCCATGTGCGGCCCGCATTTCTGTTCTATGAAAATCACCGAGGATGTGCGCGCGTATGCAGAGCAGGAAGGATTCAGCGAAACACAGGCGCTTGAAAAAGGAATGGAAGAAAAAGCGAATGAATTTGTCCATGCAGGAAATGAGATCTATTCATAAATGAAACTGATCGTCATATCTCCACCGGGTTCTTTTCCCAATGAAGCAGATCATATCAACGCTTTGCTCGATGAAGGATTGAAAATATTTCATTTGAGAAAACCGGATCATTCATCTTCTTCGATGGAAAAAATCATTTCAAAAATAAAAACGAGGCATCTCGGAAAAATTTCCATTCACAGTCATCACGAAAAGGCAAATGACTGGGGAATATCGCGATTGCATTTCCCGGAAAAAATGAGAATGGAAACAACCGCCGGCGAATTGAAAAAAACTTCAACAAAAAAACTTTCCACCTCCGTTCACGGGGAAAAGTGGAGCGTAGGGAATGAATTCAGGTACGTATTCTACGGACCAGTCTTCGAAAGCATTTCAAAAAAAGGATACGGACCGGAGCCTGGAGAAGAAATTCTATTGACTGAAAATAAAGTTCGCGGCACAAAAATATTCGCCATTGGAGGGATCAATGAAAAGAATATTTCCAGAATTCAGGAAATGGGTTTTGATGGAGCTGCGCTGCTCGGTGCGATCTGGAATTCGAAAGAACCGCTCACGAGTTTCAAAAAGATATCAAACGCCATTCAGCATCTTCAACCAGCAAACGTTGAACATTAAACGCAGAACATTGAACAAAAATCGTCCATACGTTTTATCAGTCGCAGGATTCGATCCGAGTGGCGGCGCAGGAATTCTTGCTGACATAAAAACGCTGGAGCAGCATCACGTTTACGGGATTGCTGTGATCACCGGGATAACTTTGCAGGCGGAGGAGAAGTTTCATTGGGTGAAATGGGAAAATGTGGAAGAGGTGGCTGGCGCAATAGAAGTGCTGATGAATGTTTACAAAGTTGATGTGGTCAAAACAGGAATCGTTCCCTCTCTGGAATTTCTTTCGGAAATAATTTCCTGCGTGAAAAAAAATAATCCGTCGGCAAAGATCATTGTCGATCCTGTTATCCGTTCCAGTACCGGTTTCGATCTTCTCGGAAAACACAATTGGAATGAATTGAAAAAGATCCTGGAAAATATTTTTCTCCTTACGCCCAATGCCGATGAAGCGATGAAGCTCACCGGGGATGCATTGCCGGAAGAAGCGGCGAAAAAACTTTCCGCTTATTGCCACGTGTTGCTCAAGGGCGGGCATCACCGGGACAAGCCGGGAACGGATCAACTCTTTACAGGAGGAAGTTGTATTGAAATACAACCATTCCGGAATAATATTTTTTCCAAACACGGTTCGGGATGCGTCTTGTCTTCCGCCATTGCCGCAGAAATTGCTTCGGGGCGTGGCCTGGAAACGGCTTGCACCCGTGCAAAAAAATACACCGAAGAATTTCTGTTCAGCAACTCCTCCTTACTCGGGTACCACCATGTTTAGCCGCCTTCAATACATCTCGCAGGGAAAAACTGCTGACGGGCAATCGCAGAATATCCAACAGGCGCTGGAAGCAGGTTGTGCCTGGATACAACTGCGGTTTAAAAATGCTTCGTTGCAGGAATTATTTCCGCTTGCTGAAAAAGTGAAAAGAATGTGCGAAAATTACAAGGCAGTTTTCATGGTGAACGATTACGTGCAGGTCGCAAAAGCTGTAGATGCTCACGGCGTTCATCTCGGGATCACGGATGATTCTCCCGTTGACGCAAGAAAAATTCTCGGCGACAAAAAACTGATCGGCGGAACTGCGAATACTATGGCGGATGTGATGAAACGCGTTGAAGAAAAATGTGATTACATCGGTCTCGGCCCTTATCGTTTCACAACTACAAAAGAAAAACTGAGCCCGGTTCTCGGGCTGGAAGGATTTGAAAAAATAATGAGTGAACTGAAACAGAAGAATATTTTCATCCCGGTTTATGCGATTGGTGGAATTACGGAACAAGACATCGATCCCATTATGAAAAGCGGGGTTTACGGCGTGGCAGTTTCAGGAACGATAACCGCGCACAATGAAAAAAGAAAATTAGTCGGACAATTAAAAAATCTGCTGCATGGACAATCTTAAAATTGCCGGAAAGGAATTTGCCTCACGATTATTTCTCGGCACCGGGAAATTCGGTTCTTCTTCTCAAATGGAAAAAGCAGTTCTTGCTTCAGGAACGGAGTTGGTTACGGTTGCATTGAAGCGTGTGGATCTCGAAACAGAAACGGACGAACTGTTGTCGCATCTTCATCATCCGCACATCAATTTACTTCCGAACACTTCGGGTGCGCGCAATGCGAAAGAAGCTGTTTTCGCTGCGCAGCTTGCAAGAGAAGCGCTCGAAACAAACTGGCTGAAACTCGAAATTCATCCCGATCCGAAATATCTTTTGCCGGATGCGATTGAAACGCTGAAGGCAACGGAACAATTGGCGAAACTCGGATTCATTGTGCTGCCTTACATTCATGCCGATCCTGTTTTGTGCAAACAACTGGAAGATGCGGGAACTTCTGCGGTGATGCCGCTTGGTTCTCCCATTGGAACGAACAAAGGATTGAAGACGATCGATTTCCTTGAAATTATCATTGAGCAAAGTAATGTTCCTGTTATTATTGATGCAGGAATCGGCGCTCCGTCGGATGCAGCAAAAGCAATGGAGCTTGGCGCTGATGCGGTGCTTGTGAATACGGCAATTGCTGTTGCAGGAGATCCTGCTGCGATGGCGAGAGCTTTTAAAATGGCAGTTGCTTCCGGGCGAATTGCATTTCACGCACGCACAGGAAAAAAATCGGAACAAGCCGTCGCTTCAAGCCCACTCACTTCCTTCCTGCATGAATAATTTCATTGACATATTCGATCGCTATAGCTGGAATGAAGTAAAGAATTCCATCTACGGAAAAACGGTGGGCGATGTGGAGAAAGCTATCGCATCTGAAAAAAGATCGTTGGAAGATTTCAAAGCGCTGATCTCTCCTGCTGCAGAAATGTACCTCGAAGAATTAGCAGGAGAAAGTCATCGCCTCACACAAAAACGTTTCGGGAAAACCATTCAGCTTTACGTGCCCATGTACGTGAGCAATGAGTGCAATAACATTTGTACGTATTGTGGTTTCAGTTTCGATAACAAACTGAAAAGAAAAACGCTGAGCGACGAAGAACTGATCGTGGAAGCAGGCGCAATAAAAAAACATGGGTTCAATCACATTCTTCTTGTTTCGGGTGAAGCCGATCAAATGGTGAACGTGAATTATTTTAAAAATGCGATCCGTCTTCTCCGCTCACGCTTCGCGAATATTTCCATTGAGTTTCAGCCGCTCGAAACGGAAGAATATTCTGCATTGCATGAGCTCGGTGTTTATTCTGTTCTTGTTTATCAGGAAACTTATCACCGTGAAGTTTACAAAACGTATCATCCCAAAGGGAAAAAATCGAATTTTAATTATCGCCTTGAAACTCCTGATCGTGTTGGTGCAGCAGGAATTCACAAAATAGGTTTGGGTGTTTTACTCGGCCTCGAAGACTGGAGGACCGATGCATTTTTCTGCGCTCTTCATCTCGATTATCTCCGGAAGAAATACTGGCGCTCGAAACTTTCTGTTTCATTTCCGCGCATGCGTCCCGCGGAAGGCATCATTGAACCGAATGTGATCGTGAGCGATAAAGAACTCGTGCAGATGATGTGCGCTTACCGTTTGTTCAATGAAGATCTCGAACTTTCGATCTCGACTCGCGAGTCGGAAAAATTCAGAAATAATATTATTCCACTTGGTATAACGAGCATGAGTGCGGGATCAAAAACAAATCCGGGAGGATATGCCGTGGAGCCGGGATCGCTCGAGCAATTCGAAATAAGTGATGAACGAAGTGCGGAAGTCATTGCGGCACGAATAAAAAAATCGGGATACGAACCGGTTTGGAAAGACTGGGACAAAGTTTTAGCATAACACGATGAGCAATTTCACAAGGGAAGAACTGATCCGTTACAGCAGGCAGATGATGTTGCCGGAGATCGGAATGAAAGGGCAGGAGAAAATCCGTATGGCGAAAATTCTCGTCGTCGGCGCCGGCGGACTCGGTTGCCCGGCGTTGCAATATTTATGTGCGGCTGGAACCGGAACATTGGGAATAATTGATTTCGATAAAGTGGAATTGCACAATCTTCACCGGCAAATTCTTTTTTCTGTGAATGACATCGGGAAATCAAAAGCAATTGTTGCCGCAGCAAAGCTGAAAGAAATGAATCCTTTTCCTGAATTGAAAGTGTTTGATGAAATGCTGAATGAAAAAAATGCAGAAAGAATAATTTCAGATTTTAATCTCGTGATTGATGCTTCAGATAATTTTCTCACGCGCTATCTCGTAAATGACACGTGCGCGAAATTGAAAATCCCATTGGTGTATGGAAGTATCCTGCGCGACGAAGGACAGCTTGCTGTTTTCAATTATAAAAACGGGAAAAATCTCCGCGATCTTTTTCCGGAACCACCGGCCCCGGAAGATGTACCGAATTGCGATGAGAATGGAGTGCTCGGTACACTTCCTGCAATTGTGGCTTCACTGATGACGCATGAAGCGATGAAAATTATTCTGGGAATGGAAGTTCTCACCGATCAGATCGTGATTTTTGATGCAAAGAATTTTCAATTACAAAAGTTGAATTACTGAGAGGCTGTTTAAAATTCATTTTTTGGAATTGTTATGATGCCATTTTTGTTCAGCCGAGGCGCATTTTGCAGGCCATAGTGGAGCGACTACGGCCAAGAAATGCAACGAAGGATGGACAAAAATGGCGCATAACAAAACAGCCCTTTCTATTGGGAGTAATGCCTAAATTTGGCGGATTTTAAAAACAGAAAATTGCTCACACCGGGAGCTCATACCATCGAAAAAACGGAGAACCGCGAAAGCGGCCATTCGGGAATTATGGGAAAGATATCAGATTACGCACAGTTCGTAAAACTCCGTCTTACCGTTCTCGTTGTCTTCTCCGCTGTTATCGGATATTTTATCGGCATCCGCGAATTGAGGTTCAATGCCGAATGGATGCAGTTGACCGCGCTTATCGTTGGTGGATTTCTCGTGACGGGATCTTCGAATGGATTCAACCAGGTGATCGAGCGTGATCTCGACAAACTCATGCCGAGAACAATGAAACGCCCTCTTCCGCAGGGAAGGATGTCGGTGCGCGAAGGAATAATTCTCGCTTCTGTTATGGGAATTTCCGGAATAATCCTGCTTACACTTTACACGAATTATCTCGGTGGAATTCTCGGCGCACTTGCCTTGTTGCTTTATACTTGCGTTTACACGCCTTCAAAACGATTTACTCCATTCGCCACTTTCATCGGCGCATTTCCCGGAGCAATTCCTCCAATGCTGGGATGGGTGGCTGCTGTGCATGGATTCGGATTCATAGGAAGTTCTGCACTTCTTCTTTTTGCAACGCAGTTCATGTGGCAGTTCCCGCACTTCTGGGCCATCGCATGGGTTTCGCACGAAGATTATCTCAAAGCAGGATTTCATCTTCTTCCTTCGAAAGGAGGACGCGATAAGTCAAGTGCATTCCAGATCGTAGTTTATACACTTTGCCTGATACCGATCAGTTTGTTTCCTGTACTCTTTCACATGTCGGGAACCATTTCGGTGATCATAGCGATCATCTGCGGAACATTATTTTTTCTGCAGGCATTGCGGCTTTACAGAACGTGCGAAGTGCGCGATGCACAACGGCTCATGTTCGGATCATTTATTTATTTACCGGTCATTCAGCTTGCTTACCTGTTCGGATAAAATGATGACAACAGTTGCAGAAGAAAATGAATTTCGTTTGCGCAGGGAAAAAGCCCAGCGCAATCTCATGTGGTTTGGTGTAGGAAGTATTGTAATGGTATTTGCCGGGCTCACGAGCGCGTATGTTGTGCGCAGGGGTGGTGGCGATTGGTTCAGTGTTGTTCTGCCGCAGATATTCTGGGCAAGTTCTGCTGTTATTTTGATGAGCAGTGTTACTATGAATTCAGCGATGATGAGTTTCCGAAAGGACAAACTCACTACAGGAACAATATTTCTCGGAACTACATTTTTACTCGGACTTCTTTTCGCGTGGTTGCAATTCAGGGGATGGAGCGATCTTACACGGAATGGAATTTACCTCGTGCATCCCAAGGGGCAGAACTCTCTTGTTTCCGGCTCATTTATTTATCTTCTTTCCGGTCTTCATCTTGCGCACCTGGTGGGAGGATTGATCGCGCTCGCATTCACATTTGTCAAATCACTCATGGGTCGTTATGGATCGGCAAACATGCACGGACTCCGGGTTGCTGCTATTTACTGGCATTTCCTCGATGTATTGTGGATGTATTTGTTCATTTTTCTGACGATTTTTAAGTAAACTTGCAACGCATAAAAGGATCAAAACCTTAAACGGAAAACAATAATTTTTATGGAAGTAGCACACGAAGAAACTAAAAATTCAGGATGGGGCGGAGCAACCTCACCACTTGGAATCAGCTACGGAAAAATGTTCATGTGGTTCTTTCTCATTTCCGATGCCCTCACATTCTCCGGTTTTCTTTGTTCATACGGATTTTTCCGTCACCGTTTCGCTGGTGAATGGCCAATTCCCGGTCACGTATTCCACCACTTTCCTTTTCTCGAAGGCCATCATCTTCCGTTGATGTATGTGGGTCTTATGACTTTTATTCTCATTATGAGTTCGGTGACTATGGTTCTTGCAGTTGAAGCCGGGCATCGTAACGATAAAAAGAAAGTACTCGTCTGGATGTTTCTCACCATTATCGGCGGACTGATGTTCGTGGGTTCACAGGCGTGGGAGTGGACGAATTTTATCATTGGTTCGGAGAATGGCGCGATCCTTTATCAGAATCACATTTACACGTACCAGTTCAATGATAAAACGCACGAGTCGAATACGAAGATACTGCACTTCAAAGGCGCTGATCTTTCTGAAACCGAATCGGCGTATATCATTTCTCACGGAGAAGTTTTTCACGGCGCCAATCTTCAGCATAATGAATATGGCCATACCGGTTTTGCAGATTTCTTTTTCTTCATCACCGGCTTCCACGGCTTCCACGTTTTTTCGGGAGTGTGTATCAATATCGTGATCTTCATTATGGCATTGCAGGGAGTAATGGAACGACGGGGCCATTATGAAATGGTGGAAAAAGTGGGACTCTACTGGCACTTTGTCGATCTCGTGTGGGTATTCGTGTTCACCTTCTTCTACCTCCTCTGATCTTACCCGTAAAAAAACTATCAACGCTTAAAAAGAAAATAATATGTCAGAATTCCACGATCCGTTTCCGAATTATGAAATGCTCGCTCACCATTCTGAAGAGCATGGGAAAAAAGCAAGACGCAAACTCTGGAATGTATTCTGGTTGCTGCTTGTTGTAACACTCATCGAAGTATTCGTTGGAGTGAAAGCGCACGAGTGGGGACTTCCTCATTTATTCCTGAAATTCTTTTTCATCGGTTTCACCGTTGTGAAAGCATTCTACATTGTTTACAGTTTCATGCATCTTGGTGATGAAGTGCGCTGGGCAAAATGGATGATCATTGCGCCTTTTAGCGGTTTTATTCTTTATCTCATTGTGATGCTGGTTATGGGCGAAGGAAATTATGCAAGAGAACACCGGCTCGATCCGCCGGCGAATACAGAACAGGTTCCGAATAAATAATGAAATCGAGAGCAATACTTTTCACTGTTCTCCTTCTGCCAACGATCGTTTACATTTATTTTGCGCTCGGAGTTCCCAAAACTTTCCGGGCGCCTTTTTTTGGCCCGCGCCATTCGATCATAGTGAAGGATAAGAATGGGAATGATAAAACGGATACTTCTTATTTCGCGATCCCGTCTTTTACCTGCCATACGGTAGGAAATACAATTTTCAATACAGAAAAATTATCCGGCCACCTGTACGTTGCTGTTTTTGTAAACCCTGATTCTCTTACTACACTTCTTCCTTCTCTCGCAGAAGATCTCCACCTCAATCGTGAAAAATATAAATACGCACGTTTTGTTTTTTTCTACCCCGGCGATTCACTCGGAAATGTTACTCCTTCCTGTCCTGATTTCGGAAAGGATCTGAAACTGAATGAAGATTCTGCGATCTCGCTTTATCTTTCGCCGGCAACATTCGATTCGCTTCACGCGAAATATTATTTTGTTCCCGATCCTTCGCGCAAAAAAGATCCATGGCAAACGTGGAGTGATGCCATACTCATCGATCACAAAGGAAGGATACGCGGCTATTATAATATCAGGATGGCATCTGAACTGAAAAAACTGAAAGAGGATGTCCCTTTTATTAATTTCCGTGATGAAGCAGCGGAGACGATCGACAACAGTACCATCGAGAAAAGATAAGAATCATGCGTTACGGAATTATTTTTTTCATTTTCTTTTTTTCCTGCTCAACGGGTGGAGATCAGAAAAAACCGGTAGCCGATACTGTAGGAAATATTTCTTCCGGTTCACAGCGGCTCATGCTGTATTACCCGACCGATTCTACGGATAAGAATGGGAATAAAACATATCACACCATTCCCGGCGTCCAATTGATCCAGCAGAACGGAAAACTATTTTCCACCAATTCTTTGAATGGAAAAATTGTCGTGAGCGATTTTTTCTTTGCGAATTGTAAAGGCCCGTGCCCGCGCATGACGAGCCAGCTTGCGCGCGTGCAAAGTGCATTCGCAGGAAATCCCGATGTGAAAATTATTTCCTACACCGTGGATCCCGATCGTGATACCGCGGCTGCATTACTGGAATATGCAAAACGTTTCAACGCCGACAGCTCACAATGGAAATTCGTAACAGGCCCGAAAAAAAAATTATACGATCTTGCCCGCTATGGATTTTATATGAGTGTCGATTCGGGAGATGGCGGACCGGATGATTTCATTCACAGCGACCAGGTCATTCTTGTTGATCGCAATGCGCACATCCGCGGTTACTACTCAGGAACTGACTCTGTATCGATCGATACTATGATCTCGGATATAAAAACATTATTAAAACAACAATGAACTCTATTGTACGAACTACGAAATTCACGAATTACGTAATACGAATCGACGAAAAAATCGAAAATGGAATAGTAAAACAAGATTCATACCTGTTTTATTCGATTCGCTTTTTGGTACTTCGTACTTCGTCAATTTCGCAGTTCGTACAATACAAATAAAATTTTCAATGTCAGAAAAATCCATCTTCCGCATCGTAATGACAATTTCCATCGTGGTATTTGCCGCAGTGGTAGTGCTCAATAAAAAAATACTTCCTGTTCCGGAAGTGATCCCGTCTTTCGTTTACCGTCTTCCTTTACTCCACGCAATACTCAACGGAACGTGTTTTGTGCTGCTGCTATTTTCATTCATCGCGATCCGGAAAAAAAAGATCATCATTCACAAACGGATCAACATCACCGCATTTTTCCTTTCGAGTTTATTTCTCATTTCCTATGTAACCTATCACTGGCTGGCTCCTGAAACAACTTTTCCGAAAGAGAATTCACTACGCACTATTTATCTCATCATTCTTTCGGCACACATCATTCTTGCCGGAGTTGTTCTTCCGCTTATCCTCATGTCGTTCTGGTACGGATTGAAAAATAATATTGTGAAGCATAAAAAAATTGTTCACTGGACTTACCCGATCTGGTTGTATGTTACATTTTCCGGAGTAGTGGTGTACCTGATGATATCGCCATACTACCATTTTCCTGTTTGAAATCTCATTGGGAAAAAGAGTACCTTTAATACAATGAAACAGAAACTATTTTTCTTTTTAATTTTATTTTTTGTGATGAGCATTGCTTCTCACGCGCAGTGCGCCATGTGCAGGGCTGTAGCGCAGAGCGGGCAGAATACAGTAAGCGGCGGACTCAACAACGCCATCCTTTACCTGATGGCTTTACCTTATCTCCTCATCATTATTTTATTCCGGAAAAGGATCTGGACTTTTTTGAAAGAGTTGCGCGGATTGTGGGTGAAGAACTGATCAGTGATAATTGACCAGGTAAAAATATCTCACATCCGGAAAATGCGTTGCGAAATATCCGTAACCACCTTCTACATTCGACGGATAATTAATCGGTTCTCCCGAAAGTTGATTGAACAAACTCGATGAACGTTTGTACGCTGTAAGAAATTCATAATAACCTTTCGTGATGTGTGAGATCGTGCACGCGATCGTGTCATTTATTCCAACACCACTCAACTGCTGATTGCGCGTTAATTTTCCGTCCTGGTCAAAATCCTGGTCGGTGATCAGATCGAATGCGCTGAGCTGGTTGGTTCCCTGCGTAAAATAATTATTCAGATCAAACATACTCGTGTCACTCGACTTTCGGTAATAACAAGCCACATAATAATCCTGCTCATTGGGAAAATCAGTCAATTCATAGTGAATGTATGGCGCCGAATCGGCAGTGATAGGATCCGTGCCGATGTAAGGATAGATCGTATCGAAAATTTCTTTCGGCAATAATTCTGTCGTAGCAGTTACTTCTTCTCCGGTGGAAGGATCTTTTGCATGAATAGTGTACGTTCCGAAATCAACAAGAAGAATATTCAGACTCGCATAAATTCCGGGAGTGAGCATGTACAACGTGTCCGTTCCTCCCGGATGTGTGACAGTGACAATTGCATTGCTCACAAGAATACTGTCGATGAAATTATTCTGCAGCGTATCCTGATTTCCCCCGGAACTCAGCGCAGAAAAACTTTTTGTGAGGCCCACGACCATCACGCTGTTTGGAATAATCTGTGAAGCGATCACCAGTTTGCTCGGAGCAGGAGCTACACCAATGTCAATAGGTTTCGGCCTGCAGTTGCCCATGATAAAAGCAAGAAGGATGAAGAGATATATTTTGTTTTTGCTCATTTTATTTTTGTGTAGTAAACTCTTCGTATTTTCTACTCCGCATTAGAATCTGAAATTATAAGCGATGCTCGGAATAAATCCGAATAATCCTACCGCCTGGTATTTGTATCCGCCGTTTCCATCGGCAACAATATTTATTTTGTAAGGTTGTGCGCGATTGTAAACATTGTAACCACCGATCTGCCATTCACCCGTCCACTTCATCCACTTTCTGTTCAGGCGCGATTTGATCACGAGGTTTACATCGAGACGATGCGACGGAGGAAGTTCAATCGCATTTTTATCGGAATAGATGGGAAGAATATTCACGTGTGTGAGCGTCGCGTCGGGCATGAGAAAATCTCCTGTCACTGCGGTGAATCTTTGCCCGGTGGAATAAACCCAAACAGCAGCGAAAGAAATTCTTTTCGTGATCTCGTACGTTCCCACAATGGAAAAATCGTGGCGGCGATCGTATTTCGAAAAATACGGATTGCCTTTATTCAGATCAGGAAAATCACGCACGGACCAGGAAAGTGTATAGCCGATCCAGCCGGTGAGTTTTCCTTCGGTACGTTGCGCAAAAAATTCAAATCCGTAAGCATGGCCTTTTCCTTTCACCAGTTCATTCTCATAATTGTCATTAAGAATAAGCACAGCGCCCTCACGATATTCAATAATGTTCTGCATCCACTTGTAATAACTTTCAACAGTAACAAGTGTTTTTATTTTCTGGATATTCAGGTTGTATGCAACAGCAAGCTGATCGGCGTAAAGTGGTTTTATGTTTTTTGTAACCGGATACCAGAGATCAGTAGGCAATGCAACGGATGAACTCGACACGAGATGCAAATATTGTGTCATGCGCGAATAACTGAATTTGAAGGACTGGTGAGGCCGGAAAAGATAGGTTGCTGAAAAACGTGGCTCGGGGCTCGAATAAAATTTTCCCGGAGCTGCACATCCCGTCATACGCATTCCGAAATTTATTTTGAAAAGTGAATCGAGCTGAATCTCTTGGTTGTAATACAAGCCAAGCTCATGCGTGTAGATGCGCGCACCCTCGCGTGAACGCAGGTAATCGGAAATATCTCCCGATGTGCTCACCACGTTCGGCCGGAAAATATGCATCGTGTAAGCAAATCCATACCGGATGGTATTTTCCGGATTCACATAAAAACTATAATCATCACGCGCACCAAAATCAGAAATTCTTGAACGTGTGAGAAAAGAATTCCCGGGAATACTTGCTTCCACATCATAACGGAATCGCGTTTGAACAAGAGAAATATTCGAGAACAAACGCGGGTTGAAAGTGTGATTCCATCTTGCAGTTGTCGTGAAATTTCCGAGCTTGAATCCACCGTCGAAAAAAGAACTGTCCGACTTTTGTTTTGTACTCAGTATATCATCGCCGTAATAACCGCTGAGAAAAAGACGATTGTTCTGGTTCACGAGATAATTCAGTTTCATATTCGCATCATAGAAATAATAAGGCAACACATTCTGTCCGTGATAAGCGAGCTTGAAAACCTGGTCGATGTAAGAACGCCGCGCAGAAAATAAAAATGAAGAAGTATCTTTTTTTATCGGCCCTTCAATCGTGATATGCGACGACAATAATCCTATTCCTCCTACAGCATGAAATTTCTGCTGGTCACCATCTTTCATCCTGATGTCCATCACTGAAGAGAGCCGCCCACCGTATTGCGCCGGAAATCCTCCTTTGTAAACGGTAATGTCTTTCAGCGCATCATTATTGAAAACAGAAAAAAATCCGAACAGGTGCGATACGTTGTAAACCGTTGCCTCGTCAAGTAGAATTAAATTATCATCGCCATTTCCGCCACGCACATACATCCCGTTCTGTCCTTCGCCCCCGCGTTTTATTCCAGGCATCAACTGAACTACTTTGATAATATCCGTTTCTCCACCAATGGTGGGAACCAAACGTATCTTGTCGACAGGAATACTGATTACGCTCGTTTGTGTGGACTGCACCTGGTCCTGGTTGCGATCGGCTTTGATGACCACTTCTGTTTTCATCACTGCAGAATTCGAAAGTTTTACATCCTGCGTCACATCGGCATTGAGCGAAATGGAAATTGTTTTTGTGCGATAGCCCACGAAATTGTAAAGCAATTCATAATCGCCCTGCGGAAGAGTGATGGAATAAAATCCGTAAACATTCGCGCCGGCACCTTTGCTCGTTCCTTTGGCGAAAACAGAAGCGCCGATGAGCATTTCTCCATTCGAAGAATCAGAAATAAAACCAGAGATCGTGTAGGAATTCTGCGCAGGCAGAACAGTTGCGGAGAAAAAAAATAAAATAATCAGTAAAAGAAAAATCCGTCTCATCGGTTATGCCAAAGTTAGACGGATTTCCTGTTTTATAAGTTACACCTCCCGAACGTCATTTGGGAGATTCTTTATAGACGAGCATCACGGCATCGCACGTTTTAAGATCGGAACTGAGCACAACATTCGAACTGTTTTTCCCGTCTTTGATAATGATAGCGCATGTGTTCGGTGGAGTTTTTCCCATATTCACCGCATAAAGCACGAGTTGTTTCGGATGAGCCGGATCGAGTGTGATCTCGTATGTTTTTTTCTTGTGCGTTAAGCTGAGATTTTCCACAATGGCCGAATCGCCGAAATAAATAGACACACTATCCCCATCCACTTCATCTTTATCGAACAAGGTTACTTCAATTGTTCTCGAATGAACTTCTATCGTGCGTCCTTTCTTAACTTTTCTTCCATTGAGTTCCTGCATTGCAAATGCATCGGGCTTCAGAACTTTTACAGTAATATTTTTACTTCCACCTTCACCAGTCACTACAAAAGTTTTTTGTTCATCCATTTTCACGGTCAGCTGATCGGTGGTAGAAAGTATCTTGGCCGGTTTTCCGTATTCGGCCCAGGAATAAGTTTTGCTTCCGGTAGCAATGAGATGCGCCTCTGTTCCTATCGCAACCAGCGTATCGCCTGTCACCTCAAGTGAATTTTCCACGGGCTTCACGGTTACGTCATCAATGTAATAGGCAGCGATGTCTGTATTGTAACTATAAGAATCTGTACCGGCAGCAACGTTACGTTTGTCTATCTGCGTAGCTGTAGTGGAAAGAAAATTTCCAATGGCGAAATAAGTATAAGCATCACTCGCTGTAAAAATTCCGCTCACTTTGTACCATCCGTCTGTTTGATTGATAACAGCTGTGATGTTGATCTGTGGATTCGCACTCACCAGCATCGAACTCTGCTTGGTGAAAACACCGGTGAAAAATGCCATGCCTAAATTATTCGTTGCTACCTGGCATTTATCGCCAAGCGAAACAAAAAATTCCACAGAATATTTTTTCCCTTTTTTAAGCGGTTCATTGAGGGTAGCGCCAAGATATTCACGATAAGAATCGCCATGCGCAGTGGTCATGATCATTCCTTCTCCGTGCCCGCCGTGCGGTTTTTCATTGCCGAAACTAATGCTGCTCGTGGAATTTGTGCTTGCATAACAATCTTTGCCTATTTCTGAATAATCATAGAGCACATCCGGTGTTCCGTTTCCCAAACTGTTCCAGTCTTTGATGTATTCCGATAAATCATACTGCATACAGGTGCAGGGAAGTTTTACATAATCTTCAAAACCGGGATTAGGAACTAGGTTCTGTGCGTGGGCAAAAACCGGCACGAAGGCGAAGAGGAGCAGCGTTCTTTTCATAGGAGGAAATAAATTTTCAGGGCAGTCCGGGTTATACAGTAAGTGTCACAAAAATCACACCGCGTTGCCGGAGTTCTTATACTTATAACGTCAGCCGGTAAAAAAAGTGACACGGTCACGTAAATTATTCTTTGGTCTTAATAAGATTACCTAAGGAACGGATTTCCACACGGCAGATTGCCCTTTTTACATTATTTGTGGGAATTTTACCGGGGATGCAAGCCCCTGCGGTGAGGCGATTTTTCTTAAATTTGCAGCAGTTCTTTCAAAAATTACTTATCCGGAAAGGCAGAGGGATAGCGCCCGATGAAGCCTTGGCAACCCTGTTAGAAGGGAGTCAGGAGATTGGAGATTGGAGAATTTTCTCCTCCCTCCTCCCTCCATTCTCCATTCTTAAAAGAAGGTGCCAATTCGCATCCAGAATTAATTTCTGGAAAAGATAAGTCAGAAGAATGATCTTACTCATAAAAAAACTGCGATCCCTTCTGACTACGGAAGGGATTTTTTTTGAAACGGAAGGAATTACGAAACTCTGCGAAAATGCAAAATGCAAACTTACGAATAGCGAAATTCGGATATTCGCACTTCCGCACTTCGAATTTTCGCACGGACGCGAGCATCCGGTTTCGCAATTCGTTTCCAAGATTAGTAAGAAAATGAAAACAACAGAACGTTTCAGCGATCGGGTTGCGAACTATGTAAAGTATCGCCCCGACTATCCTTTTGCGGTGGTGGAAAAACTGAAGGAGGAAAAAGTTCTTTCGGAAAATTCTGTTATCTCCGATGTGGGATCGGGAACGGGATTGTCGGCTAAAATATTTCTTGAGAATGGTAATGAAGTTTTTGGTGTGGAACCGAATAAAGAAATGCGCGAAGCCGGAGAAAAATTCCTGGAGTCGTTCGGAAAATATCACAGCATCGACGGAACCGCCGAAGAAACAAAACTGGAAAATAATTCCATCGATGTGGTCATTGCCGGACAGGCATTTCATTGGTTCGACCGGGAAAAAACAAAAAAAGAATTCCGGAGAATTTTAAAACCAGGCGGCTGGGTAGTTCTCGCCTGGAACGATCGCCGTACTGATTCCAGCGAATTTCTCAAAGCGTATGAAGATCTCCTGAAAATGTTCGGAACAGATTACAATAAAGTGAATCACCGCAATGTGAACCTGAACGAAAATGTTTTCGATGATTTCTTTGGAAAAAATAAATGGAAAAGTTTTTCCGTAGAGAATTTCCAGGATTTCAATTTCGAAGGCGCCAAAGGAAGATTGTTCTCCTCATCGTATGTTCCGCCCGAAGATCACCCCGACAGCAAACTGATGACCGATGTACTGAAGAAAATATTTCTCCGCTACCAGGAAAATGGTTTCGTGAGATTTGAATATGATACACGAGTTTACTACAGTGGTGTCAGGTGTTAACACCCGACACCACTCTGGCACAACAGTGGTGTCGGGTGTTAACACCTGACACCACTCTGGCACAGAGAAGAATTTTATGAAGGATATCAAAAAAGAACTGGAGAAAAGAGTACTCATCATCGACGGAGCGATGGGCACTATGATCCAGCGTCATAAACTTTCTGAAGAAGATTATCGTGGTACTCGTTTCAAAGACTGGCCGCATGATGTGAAAGGGAATAATGATCTGCTTGTACTGACACAGCCCGATATCATTTACGGAATTCATTGCGAATACCTCGAAGCCGGCGCCGACATCATTGAAACAAATACATTCAACGCACAGAAAATTTCGCTCGCCGATTATCACATGCAGTCGCTCGCGTACGAGATGAATGTTGCTGCTGCGAAAATTGCGCGGAGAGCTGCAGATGAATTCAACAAAAAAGATCCTTCACGTCCGCGTTTTGTTGCCGGCGCAATAGGGCCAACGAATCGCACGGCATCACTTTCGCCCGATGTGAATGATCCCGGTTATCGCGCTGTTTCGTTCGATGATCTCGTTGATGCGTATCTCGAACAGGCGAAAGGTTTATCAGATGGCGGCTGCGATCTTTTTCTTATCGAAACAATTTTCGACACACTCAATGCGAAAGCGGCGTTGTTCGCGGTACAATCACTCGAAGAAAAATCAGGAAGAAAAATTCCGGTCATGGTTTCAGGAACGATCACCGATGCGAGCGGAAGAACTTTGTCCGGACAAACCACTGAAGCGTTTTTAAATTCTATTTCACATGTCGATCTGCTGAGCGTTGGATTGAATTGCGCGCTCGGCGCAGCGCAGATGCGTCCTTATCTCGAAGAACTCGCAACAAAAGCTCCGTTCTATGTGAGCTGTTATCCGAATGCAGGTTTGCCGAATCAGTTCGGTGAATATGACCAGACGCCGGAAGATATGGGTGTGCAGGTTTCTGATTTCATCAAAAGTAAATTCATCAATATCATCGGCGGTTGTTGTGGAACTACGCCCGCGCACATTCGCAGGATCGCGGAGATCGCGCGCGGAGAACGTCCGAGAAATATTCCATACCGCGAACCATTTTTGAGATTGAGCGGACTTGAGCCGGTCACACTTCGCCCTGAAAGTAATTTCATGAATGTGGGCGAGCGTACGAATGTTACCGGCTCAAGAAAATTTGCGCGGCTCATTATCGAAGGAAATTATGACGAAGCACTTGCCATTGCGCGCGACCAGGTGGAAGGAGGAGCACAGGTCATCGACATTAACATGGATGAAGGGATGCTCGATTCAGAAGCGGCGATGAAAAGATTTTTAAATCTCGTTGCTGCCGAACCCGATATTGCTCGTGTTCCCATCATGCTCGACTCTTCGAAATTTCATGTCATCGAATCGGGATTGAAATGTGTGCAGGGAAAAGCGATCGTGAATTCCATTTCCATGAAAGAAGGAGAAGCGGAATTCAAACGTCAGGCGCATCTTGTAAAAAAATTCGGCGCCGCCGTGATCGTCATGGCATTCGACGAAAAAGGACAAGCGGATACTTTACAACGGCGGATCGATATCTGCAAGCGTGCGTATGAAATTCTTGTCAATGAAGTTCATTTTCCTCCGCAGGATATTATTTTCGATCCGAATATTTTTCCTGTTGCCACCGGAATGGATGAGCACAGGAAAAATGCGCTGGACTTTTTTCAAGCTACAAAATGGATCAAAGAAAATCTTCCGCATGCAAAAGTAAGCGGAGGAGTTTCCAATGTTTCATTTTCTTTCCGCGGCAATGATCATGTGCGTGAAGCAATCCATTCTTCATTTCTTTATCATGGAGTGAAACACGGAATGGATATGGGCATTGTCAACCCCGGGCAATTGCAGATCTATGATGAAGTGCCGAAAGAATTATTGACGCTCGTGGAAGATGTACTGCTTGATCGTAATGATGATGCAACAGAACGTTTGATAGCGTACGCAGAAAAAGTAAAAGGCGATGGCGTTGGAAAAAAAGCAGAGAAAGATGAAGAGTGGAGAAAAGGAAATGTGAATGAACGACTCACGCATTCACTCGTGAAAGGAATCACCGATCACATTGATGCAGATGTGGAAGAAGCAAGAAAGAATTTTCCAAAAGCATTGCATGTCATCGAAGGCCCGCTCATGGATGGAATGAATGTGGTGGGTGATCTTTTCGGCGCCGGAAAAATGTTTTTACCTCAAGTGGTGAAGAGCGCGCGCGTCATGAAAAAAGCAGTGGCTTATCTCACGCCGTATCTCGAAGCAGAAAAAGTTGCCGGCGAAGGAAAAGCTGCCGGAAAAATTCTGATGGCAACTGTGAAAGGCGATGTGCACGACATCGGAAAAAATATTGTTGGAGTTGTGCTCGCTTGTAATAATTATGAGATCATCGATCTCGGTGTGATGGTTCCTGCCGACAAAATTCTCGACACCGCCATAAAAGAAAAAGTGGATGTGATCGGCCTCAGCGGATTGATCACTCCGTCGCTCGACGAGATGGTGCACGTTGCAAAAGAAATGGAACGTCGCGGATTTAAAATTCCTTTGCTCATTGGAGGAGCAACTACTTCGCGCGTGCATACGGCCGTGAAGATCGCACCGAATTATTCGCAGCCCGTCGTGCATGTGAATGATGCATCGCGCAGCGTTCCCGTAGTGAGCAATCTTATTTCCGCAGCATTGAGAATCGGTTTTGTAAAAGAAATTGAAAAAGATTACATGCGTGTGCGCGAGCAGAATGCTCGCTCGCTCGGGCAGAACAAATTTATTTCCATCAACGAAGCCCGTGCCAATAAATTTTCCATCGACTGGGACGCGGCGCACATAACGGGGCCCTCATTCATGGGCACAAAAATTTTTGATAATTATCCGCTGGAGGAATTAGTGGATTACATTGACTGGACCCCATTTTTCCATAGCTGGGAAATGAAAGGGCGTTACCCGAAAATATTCGAAGACAAAGATCGCGGCGACGAGGCAAAAAAACTTTTCGATGATGCGCAGAAAATGCTCCGGCAGATTGTGAAAGAAAAATGGATCAGTGCAAAAGCGGTCATCGGTTTCTGGCCGGCGAATACGGTGGATGATGATTCCATGGAAGTTTATTCTGATGAAACGCGAAAACATAAACTCGGAACTTTTTTCGGTGTTCGCCAACAGACAAAAAAACCGGATGGACAAGCGAATATTTCCATCGCCGATTTTCTTGCACCAAAAGGAATTGCTGATTTCATTGGAGGATTTGCCGTGTGTGCGGGTTATGGTGTGGATGAAAAAGTAAAGCAATTCGAAAAAGATAACGACGATTATTCCGCGATCATGCTCAAAGCAATTGCAGATCGTTTCGCGGAAGCGTTCGCCGAGCGTATGCACGAGCGCGTGCGTAAAGAATTCTGGGGCTATGCAAAAGATGAGCATTTCTCCAATGAAGATCTCATCAATGAAATGTACCACGGCATTCGTCCTGCGCCGGGTTATCCCGCGCAACCCGATCATACGGAGAAAACAACATTGTTCAATCTGCTCGACGCCGCAAAAAAAATTGATCTGCAGTTAACGGAAAGTCTGGCAATGTATCCGACAGCTGCAGTGAGCGGATTATATTTTTCAAATCCAAAATCCCATTATTTCGGAACAGGAAAAATTTCAAAAGACCAGGTGGAAGATTATGCAAAGAGGAAAGGAATGAGTTTTGAAGAAGCGCAGAAATGGCTGGGGCCGATTTTGGGATATTAGCAACCCGCTTACCTGCAATAGATGTTGCTGTGAAAATTTACAAAGGTGTCAGTGAGGAGAAGTTTAGTCAGTTTGGGACATTTCCTTCCAAAATCCTATCTTTATCATAGCAACCAATTATGACAACAATTCAAAAACGTAAACAGGTTCGCGATTTTCTCAGTAAGAATGCTGACGATAAGTTTATTAATATGGTTTATGCCATGATGATGGAATATTTCAACGAATTGAAACCGATGACGGAGGAGGAGCTTCTGGAGAGAAATAAAAAGTCACAGAAGGACATCAAGGCCGGCAGACTTGTCGGTCAGAACGAAGTGCGCAAGAAATTCGCATTCTAAAATTTTCTTCCTAATTTCGCCCATCATTATCAAAAATGAAAACGCAACAAAATACTTTCTTCATTATTAATAACCGAATGACCGGTTATTATGACTGCGTCATTTTCATTTTTACCGGAATAAATTTCTAACCGGACCTTTTCACCAATCAATTTTATCGGAATACAAATCGCAATCGTAAGATTGTACAATTCATTTTTACATGAGAACTGTTCATGAAAAAACAATCGAGAATTCAGGTGCTATCGTAGTGGTCGTTGACAATGATGGTAAAGCCGAATACGTGAGTGCGTCCGTAAAAGACGTACTCGGATTCCAGCCGGAAAAACTTTTGGGCGAAGGATGGTTTGCATTCACACAAATTAATTCGGGCGAACGCGAATCTGTTCTCGAACATTTGTCCGGCGTTACCAGCGGATCTGCTGTTGCGATTCCTTACGAGCGTTTACTCCGCACAGCGTGGGGCGGACAGAAATGGATCCTCTGGAAAACTTCCCGTGCCGATGATGGAAAATTATTGGGGATCGGTTACGACATCACCGAACGGAAAATAAAAGAACAACAACTTGAAAAACGCACGCGCGATCTCGCAGAAAGAAATCGTGAAATGGAAGCGAGTCTCCGTTATGCAAAACGCATCCAGGATGCGATCCTTCCTTCGCCGGCGGCGTTGCAGGAATTTTTTCCGGAATCATTTGTATTCTATAAACCGAAAGACATCGTGAGCGGCGACTGGTGGTGGATGCACGAAACCGAAAATGAAATTTATGTTGCGGCCATCGATTGTACAGGGCATGGAGTTCCCGGCGCGCTTTTGTCGGTGCTCGCACATTCTATTTTCCGCGAAGTTTTCGTGAACAGAAAATTTTATTCACTTTCTGAAATTCTTCATGAAATTGATCGTGAACTTTTTTCTGCGCTGAATCACGATCATACTTCCGATCCTTATCTCGATGGGATGGATGTTGCATTGCTGCGCATTTCGAAAGATAAAAATGCTGTTGGGTTTGCGGGAGCTTGTCGCCCGCTTTTACTTAAAAAAGAAAATGAATGGATCGAATTTAAAAGCGATCCTTACCCGATAGGATTTTATTCGGGGATGAATAAAAAATTCACGGAACGAGTCATTGATGTGAAGAAGGGCGATACGATTTTTCTTTTCTCTGATGGTTTTGCCGATCAGTTCGGAGGGCAGCGCAATAAAAAGCTCGGCAAAAAAGCATTCCGGGAATTACTGCTTTCACTCGGCGGAATGAACGGAAATGAACAGGAATCCTTTCTCGAATATTCGCTGAACAACTGGAAACAGGAAGAAGAACAGACGGATGATATCACCGTAATTGGCCTGCGATTATGAATTCATTTACGTAAATTTGATAAAACGTTTTCCATGAAGAAAATATTTTTTTCTGCCTTCATCATACTGTCTGCTTTTATTTCCTGCAATAAGTTCGAAGACGGGCCGGCATTCTCTTTGCACACGAAAAATCACCGCGTGGCGAATGAATGGTACCTCGACCAGGTTTTTGAAGATGGTGTTGACAAGACTTTAGATTATGCAGGCATTTATGTGCATTACCGGATGATCTTGAAAAGAGATAACTCGTACAATCTTTCTTATCGCTATGCAGGTTCGATCGATTACAATGAAGACGGAACCTGGCTGTGGAATAAAGAGAAGACCGATATCATTTTCACTAAAAATAATTCTTCTACTACTACCGACTGGAAAGTTCTCCGGCTGAAAGAAAAAGAGTGGTGGATAGAGTACATCGACGAAAATTCAAATCCGGCGAAGACCATTGATTTTCATTTTGTGCGCTGATGGATTTCCCGACAGTTTTTGCCACCGTTGATATCGTGATCCGCCGCGACGGAAAATTATTGCTCGGGAGAAAACCACACCAGGAAAAATTTCGCTTCGTTGGAGGATTCGCCGATCCTGCTCTTGATAATTCTTACGAAGATTCCGCAAAACGAGAAGTGAAGGAAGAAACGTCGCTTGATGTGCAAAGTGTGCGTTATCTCGGGAGCACGCGCATTGATGATCCCCGTTACCGCGGAACCGAGCATTGCATCATCACACATTTATTTCTTGCGGAAGAGTGGAGCGGGGAACCGAAAGCAAGCGACGACATTATCGAATTGAAATGGTTCGGAGAAAAAGATATTTCGGAAAAAGATTTTGTGGCGGAACATCATGTGCTGTGGAAAATGTATCAGGGCTCATTGACAATAAATAGGAAATGAAAAAAGGAATTATTTTTCTTGCATTGCTTTTCAGTTTCGAAAAATATTTTTCGCAAAAAATTCCAGGCATCAGTTATTTTTTTTAACTCGTTAGGAAAGATACTTCTGTGGTGTTTGATAGTTTGCGAAGTGCAGGATTTAAAACAAAAGGCAGGGTTTACGCTTATAAAAAATCCTGTTGCGGCGATTTCTGCGGCGATTCCGCAAAGAATTATTACGGGATGATTTTTTCCGATGATACGGTTGATGTGCAAATGTGTATTAAGAAAAATGCTACGGTTGTTCTGTTCTATGTTAATGTGAAGAAGCCGTGCCGTGCATACATGAATGATAATGTTGCGTGGATGAAAGCAAATGGATTTACTCATCATGATAACTGGACCGACGATCAATTGAACAACGAATCGCTCTGGTGTTTTCTGCAGGTAAATGATCTCAGCGGGTTTTTCACGGTATTCGATATTACCCTTACAACCATGAAGGAGGAATAGCCGTATCAATTCTTTTTCATCTTCACATTCACCACTTCTTCAAAACTTCTTTTCGTGATCTTGCTTTCCAGCCAGGAAATAATATCAAAGAATCCGAGAATCTGTTTTTCATACGGATCGTTGCGAATAGATTCCAATTGTTTTTTCAGATCGATGAATGCCTCTCGCATCAATCGCGGTGTTGTATATTTTCCGCTGCGGCGGATGAAAGTGAGCATGATCGTTTCGAATTTGTATAAACGTTTCTGGCGAATAAACAGGCGGTAGGTGGAACGCATTTCGTAAGCAAGTAATTCCTGATTCTTCATTTCGAAATGCAGGATGAGATTCATGATCCTGCCGAAAAAATAAATTTCGGGACGAACCTGTGCAGTGTCATCGTTCAGCAGTTGGTTCATCCACGTGAGTGCATCTTTGAATTTTTCTGCGCCAAAGTAACCGTAGAAAAACTGGTATTTGAAAGCGAGCAGGAATTCAGGATGCAGCAATCGCCCGTGTTGTTTCAAACCTTCTTTCACTTCTTTCGCATTCCCCACAAGTTCCCTGAATTCTCCGTCGTTGAGTTGCTGTGTCATGCGGATATTCCAGGTGTAACCGAAAACCCGTGCTTTGATATTCGGCGACCTGGTTTTCAACTGGTGAAGTTTAGCTATCGTCTGCTCACAATCTTCACGCAGCCCGAGTTCATCCTGGCTATTCAATAAATTATTCAGCGCCATCACATAACGCTGCTGATCGTCGTTGATCAGGTGCGGTTTTTTTTCTGCAAAATCAACGAGCATTTTCCTGTAATGGTAAGTTTCATTTTGTTTGCCGAGCAATTCATTGTAATAGCTGCTGATATTATAAAAATGAAGCGTAGAGCGGAAGGATAAGGCATTCCTGCCGTTCTTCATGAGCGGATCGCGGATAATTTTTTCGTACCGCTTTTTTTCTTCATGACTACGCGGGAAACCGAATTTTTTTGAGAGAAGAAAAATATCTTCTTCAAGCCGGCGGAACCGCGTGAAATTATCGAATTGTTTCAGCCATTGTTTCTGCTGCTTCCTGCTTTCCTGCATGAAAATTTCAAAAGCGCCAAGATCGGCGAGTGATTTGAGGATTTTCGATTCCCATTCGTGGAGGTGAAGCTGGATCAGCGGTTTTTCATAATGCGCCGCAATTTTTTTCGCCTTGCTTAATAATTTATTGCATTGGAGAAACAAACCTTTGTCATACAACAATTCGATGGAATGAACAAGATCGCGCAGTTTTTTTTCCGACGATGATTCCGAATGGAATTCCCCGAGTGCGCGCAGGATAAGATGGTAGAGATAATTTTTTTCTGATGGGAGATGACGGATGAATGTTTCTTTTCTGAATATTTTCCTGATCTGTTCCTCGTCGTACTCTTTCTGCCGTTCTATAGCGTCGAACAAACGAATGTAATTGTTACCGCTCCCGACGACATGTTTAGAGGCGTATTTTTTGAAATACCCTTTTTCGTTCTTGGAAAGGGAGCGGATAAGCAGGAAAAGTTCGTCAGAAGGTGTCATCAAAATCCAATAATAAGCTAAAATAGGAATTTAATACCAACTAATTTCCCAATGATAAAATAAATTTATGGGAGGCATCTCAAGTAAAAAAGATTGAACAATATCCAAGAAAGAATCGGGTTTTGAAGTCCCGCCTTTATTATCCGGGCTACTTTTGAATCGTACTAAAACAAATGAAGATGGCTCCTCTTCAGAATTACAATCTCTACCGCACCCGCAATTCCGTTCCGGCATCATTGGTTCCTACCTGCATAGCAGCAATTATACTTCTTATTATTTTCCTGGTTCTTCCCGAATTTCTTCCGGCAAGGAGTGCGAATGTGAATGAAAATAACAGCGCAAATGAAAAACAGTTTACACTCAAGCCGCCGACTACATTTCAAGCAACACTATCTGTGATCGTTGAACGATTTCACATTCGCGAGACGAATTTCAGGTGCTTGCTTTATTACATTCCTTCAAAACAAAATAACAGAAATCCTCAAATTATTTTTTCCGGAGAAAAAAATGCGCACACCATTAATACTAACGGTGTCGCGGGGCCTGTAGGGACAAACCGAGCTACCGGTGCCATTGGAGCCACTGGTGCAACCGGTAGTATCTGTCCCGCAGGCCCGGTGTGCATGACACGCAATGGTATTTCACTTTAAAGAGAACGTAAAGCGCAGCTGGAAGCGGAGTGAAAGCAGAAAATAATATTTCTATCTTTCTCTTTATGAAGCCGGGGAATATTCAGAACCGCATGCTGTTGATCTTCGCGATTTCACTTATCATTTGCGCCATAATATTATTTCTTTTTTCACTTGACTTCGGTGGAATGGAAACGCTCGTTACCTATGGAATAATTGTGGCGATACTTTTCAGTCTCATCGTGAATTCTTATAGAAAGCACCGTGGAGATTTTGATGTAACGGCGATCCCATTGCTTCCTTTCATTTTTATCTACTACACCTGGAGATGGATCGTTCACCGTCATATTGATTTCCACTATACGGGTAGTTGGGTCGATGGTCTTCGCGCAGGAGTTGTTCCCATAATTTATGTGATCAAATGGATCATGAGTCTTATCACCTTCGTAGTGATTCTTCTTTTTCAGAATGCAGACGAAAAGAATTGAAAAATAAATGATGCCGTATTATTCGTGCACGGCCACTTCCCGCACTAAAGCATCTCTTCCGGGAAAAATGACTTTTACTTTATAATTTCCATAAGTGGGAACATCGATCACCGTTGTCATTCCGGGCGCATTTACGTAGGCAATTAATTTTCCGCCTTCATTCATTACTTCTATAGCAATGGCGCGCTCGCCGGTTTCCTGGCTGATGATAATTTTTTTGTTGCTCGCCTGGGCAATGATGTGATCGTATGCTGCGCGTGAAATAATATTTCCATCCGGAAATTTATCTGCCTTCACCGGAATGCATATTGCAGCAATAAAAAAAATGGAGAGAAGGATTGTAAGAGGAAGATGCGATCTCATGAGTGTAACGTTTTGTAATGATGGGGGACTGCAAACGTACCGTCTCATTGTAAAAACCGGAAACCTCAAGCGAAAATCTTCTTGCCGGTGTAAGAAAAAAAGGAATTTTGTAAGGAGAAAAACGGATTATAGCCACTTTATTTTTCCAGAATTCCTATTAATGCTGCTTTGTAAAGAGTTGGTTGGATTTCTCCGAATAAATCAAATTGTCGCAAACCATAGATCCTTAATAGATATCCCTTCACTGGGTATTGAAGAATGCCACTTCAATATGGAATCAGAAACAGAAGTATTCAAGGAATAGATTCTTGCATCAAAATCTTGGACTTCTACAATAATTACTCTTCTTTCATCAATCATTTGTTTCATCTCCGAAATATAGTTAGTGGAAACAAAAATCAGGGGAAGCTTTGCGCTGAAATAAAGTACCAGTTCATTCTTGTTAATCAGCATACCCCATTCCTCACCACATTCTTGATCCCAGTTAATTCTAAAGCCATTCTTTTTTGAGTAGCGATCGATCAATTGCAGGAAATTATCCTGAACAATTTCGTTTTTTTTACAAAAGCTTTTGTAAAATATTCGGCAAGTTCAATCATTGTGATAATTTCATTATTTAACTGGGGGATTTCCAGGTGTTCCGTGAACCATTGGAAGTTCTGTTCCCGCATCTGTTCTGTAAATATTCATCCATTGTGTCGGTTGACCATTCGAATATCCGATAATTCCGTCTTTAATGAAAACTTTAGCACTATTTTGCGCATCCCAAAGATTGTATTTATCGGCATAAGCAGTTCCATCCAATACGAATACAAAGTCGTATCCCAATTCCAAATCTGTTCATAGCTCAGAAAAAATCTTCCGCAATAAACCTGGAGAGCGCAAGTATTTTCAGAATTGAATCCACTCAGATCATTCTCCAAATCAGTTTTAATTGATGCTTCGGAAAAGAAAGTGGCTCCACCGTTTTCATACGCTTCGTCGAGATAAGAATTTCCACCGGTATCGTAGGCGCAATTTTCTTCGGTGATATATGGCGAATCTTTATCCCGCGAATACGCCAACGTCGCACATAGGGAAAGGAGGAAGAAAAATATTTTTCTCATTTTTTGTTCAGGAATTTAATAGTTGTAGCTTTTACAAAAAGATCAAGTTGATCATGAGCAAAGGAGATCAATTGAGATTGAGAATTTCCCTGCAGTATTTTTTGATTTAATTTCTCATTCAGCGAATTGGATTCGACAGGGATCAATAATCCACCTCCACCCTCACCATCTTCGTCTCTGCGCCGCTTTTCATAATTGCTTTTATGGCATACACATATTCATTGCCTGGATAAAGTTCGTTGTCGTTCATTGATGTAATATTTCCATTCACGGTTTTCCATGTACGAAGCTGTTCTCCTTTTTTTGCTTTGTAAATAATGTAGCGGTCGGTATTCTGCTCACTGTTCCAGGATAAAGAGATCTTCCTTTTTTCACGATCAGGTACTGCAGAAAACATTTTCATGGCGGGAATAATTCGCGGCTGAAAAATAATGGAAGGAAAATCAGTTACACTTTTATTTCCACTGCTGTCGGTGACGGTCATACGGTAGGAATATTCTTCGTCGTTCACAACGGAAGTGTCTTCAAAAAATGCGAGTGAGTCGTTTCCGTTTTTACGAAAAATAATTTTCACTTCATTATTTTCTTCTCTTCTCGTCAGTACGTAATCGCTTACATCATCGCTCGTGCTGTTTATCCAGCCAACATTTACAGAAGTATCAGTATGAAAAATATAATTCACAAGCACCGGCACGGGTGGAATTTTATCGGGGCGCTTTAATTGCAATGGCGTAGAATTATTTGAGTTGTTCCATCGCATGTCCACGCTGCGCACGCAATAGTACACGTTGTGCGTGAGTGTGTGCAGGGAAATTGTATCAGTAAAAAAATTACTCCGGATGATAGAGTCATTCACTTCCACGAATTCTTCCTGGAGCGCATTACAGCGAAACACACGGTATCCTTTAAGATCCGGCGCTTCCGAAATTTTCCAGGATAGATGCACCACGCCATTTGAATCAATTTTTCCATTCAGCATTTCAGGAACGGGGGGCGGAGTGCTGTCAATGAGTTGCAATAAATACGGAAATGAAAAGGAGGTGTCGTTGTTTTTGCTGAGTGCGGCGATCTCGTAATAATTTGTTCCCGAGGGAGCGGCATCCGTGAATTCAAATGAAGAAGCAGGAAGCGTTTCCATTTTTCTGAAACCGGAATTCGCAGAAGCGGAATGATAAATTTCAAATGAAAGAATAGTTGACGGATCCACATTGCCCGATAAACTCCATTTCATTTTTACAATTTTATTATCGGGAGAATAAATGGTGTCGATGAGCGGAAAACAATTCCAGTCGTCGCGCCCTTTTCCGTGGACAGTGGCAGAAGGCGGCCCTGTTATTCCGAAGTAAGAATAACTGCAGACCCGGTACCAGTACATTTTATTGTTCGATGGAAATGAATCACGGTAATTTGCAACGGTTTTATTCTGTTCGAAAGATGAATGTGCAAAAATGAAAAGTGTTTTATTCACGCGTAAAAAATGAATGCTATCGTCAGAACGTTCTATAATGTACCCGGCACATTCTTCCCGCGTGGAAGAAACATCGAATGACAAAACTGCTTTTCTATTCCTGAATTCTGCTTTTATATTTTCCGGTGCATGAAGCAGAGTTATTTCTGCTGCTGATGCAATGCCGGGAGTGTGTTTCAAATTTGCAGGAGCAGAAGCAAGCCGTACCCGGTAAATATATTTTTCTCCGGGTGAAATAGTTTTGTCAGTGAAAAAAAGTCCGGCGGCTTTTGCAGTGCCAATAGAAAGATCGCACGCTTTGAGTGTAAGGCCGTAATTCAACTGTTCTTCCGTTTTAATTTTTGCCGGATCTTTTTCTTTCATGGAATTTTCCGGGTAAATATTTTCATAAACAAATTCATTCATCTCATCAACGACAAATAATTTTTTCCAGGCGGAATCTTCTTTTGGCAATGGCATTACCGGGGAAGCAGTGATGAGCGTTCCTTTACCGGTAGGATCTTCATTGGCAAGATCGAGATACTGATCCATTGTATATCGCTCAATGAGATAACCACTCTTCATTCCAAGTTTCCAGATTGCGGGAGTAGAAGGAACCCACCGGAGCATAATACTATCTGTCATAACGAAAGTGCGGATGAAAATATCGGAGTGCTGTGCATGAATGCCAGGGGATACGAACAGAAAAAAAATCAGCACATAGAAACAAAAGTGTTTTTTCATCAGACAATTTTTTTGTCAAAGAGTTACACGGAGAAGGTCACAGAGATTCACAGGGAATAATTATTATCTGATGAGCCTTTTAATTCCGTGAACAAGCATTCCTGATAAGCAGATTCCAATAAACCCAGGCCGAGTGCAGAATGAACTTTAATTGCAAAGCCAATAATTTTTCCAGAGAGTTCGTTATCCACCCCTGTGTAACTCTGTGACAGGCCTCTGTTTTTCCCCGTGGTTTCCGAATTGTTTTTTTTACCTGAATTTTCCATGTTAACTTTTTTTAATTCTGAACAATATTGCATTGACTTCCCGATTCGAAATAACAATCGGCGTGTCCCGACACTGCCCCACCGAGTACATCGTAATCACATCCAACAGCACCTCCCACCCATGATGGATCAGGAACCCGCGCCTGCAAAATTGCCGCAGCAGAAAGAGAAATTATCGTGATGTCGAAATCATGCACCACGTGCCCGCGCACACCTATGTCGCCCTGCAGGTATGCATACGCTTGCCCCTGCGCATACCAGCCATCGAGCCCGACCGTGTTCGTTGTGTTTGCGCAATGGGCGTGCGCACCATAATCGCGCACCATGATATCGAACCCGGCGCCGGCAGAAAAATTATAATACACATTCCAATGCTCGCTACCGATAATTCCATGGAATCCATCAGCGAAGCTTGCACCGAAAACAAATCCGCTTGCATTGGATATTGCATTCTCATCACGCTGATCATTCAACCCGTTCGTATTTACAACAGCGGAAACATTTGCAGGCGGAGGAGGCATTGGATCTACAACCGATCCTGTTTCGAAGTAAGCTGAAAAATTTGCGATGCCCGCAACATTCACCATCATGCGCTGCTGTGGACGGCCGATGTACACGTACCACGTTTGCGGATCGAAATGCATAATGGAAGTTCCGTTGCCTGAAATTCCCGGAAGATGGATCTGCGAGGCCATCACCGCGTGCAACGCGTTATTCTGAAAATCATATCGCATGACCAGCGATGCAGTGGCAGGAAGTTGCTGCGGAGATTTATTCAACCGGTCAGTAATTCCGGTCATAAAAAAAACAGTGCCGTTCAGTTGTAAATAATTTATTCCTCCGTTGGAATTGAAATTCATTTCGAAAGCTATATCGCCATTGCACGGCTTGGGAGAACCACTTGTTCCCAATGTGACACCGGCTTTCACACCCACAGAAATATTTTCATCAGGAACATAAGCCAGCGCATTTCCGAAAGAAGAAGTGTACAATTGATTTTCGAGCGCAGTCGCATCCTGGCGATGCATGTGATAATAAACGCCGCCCATGAAGCGGTAAATAGATGCGCCGCCTCCAATAGGAACAGTGAATGGAACAGCCGCATCAACATAGAAGTAACGATAATTATTTACTGTGCCGAACCAAACACTGGAAATTGCAGGAGAGGAAAGCCCCGGCGTGATCATCAGTGAAATATTTCCGCCGAAACCTTTTCCATAAACGGGATCATTGTTTTTAAAAATAATAGTGCCATGAAGCTGAACCGGGCTGCAATTGTAATCGACAGAAATATTATTTACCGCGAGACGATCGAATTCCAGTTTTTGTTTTGTGGCATTTCCACCTTCACTGGCATTCGCAACTGTTGACGATCTTGTAATAATATCGAATCCTCCATTCACACTTATGCTGAATCCGCCGGAAGAATTATCAGTGAAATTCACACCCACGTCAAAAGCGATCGCTGCCTGCTGATTAAGTAAACCGATCTGAATTTGTGAAATGCTGAAACCGAATCCGCCGAGTTTTTTATTATCTGCCGTGAAGCCGAATGTTCCGCCAACGAGTACAGGAGCTTCAGAAACCAAAGTGAGTTGTTGAAAGGGAATATTTTTTGCTTCTGCATCGCTGTGCGAAAAAGAAATCATTCCATTGAGCACGGCTCGTGGTTTTAATTTTCCATTCACTTTACTGATCGTGAGCGCCGATGAATTATAGAGTGTAAGTTTTGCGGAAAGAACATTTGCATTTACATCACTTGCCGGTGAGATTGTGAATGAATAATCAGTTTCATGCGACTGGAGATTTTCAAAAATCGCAGCCGCGTAATGCAGCGAATCATTTTCACTCACCGGAAGTTTTACATAACCGGCCATGCTTCCGCCGTTGATATGATTGGAAACAAGATTCACGCCAATGGAATTCACAGAAAATCCCCAGCCGCTCATACTTCCCTGCGAGCAGTTGAATAAATTATTCCCGAGAAAATATCCTGAAACGCCGGAATTATCAATGACAAGATTAGTTGCAATAATTTCCGGCCGCGTTCCATTCTTAGAAAGTTCTTTAGGAAGTTTAACGCGGAACTGCCGGATGTAAAAACCAGTCCACATCAATGGATCGTTATTGCAATTCGAAAGATCATAGCCATTCGGGAAGATCATTCCCTGCGCGTTATTGAGTTCACTGAAATCGGCAGTGGCATCAAGAACGGAAAATGAAACATCCTTCAACCCGTGAATACAGAATGGCGCAAGGGAAGTCTGCACCACAAAATTGTGAAGATCGGTGCAATGCACCTGGAACGAAGCGCGTACTACCGAATCGGGAGAGGAAGATGGATCGGGATAGATCATTCCCGGATCGAATTCAAAATATCCTTTGAGATTCACCGATTGAAATCCATTGCAATCCCATTCCACATAATTGTAACCATCCGGTTTTAAAACGAGCGTCACTTTCGGCCCGATAGAAATTCTGTGTTCGCTCACGAGAACAAGTTTTGTATTCGGGCCCGGCATCACACCTTTCGGATTGAAATTTATATTCTGTGCAGAGAAACAGAGTTTTTGAGTTGCGCCCGGAAATTCGAGTGCCATGAATGCAGAAAAAGTAGCATTGTTCGTTTTGAATTTTGCACTGTCGATGGCAATGACATAACGTGTGCTGCCGATCTCTTTCACAATTCCGAATGGAAGTGAAGCGGCCGAATCAGGATTCATATTTCCGGCCAGGCGATTTTCGCTTTCTACTTTATTGCAAATGGAAAGCACATAACTCTGCAAAGGATCGATCGTGCTGTCGGACTGGGCGGGTAAATTAATTGAAAACAGAATTAATATTAGTGACGCCGAAGCGCGTCGTGTAAATTTTACCACTAAGGCACGAGGGCACAAAGAATGATTCTTAAAAAAATCAGTTCGTGGAAGAGACATTGTGCCTTTGTGGCTTTGTGACATTTTTTATTTCAGGATTAAAGACGCCGAAGCGCGTCGTGTAAATTTTGCCACTAAGGCACGAGGGCACAAAAGAAAACATTTCGCGTGAGAATAGGCGTTTACAACCAATTAAGTTCGGATAGATTGGATAAAAAAAATTTCCAATTACAAATGGTTAGAACCGAATCAATTATTCTTCTTGAATTATTTTCGCGCCCGCATATAATTCATTCGCTTGAAGAAAATAATTTTTATACTACCTCTTTTATTTTTTCATGTTGCTGGTGCGCAAACCATCAGCGGCGTTTCTTATCCTGTTGCAAATTGCGTGGGCGGTTCCTGCCCGGCACAAATAACGTTGCCTTCTTACATCACCGCTTCTTATTTTGATTCTGTAAATGAAGTAATTTATCTCGGCGGACGATTCGATAATTTTTCCGGCAATACACGCAATGGCCTTGCAGCCATAGATGCCATCACAGGAAATCTTCTTCCGTGGAATCCTGCGGTGAATAATGGAACAGTTACAGCGATCACCAAGAGCGGAGATTCAATTTTTGTGGGTGGAACTTTTACGCAGATCAATGGCATCACAAGGAATCGCATTGCGGCAATCAGTAAAACTACTTCCCTTCTTTTTCCTGATTTTTCCAATGGAACCACACTCGCAACTGATTCTGTTTTGTCTTTGCTTGTTCTCGGAAATAATCTGTATGTCGGCGGAAGATTTTCCAGTATTGCTTCCACAACAAGAAATTTTCTTGCGCGATTTTCAGTTTCAACGGGAATCATAGATGCAGTATGGAATCCGGTTGTTCCGGGAACAGTGAGAAAAAATTCTTTCATCGGCGGAAATATTGCCACGTTGTTCGATGTTCCTTCCGGCCCTTCATCTGAGATCGCGACCATTCCGGTTTCTGCGAACACCGTTACTTCCCGCGCAATTTCAGATCCGAACCAGAATATTCTGGATTTTGCATTGCGTGGTAACGTAGCATTTCTTGTCGGAAATTTTTTCGCGATCAATTCTATTGCAAGAACAACATCGGCTGCAGTTGATCTCACGAACGGAACGCTCTCAGCCTGGAATCCCGTTCCATCATTTTCAGGATTCGATACAAGAAATAAATTGTGGATCGCTTATTACCGCGACAGTCTTTTCATTGGCACAATGGATATTTTCAGTCAGAATCCTCCTTATCACCGCATCTATGTGAGTCATTATGTGAATGGAGGATTGCGAATTCTCAAGCAATACAATTCTTCTGCCTCCGGATCGTTCGGATATTTCTGCGATGGATTTCTCATTGGTAATGCGCGCATGTTCGAGATTGAACGATACGCACAGCACGGCGCTTTTCCTTATGGAACAGTGGACGATCATTTTTCAAGTTATTGCATGAAGCCACCCGCGTTCCCGGGCGTGTACACGATTGCCCCGACGCAGGCGTGCCCTGGCGACACCAATATTCTTTACAGCATTCAGCCACTCGCTTATTTTTATTCCTACACCTGGTCGCCTACGAATCCGGGGATCGTTCCTTCGGGAAATTCCTATTCTACGCTGGTTGATTTTCTCAGTACGTATTCCGTTACCGCTTCCCTGCGCGTTTATGGAGTTACGTCCTGCGGCATTTCATCCACCGGGTTCCGTTCCATCGCTATTGCTCCGAAATCGCTGCCGAATGTGACCGCGGGGCCTGATGATACGTTGAGTTGTATTACAACACAACTTGAACTGTACGGCGCTTCATCAACCGCAGGTGCAATATTTTCATGGAACAGCCCGTCCGGAACAGGGAATGCAGATTCCATACTTGCAACTTTACCGGGAAATTATTTTCTCACTGTTCACGGGGGAAATGGTTGCTGGAAAACAGATACTGCCGTTGTTGTCATAGATACACTACGTCCTTCTATCATTCCTTTCTCCTCCGTTCCAACAATTACCTGTCGCGATACAATTGCTATGCTTAATGCGAACGCATTGTATCCTTCCGATTCGTTGTACTGGAACGGCCCCGGGCTTTTAAACCACGACGATCCGGCGAATGCCATGCAATCAGCAAATTACCTGCTTACTGTAATGAACAGGAATAATGGTTGCACGAATGGAGACACGGTTTTTGTCCCGCAGAATATTAATCCCCCGAATGCAAATGTTGTTGCTCCCGATACGGTTCTCACTTGTAATATTACTTCGGTAATCCTTGATGCGAATTCAAATTCAAATTCAAATGTAATTTTCCAATGGCGCGATACCAGCGGAATTTATTTTTCAGATCCGGATACAGTGAGCGCTGCAGAAGTTTACCAGTTGTATGCGACAGATACTTCGAACGGCTGTGTGAACAATTCCAATTTTGTTTTTATTTCTTCCTGGACAACAGCGCCGGGAATTGTTCCTATGAATGATTCTGCTTTTCTCAATTGCTCTTATTCATCGATTACGCTCAATGCAACTTCATTGACGAATGGAGCAACTTTACAGTGGAGCGGTCCTTCAAATTATTCTTCTTCCAACCCTGCGACCGCCAATCAAACCGGAAATTATTTTGTCACTGCAACGCATCCGCAAACAGGATGTACTTCTTTCGATTCTGTTTTTGTAGATTTTCAAATGACGCTCGATGTGCGTGCAGGAAATGATACCACCATCTGTCCTGGTAGCGGCGCATCACTTGGTGTAACTGTTGTTGGCGGAACCCCTGCATTCAATTTCAGCTGGAACAATAGCGCAGGAAATTCTCAGAATGAAATTGTATTTCCTGCTGATACGCTTGTTTATGTTGTGAATGTGAATGATGCTGCCGGTTGTACCGGAACAGATTCTGTGATCGTGAATGTTCCCGGCGTGATCACGGATTCCGTTCACGCATTTCAACCCTGCGATCCGAATCAGCCCACCGGGCAACTCCAGGTTTTTGCCAATGGAGGAGTGCCTCCTTTTTCTTTTTCGATCGATAATGGGACAACATGGAATAACTCCGGAATATTTTCCAATCTCAATTATGGAAATTATTTCGTTCTCATCCGGGACGCATTAGGATGTTCGGAAAATATTTCTGCAGGCATTGATACAAATTCTTTAGCGCCGCGTGCCGATTTTCTGGTGAGCACTTCTCCGCAGCAGGGTGATACGATCGTAGTCGTTGACATCAGCGATCCGCGTCCCGATAGTGTTCATTGGGAATTTCCGGTGAATGCAGAAATAACAGACAGCTCCATGTTTTCACCATCATTCGTGAACGCAGATACGGGCGCGTGCGTGATTGTTATGCATGCATACTTTGGCGCATGCGAGGTCGTGTATGCGCGCACGATTAGCATTCATCCGTTCGATTCTTCTTATGCAACACTATGGAACAACAACGGGATCGACACCATTATTCTTTATCCGAACCCGAACAACGGAATTTTTAATCTCGATGTGCGGCTTTATTCGAAACAGGATTTTGTTATTCTCGTGAATGATGCGAATGGAAATGAACAGGAACGAATTCCGGTACATGATGCAGGGGAGTGGAATGGAACTGTAAATCTTTTAAATCCTGCTCCGGGAAATTATATTCTTCGAGTGATTGCGGAATTCGACTCAGCAGAAAAAATATTTGTGATCGCACAATAATTTATTTTCGTTACGTATCTTCTCAATGTTCCACACTTCGTTAATCAGGCGCACGTTTTCCACCAGAGCAAAATTCTTTGCGCCTTTGCGCCTTAGCGGTTTAATTATTGTATTCTTTCATGGCGATCTTTTCTCCCAAAATCTCGAAAAGATCGGTAAGAAAAATATGGTGACGGTAAGTGGCGGAATGAATTACAATGAAATATTTTACAATGCATACGGAATGAATCCGCGCCGTGATCCGTATACCTGGTATTTCAATGGAAATCTGAATGTGAATATTCTTGACGTGAGTTTGCCATTTACTTATTCTTACACCAATAACCGGGGAACATACACGCAGCCATTCAATATGCAGAGTTGTTCGCCGAAATACAAATGGGCGCAGGCGCACGTGGGAACAACAGCAATGAATTTTTCAAACTATACTTTGTCGGGACATATTTTCACCGGTGCCGGAATAGAATTGACGCCGAACGGATTTTACATTGGGGCAATGTATGGAAGATTGAACAAGGCCATTGCCTATGATGCGGTGAATAATTCGGCAGAAGGAATGAGTTATAAAAGAAATGGAGCAGCGTTTAAAGTCGGTTATGACAATAACGGGCATTCCATTGGCCTCACGTATTTCACTGCAAAAGATGATTTGAATTCGCTGAATTTTATTCCTGCTGATGCAAACCTTTTTGCACAGCAGAACGCGGCGGTAAGTGTGAATGGGAAAACAAAATTATTTTCAAAACTTTCTCTTGAAGGGGAATATGCATTATCCGGCATCACCGCGAATATTAAAAGTAATAATGAAACCGTGGATTTCTCCGGCTGGGAAAAATGGATGATGCCCACAAAAACAACAACAAAGTTTTTCAAGGCCTATCGCGCTTCTCTTACCTGGACCGAAAAAATATTTTCTCTTTCGATAAAGCACGAACACGTGGATCCAGATTATCGCACGTTTGGATCCTATTATTTCATCAATGATCTCGACAATTGGTCGCTGGCTCCTTCGTTGCGTTTGTTCAACGGGAAAATAAATCTGAATATCAATTCCGGTTTGCAGCGGAATAATCTCGATGGCTCAAAAATAAATACCATGTACCGCTGGGTGGCTTCCGCCAATTTAAATGTTGTACTAATGAAATCACTCGTTGCAAATGCATCGTATTCCAATTTCACGAGCTACACCACCAAACGGCCGGTGACCGATCCGTTCTGGACGCCATCGCCGGCAGACACATTGAATTTTTACCAGGTGAATGAACAATGGAATTCCTGTTTGTCCTATTCTTTCGGGAAGGAAAAATTCAAAAACAGCGTTTCGCTCATGGGCGCATACGTGCTCACGCAGCAGAAACAACTCATCCCGGAAACTCCGGCAACAGGAGTGCTCAACGTGAACACATCTTATTCCCTGCAATTTGTTCCCGCAAAATTTTCTGTAAGCATTTCCGGCAATTACAATCAATCGAAGACCGATACCATCCTCACGGAATATCTTGGCCCCGGCATCCAGCTCATACAGAATTTTCTTCAGGGGAAAATGCACTTTTCGGCAGGAACGGTTTTCAACGAAGCGAAAACAAATGCTGTGCTCACTTCAGAAATTCTTTCTCATCGCGCGCAATTTTCTTTTTCTCCGAAGATGAAAGAAAAAAAATATGGCCAACCCACAATTTCTGTCAACGCAATTTTTCTGCAGAAGTTCCCCGTTAATACTTCTCAGCATTCAACAGGGGAACTTACACTGACAGCGAATTTGGGATACACATTTTAGATTTCACAACCTCCCGCCAAAAACATTCTCATCTTTCCACAAAAATAGTTTCAGTTTTGCGCCGGAAATAAAAATATTTTCCCCCGGTGAGGGCGATTGTTTTATCTCCGCATACGCACGTTCATGCGCACGAATGATTTTTCTTTACATTACTGATCCGGAAATTTCAAAAATTTTATTTTTCCCCATCCGACCGTTTCGCCTGGGCGGGGTTCAGTTTTTTTGAAATATATTTTTCAGCCGGTAAAAGAGATTGCTGTATCCTCTTCGCATAATTAATACTGTCAATGATCTCTTTCTGTTTCATCTCAATGAGTTCATTCTTTATCGTGAGTTGTTCGTTCGCTTTTTGTTTGATCTTGTAACGATTGAACAGAATGACAATAAAAAGCACGGCCACTATTCCGGAAGCGATAAGTACATTGCGGAGAATTTTCTTCTGCGCATTGGTCTGCTCATTCTCTAATTTCGAAATGTGTAATTGCTGCTGATCCAGTTTCAATTCATTTTCTTTTTGCTCACGATCGAAACCCGATTTAAGATCAGCAATTCCTCTTTTTGCTGATGCAGTGGAAATGGAATCATTCAAAGAATCGGCGCTCACTTTACAGCGAAATGCATTTTTATAATCGCCCGTCTTCGAATAAATGAGTGCGAGGCCGCTGAGCGCATCCGACCACAGATCGAATATTCCGGCTTCCTGCGCATTCTTTAATCCTTCGAGATAATATTTTTTCGCGTTGTCATATTGCTGCTGTCGTGAAAAAAGATCACCAAGATTATTATTCACAAGTGCCATTGACTCTTTGTCTTCATCATCAATCGCATACTGTAAACTCTGACGAAGGTATTTTTCTGAAAGATAATATTTCCCCGAATCCATGTAGAACAGTGCCAGGTTGTTCAATGAATTTCCTACTCCGCTGTAATCGCCCAGCCGGATGAAAAGACTGTCGGCGATATTCATAAAGTAAAGTGAACTGTCCACCATGTGCAGGTTGAGGTACATGTCGCTGAGATTGGAAAGTACATTAGCCCTGTAATGATCATAATGGTAGTTCACGCAAATCGGAAGCGCCTCTGAAAATAATTGCATCGCTTCCCTCACATCACCATCTGCCGAATAAATATTCCCGAGATTATTAAGAAGTGCAGCTTCGTTGAAGTGATCGTTATTACTCTTCGCGATCTTCAAACCTTCTCTCGAATATTTCAGTGCATTGGCTTCATCAGGAATAGATGTGTAAATATTGCCGAGTGTTTTCCTGGAGAATGCACGCAGATAATCATTCCCTATACTATCGGCAATTTCCATTCCGCGGAAAGCATAATCAAGCGCTTTCGATTGATCGACGCCGTCATAATCATCGCCAATGGAAACAAGAAGATACGATCGCAAAGAATCATTGTGCGCAGAAGACAGAATTTTAAGCAGCGAATCGATGTCTTCCTGTTGTGCAGCAACAGAAGTGAAAATGACAAGTGCTGAAAAAGAAAACAATTTCCGGAAATTCATTCACGATGAAGATAAATAAATCTGGATTAATTTCTTCCAAAAAAATTTCTCAGGTCAAATGAATTCTTCCCGCAGTAACGCATAAATGCACGAATCAATTACCACTCCATGTTTGACCGCGTTATTCCGCAAAACAGCTTCGAGTTGGTAACCTGCTTTTTCAAGCGCGCGGCGCGAAGCAGTATTATGGGAGAATGGTTCAGCATAAATTCTTACGATTTCCGTTTTCGCAAACATTTTTTCCGTCACCAATTTTATTGCCTGCGTGGCAAAACCTTTTCCCCAGTATTCTTCACCGATCCAGTAACCGATCTCTGCTGTTTTGCTATAGATGTCATTTTTCACGGAGCCGCCGCAACTTCCGATAAGTTCATCATCGAGTGTAATGGCGAAAAAATAATTTCGCTCTCCATACGTTGCGAGATGAATGAATGCTTCTGCATCTTTTTCTGAATAAGGCGAAGGAAAACGATCGCGAAGATTCATCGCAATGTTTTTATTGTTGGCGAGTTGCGCTAATCTTTCCTTATCGGAAATTTTCCAGGGGCGGATCGAAATATTTTTCACAGGGGGAATTCGGATAAAAAACTTTTCAAAAAAAATGGCCGTTCTTGCGAACGGCCTATGGAGATTATTTGCCTGGGGTCATTTCACAAGAATCTGCTTGCTGTAAAATTCCTGGTCACTGCAACCGATGATGGTGTAAGTGCCGCTCGCAAGCAGCGGATCAGGATCGATGCATTCTACCGGATTTCCATTCGCAGTCACTTCTACTTTGGAATAATATTGTTCGCCCGCCGGATTCATCACAACAACTAACATGGAATTATCGGAGGAAGAATGATTGTAAGAAGTTCCTTCCACGGGAGAAACCGGTTCGCCGTTCTCATTGTATTTTACAGGAACTGCATTGGAATAAGAAACAGAACCATCGGCGCCAACAAGTTTCAGGCGATAATAAGAAAGTCCGTCGAAGGGCTGAAAATCGGTTTCTATATAATCAGTATTAATATCGGCCGCCTGTACGTTTCCGAAATCAACGAAATCAGAACCGTTCCTCGATTTCTCAAGCGAATAATTTTTCACGCCCTGCACATCGGTATTCCAGGAAAGTAAAACCTGTTTTCCGCGCGCAATGGCGTTGAAAGATTTCAAGGAAACATCGGAAGAGGTGAGATCTTGTGCGGGGGCAGAGCAAAAGAACAATCCGGAAAAAGCGAGTGTAATCAGTAAACGCATGACGGTGTTTTTTTGTGATTATCAAATTTAGTGATTGCCCGTTCCTGTGCAAATAATGGCCATCCTATTTTTGAACACTTTTTGTTAGCCACGAAATAAATGTGTATTGGCCAATGTTTCTTTCGACTAAAGCCGTTTATTTGCAGACGAAAATGAGAAACGCCAATGAATTACCTGTATTTACAAGTGCATTCTCAATGAAAAATCGATTATTCATCCCCGTCTTCTTTCTGCATATTTGTCGGCTTTGAGCTCTTATTCTACCAACGAACTGAAAAAATTAGTTGATCTTCTTTCCATTGAGAAGGAAGAAGATCATCAGCAATACCTCGCGCAATTCGAACTTAGCAGCATTCCCGAAAGAAGAAAAAATGGTGTGACATGGTATCCCGTAAAAATAAATTCAGAAGAAATTGCTCCCGGCGATACGATTATTGTTGAACTTGAACGCACGCAGGGACTCGATGAGTTGCACCAGTTCGGCGGAGGAAAAGTGATCGAAGTTTTTTCGAATAATGGTGATTCCGGAAGTGAAGCGGGCCTGCCCGCCGGGGCGGGGAAATTACCAGGCACTATAAAAAATGTGTGGGGCAATCGTATGCGTGTTGCTTTTAATACTGATGAATTGCCGGGATGGACAGAGCGCGGGAAACTCGGAATAAATCTTTTGTTCGATGAGAACAGTTATCGTGAAATGCTCATTGCACTTCAGAAAGTAATGGATGCAGAAAAAGGAAATTTATTGCGACTGCGTGAAGTGATATACGGAGAACGTGAAGCAAAATTCGAAAGGATAGATGAAAAAATTTCGTTTGATGTGCTGAATCATTCGCAGAATGATGCCGTGCGGAAAATTATCTCAGCAGAAGATGTGGCGCTCGTGCACGGTCCGCCAGGAACAGGAAAGACCACAACGTTCATCCAGGCCATTCTTCACACACTCCTGCACGAGAAACAGGTGCTCGTGTGTAGTCCGAGTAACGTGGCAGTGGATCTGCTCACAGAAAAATTAGTACAACAAGGTGTGAATGTTTTGCGGCTGGGAAATCCTGCGCGTGTTTCGGAAGAAGTGCTGAACAATACGCTCGATATGCGGATCGCGAATCACACTTCTTACAATGAACTGAAAGCGTATCGCAAACGTGCGGAAGAATATTTTGCGATGGCAAAAAAATACAAACGCAATTTCGGAGCAAGTGAACGTGAACAACGGAATCTTCTTTTCAATGAAGCGCGTGCATTGCTGAAAGATGCTGCAACACTCGAAGATTATATTCTCTGGGAACAGTTCGATAATGCGCAGGTGATCGCCTGCACGCCGGTTGTATCGGCGGGAAGAATGATGCGCGACCGGAAATTCCGTTCCGTTTTCATTGACGAAGCGGGACAAGCGCTCGAGCCCATGTGCTGGATCCCGATCACGCGCGCGCAACGGGTGATCTTCGCCGGCGATCATCTGCAATTGCCGCCGACAGTTCGTTCGCGAAAAGCAGAAGAAGGCGGATTGAAATACACGTTGTTTGAACGCGCCATAAAACATCAGCCCGATGCTGCAGTAATGTTGCGCACTCAATACCGCATGAATGAAAAGATCATGCAGTTCTCCAATAAAATGTTTTACGGAAAAAAATTAGAGTCGGATGAAAGTGTGAAAGAGAACCTGCTCAGTTTCGATGTGAATGATGATCTGCTGCATAAGCCGGTCGATTTCATTGACACCGCCGGTTGCGGATTCACCGAAGAACAGAATTCCGAAACGCTGAGTATTTCCAACAGGGAAGAAGCGGAATTGCTATTGAAATACCTGGGTTGTGTTTTAGCACAATATGCCGCTGTCACGGTGAGTGCCAGTCGAAAGCGGACTGTAGCGGAAAAATTAACCATCGGCATCATCGCGCCTTACAAAGCGCAGACGGAATTACTCACGCAATTGCTTGGAGAAAAAGATTTTTTCAAAAATTCTCCGCATCGTTTTTCAGTGCGCACGGTCGATGGATTCCAGGGGCAGGAGCGCGACATCATCTGCATCAGTCTCACGCGCAGCAATGACAATGGCGAGATCGGTTTTCTTTCCGACACGCGGCGCATGAACGTAGCGCTCACGCGTGCGAAGAAAAAATTAATTCTCTTCGGCGATTCGGCAACACTTGCCAATCATTCTTTCTACAAAGCTTTCCTGGAATACGTGGAGGAAATAGGAGCTTATCGGAGTGCGTGGGAGTTGAGGGAATGACCTGGATAAAAAATCAGTTATCCGGTTTCCGGGCAACGATCATTACATAAATTACTTTTCCCTGCTGAAGTTTTTTATAAGAATCCGAATCGGGAGTAACGAAAAAAATATTCCGAAGCACCCGGGTTAAGAACCACCGATCGTTTTTTTTCCTGCTCACATCTTTCCTTGTCTTTAATTTATCGATCGCCAGGACCACGTTCCGACTGATATTTCTTTTTACCATGACCCCGAAATTTTCTTTTGTGTATTCTTCCATTTGTATCATGTCTTTCTGATCCATGAGATCGGCGTAGCAGAAAAATCCTCCGGGGCGGAGCACTCGCTTTGTTTCCCTCACAAAACTTTGCCGCGATGGATAGCAGTGTGAGGATTCGACGTTGATCACAATATCCATGCTGTTATCTGCATAAGGTAATTGCTCCGCATTTCCCTGGCTGAAAATTATTTTTTGATTTTTGTATTTCTTTTTGTTCTCATTGATAAGTCCATCCGACAGATCGATACCGGCAATACTTTTAGGAAGGAAATGTTCCGCGATCAATTCACATCCTCCACCAGCACCGCATCCTATTTCCAATACATCTTTATTGCGCAGGTCTATTTCCTTCAGCAACTGAAAATACAATTGGGCATTATCGTATTCGCGATCGTTGAAATCATTTCCTTTTATTCTGTCACCCGGGTACCCGGGGCTATCGGCATAACCAAGATTGATGAATCGGATCTTCACACCTCTCTCCTGTGCACGCTCCTGGTAGTTGTTGTAAATTTTTTTATGGATCTTTCTTTTTAGGTTTCCGGGAAGAAATTTCCGAAAGAACATGATCAATTTATACATGGAATGTTTTTTTATTAAAAGACCTCAAAAAGTTTGTCAATCTGTTTTATGCTGAAGCAATATACTTTTGCAAACAAGAGTTCATGAATTACGGCGTAAAATGTATAATAAGGGTATTGGTTATTTCAATCGTAGTCGCCAGTCAGCATGTCAAATAAAAATTCGGCTATCGTTCCCCATTCTTCAATAGGCTGACATTCTTCGTGACTAATTCTTAAAACTTTAGAATCAATTTGTGAATCTGTATTTAATGTCAAAGAATACCAGTCTCCATTAATGCTGTAAGCAACGTGAATCAAATTCCGCGGATAATTTTCGGGATAATCTTCCCAAACGTTATCGGAATCTGTTTTTTTCTCTTCGCTGAATTTATTGATCTCACTGTAGGGTACCAGCGTACATTCCGCGTTAAGACAAACTCCATTCGTTTTTTTCAGGATTTCGATCCAGCCTCCAGGGAGTTCTGCTTTAGAAGCCATCAGTTCTTTTTCAGAAAGCCGTTTGTGAAAATCTTCCGGCCTGTTTTTTTTATCTTTCACGAGCAGTTTCAGCACATCCTTCAGTTTCAGAATTTTTTCAGGGCGGACCTTCCGTGTATATTTTTCCCATTCCACATCCAGCTTCTTTTTCAGGCCTTCTAAAGTAATATTCGAATAAGTGAAAAAAGGTGTTGGCAAATCTCCTTTCCCGTCCAGTATTTCTGCGTCTCCGGCATCTTCAATTATTCTGATCGGGTACAATTCACTTTCGCTGATCAATTTTGTTTTAAGTAATATGTCCTTTGCTTTCTTATTGACACATAAACTTCTCTGTTTATGAATGAATCCGTCAGATTTTCTTTTCTCATCTTCCTGGTGCCAAATAAAAGCAAAATCGCAAGAAGGAAGAAATTTTTTCAGGTAAGTTTTATATGACACGATAAAAAAATGCTCCTTATCAAAGAGGTCAATTATTTCACGGCGTTTATCATCCAGAACAATATTTGTTTTGATCTGCCCGGATGAAAAATGATTAACGCCACATCTGAATTGAGAATTCAGTGGCTGATTTGAACCGGAACCCTTTAAAGTTTTTCTGTCAAACCATGGATGATCTATTCCACGTCCCAGCGGATTCAGAATAACAGGCAGAAACCATTGAAGAGATTTAAATCGCCCGGTATCTTTCAGCCAGATGAAATCAAGCCCGGTAAGTTGATTAGCTTGTACAGCGTCTTTAAATTTTTCTGAAACATAAACATTGTAAGACCAACCAGAGGCAATATGAATTCCTGGAGGCATTCTATCCGCTTTACAGGTAATGATCTCTCCGTACTCAGCGATGGACATACTCTTGCCCGGGCTCAATTCATACCATTCTGAATTGGTTTGCTCATCCTCGATTATATATTGTGCAAGGCCACAAAATCCATTGAACCGGGCATAATTATTTTTAATCAAATTTTTTGATTCGGAAATGAAATCATCTATTCTCGGTGAATCCAACTCAATGTTGCTCCAGGTTCCGCTGTGTGTTTTTAATCCCAGCGAATGCACAAAGTCGCGGGCAAACTTATCGCTCTCGGGACTACGCGGATTATTGACGAGCTCAATTCTGAATTGTAAATTTTCTTTTATCATGCAGCCTCTTCGATTTCGTGATAATTACAATTTATTTCTACCTGAAAAGTAATTCATTTTTCATAAAGTGCATTCTCATTTTGATTTGATAACTTAATGGCATAACTTTATTGAATCCCAAACTCCCTTGCATGAAAACTATTTTTCGCGGAAAGAAAATATTCCGTTTTATTTTTACCAACTTGTTTTTTATTTTTTTGCTTTCGTTCGCGTTCGCGCAGACCAAAACAAAACTCACCATTCACTTCGAGTCGGATTCCTACACGCTCACCGGCCAGGCGCAGAAAAGTATTGATTCGGTTCTCCGCGTGCGATCGTTCGCGGGTGCGAATTGCAGAATTTCCATTGTGGGATTTACCGACAGTACCGGCGATCTCGAACACAACAAACAACTTTCCAATCAGCGTTCACTAACTACTGCTGATTATTTTAAATCGAAAGGATTTTCGCGGACAGAATATTCCGGCAAAGCTTCCTACAACGCCGTTGGGAATAATTCTACCGAAAAGGGAAAATATCTGAATCGCCGGGTAGAAATTACTTTCACACAAACGTCTGTAGAATTGAATAAGATCGGGAATGTGGAACCGGAAGATGAAAAATATAAAATTGATGCAACGCAGGATCGTGTGATCGTGGAAAAGTCGGGAACGCAACTGATCATTCCGGCGAATGCATTCGTTGACCAAAACGGAAATCCTGTAACCGGCGAAATTGAAATTTCTTATCGCGAGTATCGTGACGCTGCTGATTTTATTCTTGCGGATATGCCCATGAATATTCCTGAACACGGAACACAACAACCGTTCAACTCGGCAGGAATGTTCCGCATAGAAGCAACGCAGAACGGGCAACCGCTGGAACTTGCCGCAGGAAAAAATATCGATCTCAATTATGCGATGGAGCAGGATCTTCCGGACATGAATCTTTACAAATTCGACACGATCGCAAATCAATGGAAACCGATGGAGCAGATCACCGATCAGAATGGAAATAATGTGGGCGCGCACAATGATGCACATGGCATGCGCGTATGCGGGTGGATGGGTGATCAGAAAACCTGCCTGATGGGCGATGACCAGGGAATAATTTACATTGCCGATGCAGGAATTCGTTATGCGGATAGCCCGGAAATAATTTCGGCTGAAATGAAAACGTATGATTCTTTGACAACGAAAAAGAGCGAATGTTATGCTGCGCTCGGTTATAATAAAAGCCAGATACTGTTTGATAATATTCATCTCGATACATTGCGCCAGCACAAAGACCGGATCACGCATCATTACAAAATAAAAAAAGTGAGTACGGGCAAAGGCAAAACTGTTTTTGAAATAAAATGTTTTGCAGATAAGAACAATGAGTTCACACCGGTCAAAAAAATCTCCTGGGAATATCCTTCGGAAGACATGACTTCGTTGAATGATTCTATTTTCAAAAAGAAATGGGATGAGTGCATGATCATGTTCAACGAGTCGAATAATGATTATGAAATTTACATGAAGGATAATATTACCGGTGCTGCAACAGAGATCAAGGACGTGAATATGGTTTTCCCTGATAAAGTGAAGAAGAAAAAATTCCAGCAGAAAGAAATGGAAACATTCAGTGTTTATGATTCTGCATACACGGTTTATGCAAATGAACTTGCGGTGATACAGTTCAAACACGATTCGCTGATCAGGAACGACATGGCGCTGCAGCGCAAGATCGATTCGCTCGACAAAATACTTTCCATGATCCCTGAAGTGAAATTTCCCGGCAACGATTCGCTTTTCTGTTTCTGGTCGCTGAGCCGCGAGTACATGAGCCCGGAAGAAACAAAAATGACTTTCAGCAAGTGGTTTGAATATTTCGATGCAAATAAACCGATGATGGCCAAACGATATGCTGCATTGAAGAAATCAAAAAAATATGCCGAAGCTTTACAATTGTTGAAGGAGAGAAAAGATGCGGAAGTGCAATTTGAAAAAGCCAGGAAACTGGCGGAACAAAAATTGGAGAAAACAAAAGCAGAGCAGGAAAAAAACAATGACACCGATCAAACCAAAAAAAGTGAACTGAATAATTTTATGGTCATTGGCGGATCGGAATCGAATATGAAAAAAGGAGAAGACCTGAATAATGAGAAAACAATTTTCCGTTCGCTTTCCATTTCGAGTATGGGCGTTTACAATTACGACCAGATTTCCCGCTTCAGATCGCCCATCGTAACCGTGGATGCGGCGTACCAGGATGAAAATAAAAAACCGCTGAATATTATTTTGATGTACATCGCCGATTCCTCTTTCAATGGCATCATGCGTTATGATGGACTGGAAGGCATGACTCCGCAGGTATTCAATTACAGCGCATCGTCAAGAACAACGATGATCGCCTTCGATGAAAATTTTACGGCATACACTTTTACATCGGAACAATTCGCGAAAATAAATCCCGGGAATGGAACGATCTCCTATACTTTCACGCTGAAGAAAATGAAGAATGTGAATTCGCATGCAGAACTGGAGCAGGCGTTGTAGGAGAATGGAAGAATGGGGGTGGAGTTATCAGGTACTGCCGGAAATTCAGAATTATTTATTGGATTCGATCTTTTACTTCAATTCACTGAATTTTTATTTACTTTTTTCCTAATACCCTAATACCCTAATACCCTAATACCCTAATACCCCAATACCCCAATACTCTAATACTCCCTATTCATCAGATCATCTGCAAATTTCCGGAGTGCTGTAATTTTTTCTTTATCCGCTTTTACACTTTCCAGCGTTACAATTCCTTTTTCATAATGCGCGCGCATTTCTTTTTCGGCATGGCGGCGTACTTCCAGCGAATCAAAAATATTTTTTATGGCTATTACTTTTTCTTCCGCATGTTTCGCGCCGGCTTGTGTCCAGTTCTGCAGTTCTTCTTTCTGGTACCGGTTGGCGAGTTCGTATGCTTTGAGCAATAAAAAAGTTTTTTTGTTCGAAACGATATCGCCGCCGGGTTGTTTCCCGAATTTTTCGGAATGGCCGTACACATCGAGAATGTCATCTTTCAGCTGGAAAGCTATTCCCATGTGTTTGCCGAACCCGGATAATTTTTCTGCTTCTTTTTTTTCTGCGCCAACTGCAACGGCGCCCATTTCCAGGCAAGCAGCAAGCAGCACAGCGGTTTTCAGTTCTATCATGCGGAGATATTCCGCAATGGAAATATTATTTTTCTTTTCGAAATCCATATCCATCTGTTGCCCTTCGCAGACGTGCAATGAAGTAGCAGAAAAAATTTCCGTGAGTTCTTTCAGTACATTTTCCGGTGAGCGGCCGAGCTGGCGGAACGCTTCGGTGTACAAAGCATCACCACTTAGTATGGCAATGTTCGTGTTCCATTTCACATGCACGCTCGGATTTCCCCTGCGCAGGGAAGCGTTGTCCATGATATCATCGTGCAGCAAAGTGAAATTGTGAAACAATTCAACAGCGATGGCCGAAGGAACGGCCGGGGAGATATTTTCCGAAAAAAGTCCGGCGCTGCTCATCACAAGAAATGGACGCAGGCGTTTTCCTCCTGAAGAAAGAGCGTAACGAAGCGGATCGTAAAGATTCGATGGAGCAGCAGGAAAACTGGCGATGATCTCCGCGAATGTTTTATCCAGAAGCCGGTGAATTTCTTTTGCGTTCAAGGAACAGAAATAAAAGAGGTGTCGGCGATCACTTTTCTGATTCCTTCTTCGAGTGGAAGAAGTTTATGGTGGAGCACCTGCATCATTTTAGAATTATCAGGTTTGCGCCGCGTCATGTCGCCTTCTTTCAGCGCGGGAAGAAATTTTATTTTCGAACGGGAAGCGGTGATGCGGATGATCATTTTTGCAAGTTCAAGAATAGTGATCTCTTCGTCGCTGCCGATATTGATCACATCATTCATAAATTTTTCTTCTTCAAAACATTTTACACAGGCCTCCACATTATCATCCACGAAACAAAAAGTCCTGGTTTGCGATCCGTCGCCATTGATGCACAACGGTTCATTTTTCAGCGCCGCCATAATGAAACGCGACATCACAAAATCGGAAGACTGCTTCGGCCCGTAGGTATTGAAAAAACGGAAGATGCCGTAATTCAAACCGTATTCTTTGTGATAAGCTTTGAGATAAGCTTCGCCGGCATTTTTCACGATCGCGTATGGCAATCTCGAATTGAGCGGCGTGGTTTCTTCATTCTGCGGAAATTCAACCGGCTCACCGTAAACTTCCGATGAGGAAGAATAAAAAACGCGTTTCACTTTTGCCGTTGCACAAAGATTCAACAGCATCCGCATCCCGATGAGATCATTCAGTACAAGAAGCGGATGATCGAGCGTACGTTTCACGCCAACAACAGCAGCAAAATGAAAAACATAATCGAAGGGGTGTGAAAGAAAAACATCCGTGATGTGATTGCTGTTATTGATGTTGCATTTTATGAATTCAATATTCTTGTGAGGAGAAACGGGAATTTTCTTTTCACTCCCGGTCAGAAGATTATCAACGATCACAATTTTGTTCTCCGCATTCTGCGACAATCTTTCTGCGAGGCCGCTGCCAATGAATCCTGCGCCACCGGTGATCAGTATTTTATTTTTTACTGTATTGCTCTTCATTTTTATTTTCTGTTCACCAGTGTGAGCAGGTATTTTCCGTAACCACTTTTCATCAGCGGCTCAGCAAGTTTTTTCAGTTGCTCTTTGTCAATGAATCCCTGGCGAAAAGCAACTTCTTCAATGCAACCCACTTTCAATCCCTGCCGCTCTTCGATCACCTGCACGAATTGTCCCGCCTGCGTAAGCGATGCGAATGTACCCGTGTCCAGCCACGCGGTTCCGCGCGCGAGAATTCCCACTTTCAGTTTTCCCATTGAGAGATAATGTTTGTTCACATCAGTGATCTCGTATTCACCGCGCGCACCGGGTTTGAGCTCCTTCGCAATTTTCACTACGCTGTTGTCATAAAAATATAATCCCGGCACAGCGTAGTTCGATTTCGGATGTTGCGGCTTCTCTTCGATAGAAAGCACTTTTCCTTTCGAATCGAATTCCACCACGCCATAACGTTCAGGATCGGAAACGTGGTAAGCAAAAACAACTCCGCCATCGGGATCAATATTCACCTGCATTAATCCGCCAAGTCCGGCGCCATAAAAAATATTATCGCCGAGAATGAGCGCCACTTTTTCTTTGCCGATGAATTTTTCTCCGATCACGAATGCCTGCGCAAGCCCGTTCGGAATTTTTTGTTCTTCATAGAAGAATTTGCAGCCGAGTTGTGTTCCGTCGCCGAGCAATCGTTTGAATCCCGGGAGATCTATTGGTGTTGAAATAATTAATATTTCGCGGATGCCGGCCATCATCAGAACAGAGAGCGGGTAATAGATCATCGGTTTGTCGTAAACCGGCATGAGTTGCTTGCTCACTGCGAGTGTGAGCGGGTGCAATCGTGTGCCGGATCCGCCGGCGAGAATTATTCCTTTCATCTTCAGAAAAATTTCAATGGTGATGATGACCGTGGTGGATCTTCAGTTTGTCGGCGTCAATGTCTTCTTCTTCATCATAAATTTCAATGAGCGGTTCTTTCATCAGTGCTTTTGTGGAAGCGCGTTTCTCGAGTGAAAGAAGCAGGCAGGGAAGAAGAACAAGATTCGTTGCTAATGAAACAATGAGTGTGATCGACAATAAAATTCCGAGCGCAACGGTTCCGCCGAAACTGGAAACAAGAAAAATGGCGAAACCAAAAAAGAGAATGATGTTCGTATAGATCATGCTCAGCCCGGTTTCTTTTATGGCGAGCGAAACTGCTTTCGATGCATTGGCGGCAGAAAGTTTCCGGAGTTGGTGGCGATACGCAGTAAGAATGTAAATGGTTCCATCGGATGCAATACCGAATGCGATCGAGAAAATAAGAATGGTTGACGACTTGAAAGGAATTCCGAGATAGCCCATGATGCCGGCAGTCATTACCAATGGAATTAAACAGGGAAGTTTGGAGAGCACGATGATCCATACCGATCGGAAGAGCGCCATGCCGAGAAGAAGAATGAGTCCGATTGCGATGAGCAAACTCACGAAGAGATGATGCAGCATGTAATCGAAACTGCGAAGGAACATCCGCGAATTGCCGGTGAGATCAACTTTGAAATATTTTCTCGGGAAAAGTGAATCCACTACCGGCTGAATTTTCGCCATGATCCGTTTCGAACTGTCGGAACCTACATCCGCCATCTGGAAACTGAGCCTTGTAGAGCGATATGTGCTGTCGAGAAAAGTATTCAGTTTCTGTTTGTTCGATTCATTCAGTTTTTTTCCTTCCTTGTTCGGGTTGCTGTAATTCGCAATGCGCTGCAAGCTGATCATGTCATGCGGAACGCGGTACGCTTTTACTTTTCCGTTGTTCAGCGCCTGGTTAGTGAATTTCACCGCTTCTACAACGGAAACAGGTTTGGAAAATTCAGGCCGCGAATCGACGAAACGTTGAAGCGAATCGATATTGAAAAGCACTTCTCCATTCGGAAGAAAAATATTTTTCGGGCCGAGTGTATCGGGCGCATAATCATCCGGATTTGGTTTGATCCCTTTCTTCGCGAGATCGCGCTTCATGCTGTCGGTGAGAAATGGTTTCACTTCAAGCGCCACTTCGAACGGAAGAACGCCTTTGAAATTTTTCTCGAAGAATTTCAGATCAAGATAAAGCGGATCGTTTTTCGGAAGATCGTCCACCACGTATCCATTGATCTTCACTTTGAAAAATCCGAGCGTGGCGATGATCGTAGCGAGTGCAATGCCAAGATAGATTGCTTTACGGTGATGATGAACGAGTTTGTCGACGAGTGCGAGAATTTTATTGATGCGTTTTCCACTCAGGTGTTTCATCTGCTTCGGTTTCGGTTCGGGCAGGTAACTGAACGTAATAGGCGTGAGCACAAGTGCAATGAAATAAGTGGTCATTACATTGATCGCTGCCACCACGCCGAATTCAACAAGCATAGAACTATTCGTGAAATAAAATACACCGAAGCCGATGGAGGTAGTGAGGTTGGCAAGAAAATTCGAGAGTCCCACTTTCTGCACCATCCGGGAAAGCGCTTTTGTTTTATTTCCATGCGCAACTAATTCTTCCTGGTATTTATTGATGAGAAAAATACAATTCGGAATTCCGATGATGACAATGAGTGAAGGAATGAGTCCTGAAAGGATCGTGATCTTGTAATCGAAAAGTGCAATAGTGCCCACCGACCAGATCAATCCGACAATGACAATGATGAGCGAAAAGAAGACTGCATTGAAATAACGGAAGAAAATAAAAAGAATAAGCGCCGTAACAAGAATAGAAAGGACAAGCAGCAATGTAGATTCGCCGGAGATCTTGCGCATATATTCCGATCGTATCCACGGCATGCCCGAGAGATGCATCTCTTCGTGATTTTTTATTCCGAAATGATTCACATAATCGCGGATCTTTCCCACGATCGCCAAACGGTTTTTTGAATTCAGATCTTTTTGTGTGAACGTGATCGCGAGCACTGTCACCTGCGGAACGTCCACGCCGGCAGTTTTCTTTTTCGTAATAATGAGTCCCTCGTAAAATGGCAGCCGTAAAATTATTTTTTTGATACTGTCACATTCTTCCTGCGATTGGGGTCGTCGGTTCACAACGGGAAGTACATCGAGTTTTTCAATGCTGTCATTCGGTTGCAGGTTGTACAAGCGGGCAGTGGACATTACATTCTCAACGCCATTTATTTTTCCGATGGAATCTGTGAGATCATACCAGTCGCGGAATTTATTGAACTGGAACATACCGGTGTCTTTGAAACCGATCACCATTACATTTCCATCTTCGCCGTATTTCGCTTTGAATTTTTCATAAGCGATATACATGGAATCGTCAACCGGCAGCACGCGCGCATACTTGTAGGAAAGTTCAAGGTTCGTTTTCGCCTTCCATCCCATGAAGCCCGTGACCAGGAGCATAAGAACCAGGATCACGACGCGATTACGGAGAATGAAATGAGAAATTTTTTCCCACATACAGGCAGAGGCCGATCTTCCGGAAAAGCTTTCAGGGCGCGGGAAGATCGGGAGTTAAAAATAAGAATTTTAGAGGCATGGAAAAGATTTTATCGGCACAATGATTGTTTGTAAAAAGCGTTAATGTTTCTGACTAAATTGTTAACCAAAATTTCCCGCCATGAAAAAAATACTTCTTCTCTCCACGGTTGCTTTTTGTTTTTTTTCTGCAAATGCCCAGGACACCACGCGCTATCTTTTTCATAACCTCAATTATTCCTATATGCAATACACGTTCGGTTATGAAAGCGTCGCATTCAACCGGGGCGATCAGCTCAATGCGTTTTATGCTTCCATCATTGGCGCTGCCTTCGGAAATAAACTGGCAATAGGACTGGATCTGGATGCCGCGATGAAAGACATAAAAAATTTCACCAATAATTCCACTTACCCGCAAACATCATCTTTCCTGGGAATGTATCTCAACATGGAACCACTCATCAGGCCCAAAGGGCTTGTGAATTTTTCGGTGCCCGTCAAATTCGGTTTTGCCAATGCGTCACGATGGGATACCACGTTCGATTCCAATGCGAATTTCATTGCCGGTTATTCTTCCACCAATCTTAATCACCAGGTGAATGAGTATTCCGATAATTTTCTTGTGGGATCAGTCGGCGTAAATTGTTTTATCAATCTCTGGAAATCGGTGAGCGCAGGCGGTGGAGCATCTTATCGTTATTCCATGAACACCGCTCATTACAATCATGCTGCTGATTATTCCGGATTTTCCGTTTTTGCACTCGTGCGTTTCCGCTGGGACACACGCGCGTATTATGCGAAGATGCTGCAGCGGCAGAAAGAGTATTACCAGCAAATGGGAAATCCTGCGTCGCATTGAAAAATTTCCGGCTTTTGCTTTTTGGGATAATACAAACAATCAGCAGACCTTGGTTATTTCAACGCATGGAATAATTAAAAAGACCAACAAAACTCCTGACAAAGAATTAAGCAAAGCAGAACTATTACGACTAAAATATTTTAAACTTAAAAAGTAAATATTATGAAGATCAATAATAAAATGCGACTTTTCAGTTTAGATGAAATCAAAGATGAGTTCATCGGTAAACGGGGCACCGCCAAACGCGACCTTTATGAACAAGAACTTCAATTAGAAGTTTTGGGTGATATGATAAAAAAAGTCAGAATTGAACGTAATCTGACTCAGGAGCAACTTGGCAAATTAGTAGGTGTTCAAAAAGCTCAAATCTCCAAACTTGAAAACAATGCCACAAACGTTACAATGGAAACAATTTTGAGAGTATTTAATGCTTTAAAAGCAAAACTTAGTTTTAAAGTTGTATTGCACAATAACAAGACAAGGATTGCCTGAAAAATATTAAATAGTTTCTTCAAACAATACGGTTGTACTGTAACACCACCCACGGTTTTTAAATGACTTGCTGTTGAAGTTGCGGTGCTGCATTGGAGCATTATTCCCATCTTTATACCCCGCATGCAGAAGATCTCATTCCCGAAACTATTTCTCATTTTTCTTAAAACAGGAACCATCGCGTTCGGGGGGAATGTGGCGCTCGTTGCTTATGTGCGGAAAGAATTCTGCGAAAGAAAAAAAATAATCAGCGATGAAGAATTGCTCGATCTCACAACAGTGGGAAGCCTTCTTCCCGGGCCGCTTGCCACGAATGTGATCGCAGGCGTTGGTTACTCGCTTTATGGAATGGCCGGAGCAGCCGCTGCGCTCACAGGAATTCTCCTGCCCGCATTCATTCTTATCTGCATCCTCTCTCATTTTTATTTTCAGTATGGAACATCTTCAGTGGTTACCGGAATTTTTGACGGACTTCTTCCGGGTGTCGCTGCGGTGATCGCCGCTACTGCGTGGTCAATGATCAGGAAAAACATCACGAATATTTTCCAGGTCATCATTCTCCTCGGAGCGGGAGCTGTTATTTTTTTTCTCAAGGGATTTTTTGTAACGATGTCCATTGTCGCCGTATCAGGTTTGGCCGGGTATTTTATTTTTCCCGGTGTTAAGAATAATATTTCTGTTGCTGCAAAGCGGAAAAATTCTTTCTTGCCTGCCTCGGCTGTGGCGCTGATGTTCCTCGTCGGCGGAATAATATTTTTTCTTCATCCTGTTTCATTATTGCTGCAGGAGTTGCGCATGCTCGGACTCACCTTCGCCAGCCAGAGCATTACTCTTTTCGGAGGAGGATATGTTTTTGTTCCTGCATTGGAAAAAATTGTTGTCGGTATGCATCGCTGGCTTACCTCGAAAGAATTTGCAGATGGAATTGCTCTCGGGCAAGTAACGCCGGGACCTATTGCGATCACAGCAACTTTCATTGGCTATAAAGTGGCCGGAATAAGAGGAGCATTGGTTTCAACGATCGCAGTTTTCATTCCTCCTTCACTGATCATGATCGTTGCTCAGCAATTCATTGATCGCATTAAAACGAAACCGAAAGTGGAATCAGTGTTCAGGGGAATTCGTCCGGCTGTAATCGGAATGATCATTACCTCGGTATGGGTCATTGGCAGCAGCGCGCCCATGGACTGGAGATCATTGGTGATATTTATTTCCATGTTCATTTTTCTCCTCTGGAAAAATCCCGATTCGGCGCTGGTTGTGATACTTTCCGGTTTGTTCGGTTTCCTGCTTCACCTGTTCTGATTTATTTGGGTTAACTTTAAGGTGAAACATTCCTGATGAGAAATTCATTTCGTTTATTGAAAAAACTTACACCTGCACGTGCGTGGAATGCGTGGCGCGTGTACGGAAGTTATCATTGGTCGAAATGGACGCGCAGGCCGGAAATAAAAGGAATGCCAGTGAGCATTTCTTTCGAGCCCACCACTTCGTGCAATCTCCAATGCCCGGAATGTCCGAGCGGGTTGAGAAAATTTTCCCGGCCAACGGGAATGCTCGAGGAAAATTTTTTCCGCAGAACTATTGATCAAATGAGTTCTCATTTATTGTACCTGAATTTTTATTTCCAGGGCGAACCATTTCTGAATCCTGCGTTCACGGAAATGGTGAAGTATGCATCTTCAAAAAAAATATTTACTTCCACTTCCACTAATGCACATTTTCTCGACGAGGAAACCGCAAAAAGAACAGTGGAGTCGGGACTCGACCGGCTTATTATTTCCATTGACGGAACCACGCAGGAAACATACTCTGCTTATCGGATCGGTGGAAAATTGAGCAAAGTAATTGAAGGAACAAAAAATATTCTGCGCTGGAAAAAAGAACTGCATTCGAAAACGCCGCATGTGGTTTTCCAGTTCCTCGTGGTAAAACCGAACGAACACCAGGTGGAAGAAGTAAAAAAACTTGCGGTGAAACTCGGTGTGGATGATGTACTATTGAAAACGGCACAGGTTTATGAATTTGAAAACGGCAATGAACTCATTCCCGATGAAAAAAAATATTCACGTTACCGCAGGCGCGCCGACGGAAAATGGGAAATAAAAAATAAACTCGAAGATCATTGTTGGCGCATGTGGCACTCGTGCGTGATCACGTGGGACGGCGGCGTAGTGCCCTGCTGTTTCGACAAAGACGGAAGTCACCGCCTGGGAACACTGAAGAATTTTTCCCTGAAAGAGATCTGGCACAGCGAACCGTACAATAAATTCCGCGCTTCAGTGCTGAAAGGAAGAAAAGAGATCGACATCTGCAGGAATTGTTCGGAAGGAACAAAAGTGTGGGCGGAATAATTGCCGATTGAAAATCGAAAATCGAAAATTACCGGATCACCACTCTTCCCAGCATGGACGAAAAATGTTTCTTCACTTCTTCGAGCGATTTCAATTCACCGAGCACTGCCATCATTTTTTCGAAATCCTGTTTTTCTTCTTCCTCGCGAACTAATTTTCTTTTTTCATGGATCATCATTTCCACATTACGGAGCTTAAGCGAAAAAACGCCATGCATCGCGGCTTTCTTAAGCGCCATACTTTCCGTCTGCACATAGATCGCGTGATCGTCCCAGCGCGAAAGCTGGTAAGGCATTGTTACAAGATCGATGGCAAGTGCATTCACTTCACGATTGTTGTGTGTAATGAAATAATTCAGATCGGGCACAGCTCCTTTTGAAATATGGGAACGGTATTCGTCAAGAATAGATTCATACATGCTGTTGCCAAGTTTTATCTCATCATGATCGAGCTCGTGAATGAGAAATTCTGCAAGCGAAACGGAGACCTCTTCCGCAATGCCGCTTTCATTCATCGAATCGGCCATGATCATCTCCGAACCGTAATTCAGCAGCAAACGGATAATTTCTCTTTCCTGGTAAAGCGTGCCGGTTCGTTCTCCAGTTATTTTTTCATCGGCTTTCGCTGCCTGGTCCGGGACAAAATTTTCCGGCGTGTAAACAACCTGTGAAGAGTCCTGTCTTTTCTTCTCGAAATTTTTCTTCCGCTGCTTATTGAGTTCATTGAGCAAAGTCACTTCTTCAATATCAAGAATGCGGCTGCAATCTTTTACAAAAACACTTCGCGTTATCGCATCAGGAATGAGTGCTATGCTTTCTACAATATCGCGGATAAGCCCGGCTTTTTTTATCGGGTCGCCTTCCGTTTCTGCAGAGAGTAATTCCGTTTTGAAACGAATAAAATCTCTCGTATTCTTCGAAATGAATTCTTTCAGTTCTTCACTGGAAACTTTTTTCGAATAGGAATCCGGATCGTCATTATCGGGAAATAAAAGCACACGCACATTCATTCCTTCTTCGAGAATGAGATCGATGCCGCGGAAACTTGCTTTTATTCCTGCAGGATCTCCGTCGTAAAGAATGGTGACGTTGTTCGTGTAACGGCGAATGAGGCGTATCTGCTCTACGGTGAGTGAAGTGCCCGATGAGGCCACTACATTTTCAATTCCCGCCTGGTGCATAGAAGTGACATCGGTATATCCTTCCACGAGAAAACAAACATCTTCTTCAATAATTTTTTTCTTCGCGAAATATAATCCGTAGAGTACATTGCTCTTGTGATAAATTTCTGTTTCCGGAGAATTGATGTACTTCGCAATGTTTTTATCTGTCTTCAGCGTTCTTCCGCCGAAAGCGATCACGCGCCCGCTCGCGTTGTGCACGGGAAAAATAACACGGCCTTTGAAACGATCGAAATATTTCTCCTGGTCTTCTTCTTTCTGAATGGTAAGTCCTGCTTTAACAAGATACTCCAACCTGTATCCCGCAGCGATCGCCGTATCCGTAAGATCTCTCCACGTGTCGGGCGAATAACCGAGCTGGAATTTTTCGATAATGTCATTGCGGAATCCGCGCTCTTTGAAATAAGAAAGGCCGATCGCTTTTCCTTCTTCCGTTTCATGAAGATTTTTCGAATAATGTTTTTGTGCGAAGGAAGAAACAAGAAATAAACTTTCCCGTTCATTATCGCGCATCTGCTGCTCGGGCGAAGTTTCCTCTTCCTCAATTTCAATATTGTATTTCTTCGCAATCCATCGCAGCGCTTCGGGATAAGAAAGATGTTCATGCTCCATGATGAAGTTCACGGAATTCCCGCCTTTGCCGCAACCGAAACATTTGTAAATGCCGCGCGAAGGAGAAACGTTGAACGAAGGCGTTTTCTCATTATGAAAAGGACAAAGCCCGATCATATTCGCGCCGCGCTTTTTCAGCGACACAAATTCTCCCACCACCTCGTCAATGCGTGCAGTGTCGAATATTCGGTCAACAGTTTCTTTCGGGATCATTGTGAAAAGGGAAGTGAAAGTACGAAGAGAATGGAGAATGAAGGGCGGAGAAGGGAGAGAAGTTTTGCGCGAATAGTAACACGATTTTCACAATGGGAATTCTTCAAATCGGTTAGAGGCTGTTTAAAATTCATTTTTTGGAATTGTTATGATGCCATTTTTGTTCAGCCGAGGCGCATTTTGCAGGCCATAGTGGAGCGACTACAGCCAAGAAATGCAACCCCGCCTGCTAAAGGAAAATGGGTCGTGCGTGGGCGGGCAGGGAAGGATGGACAAAAATGGCGCATAACAAAACAGAAGGATGAAATTTAAACAGCCTCTTAGCCCGGGAAAATCTGTGCCAATATTTCCGCCTTCCTCATCCACATCAAGATTAAAAAACTACACTGGACCTGTTTAATCATTAATAAATCTGTTTCATTTTTCCCATGCCACGCGTCTCCCATCCCGCGTCTATTTCATTATATTTGAATTCATCCCCGCTTGTAATCCCATTGACATGAAACGAAAAGTTTCGCTTTTGATCGCGGGAATTATTTTTTCTCCATTCATTTTTGCGCAATCGCTGCAGGATGTTTTTTATCAAACCTGTCGCCCTGCTGTTTCACACGTTGATCTCGACATTAATAATGTGCGTGCTACGCTGCTCAATGAAGGCGATCTATGGTGGGGTCTTTCTTCTGCCGGATATGAAATTCCGAAAGGCAGCAATAAGTACAGCATGTTTGCCGGCGCATTATGGTTCGGCGCACTCGATGGTGGCGGATCGCTCATGACCGCTGCAATGACGTATCGCCAGACGGGAGATGATTTCTGGCCCGGCCCGCTCGATACAAATTCTGTTTCTACCACCGATAGTATTTGTCATCGCTACGATCGTTTCTGGAAATTGAATCGCAGTGATGTGGAATCTTTTCTCGCGCATCGCACCGATCCGAATTACACAATTCCTGAAGCAATTTTATCGTGGCCGGGAAATGGAAATGCAGCAGAAGGACAAGCGCATTATCTCGCACCGTTCTTCGATGCCGATGGCGATGGAATTTACAATCCGCATAACGGAGATTATCCGCGGTTTGCTTTGAATGGAAATCCCGATTGCAATACTGATCTTCTTGGCGACCAGGCAGTGTGGTGGATCTTCAACGACAAAGGAAATACACATTCGGAAACAGGAGGAAATCCATTCGGAATGGAAGTGCAGGCCATGGCATTTTCTTTTCGTTCGAACGATGCGCTGAATGATGCCACTTTTTATCGTTATAAAATTATCAATCGCTCGTCCACTTCCTGGAATCAAATGTGGATGGGACAATTTGCAGACGCCGAGGTTGGTGGGTATGACGATGATTATGTAGGATGCGATGTTGGAAGAGGAATGGGTTATGGTTATAACGGAGATGCGTTTGACCAGATCTACGGTTGGCATCCTCCGGCAATAGGAATTGATTTTGTTCAGGGGCCATTGGCAGATGCGAATGATCATATTGATAATGATCGTGATAGTTTGGTGGATGAGCCGGGCGAAAGAATTGAAATGTCGATGTTCAAATATTACGACAATGATTTTTCAATTGTTGGAAATCCGGAAACAGGTTTGCAGTATTATTATTTCATGCAGGGATTATGGAAAGATGGTTCGCCGCAAACGTACGGCGGCAATGGAGCAGGAGGAACTACACCGTGCTCATTCATGTTTCCCGACAATACTGATCCTTACGGTTGGGGAACAAATGGAATTCCTGAACCGGCGTGGTCGGAAGTTACCGTTGGAAATACACCGTTTGATCGTCGTTTTCTCGAGAGCGCCGGGCCTTTTTCCATGCAGCCCGGGCAAGTGCAAACTGTAACGATAGCCGTTCCGTGGGCGCGCGACACGGCGGGAAATAATATTGATGCGATCACAAAATTGCAGCAGGCCGATGATCGCGTTCAGCAATTATTCGATAATTGTTTTTCAAATATTTCCTGTTCTGAAAATGCTGCGCCGGAATTTTCATACACTGTCAATGGAGGAAATGTTTATTTCACTTCGGAATCCGCAACCGGAATTTACCAATGGAATTTCGGCGACGACGGTTTTGCATCGCAACAGTTTCCTGCGCACACTTACACGAGCGCGGGAACTTATCACGTTTGTTTTACGGTTATCACTTCCTGCGCAACACAAACTGTTTGTAATGATGTGGTGATCTCATTGCCACAAAACGAATGCGGGCCGCAAATTCAGCGCATAGAAGGACAAGGATCGGGAACACAAGTACTCGATCTTACGGATGAAACTGTAAATGAAATCCTGGATTCATCTTCTCATCGCTCTTTATTTCCCAAATACAAAGAACTGCACGGCCCGGTAAAAATCACTTATGAAGATTACGATCATCTCACCGATGGTGATTACAGAATTGCATTCGACACGACGGACATGAATGCGCACTGGAAATTGTGGAAGGCCGGCGGAACAGACACCGTTTATTCCGACAGCACAATTGGCAGCGGCAACAAACAGATTATTTCCCAATGGGGAATTGGTGTGCAAACACAACAAGTGAATTTGCCCGGACTATCGCGCAATCCCGATCACAATGGTTATCTCGAAGCGACACTGAAATTCGCCGATGAAAATAAAAACTGGCTGAGTGGAATTTCTGACAATGATGATTACACTTCTTTCAACTGGATCCGCAGCGGAGATTTCAGGAATACAAATCCGGGTTCCGGGGCATGTGCTTCTGCTTTTGATGATCGTTTTATTGGAAGTTCTCCCATTGATCCGAACGAAGATTATGAATCAAGTATAAATGGAACGTGGGCTCCTTATCGTTTATGCGCCGATGGAGTTCGTACGAATGCAAATACAATTTGCTATTCCACCGGCGTTGTTTATCCTGATGTTCCAACGACAGTCAACAACAAATTTGACAATATTCCGAATGTGAATATTGTTTTCACTGCCGATCAAACAAAATGGTCACGATGCATTGTTTTTGAAAGCGGAACAAACCCTTCTACAAACGAGGGAGGCACAGAAGGATTTTTCATGCGCGCACATGCGAGCGTGGACAAGAGCGGGCGCACGGTTGCACAGGGAGGAATTTCAGATGTGAATGATCCCGAAGCAGCCGATTACATTGGCGCAAACGGAATGGGATGGTTTCCGGGTTACGCGATCAATGTAGAAACGGGAGAGCGATTGAATATTGCGTTCGCAGAAAATTCTTCTCTTGGTTTGGATAATGGCGCCGATATGCTTTTCGATCCCGATGAAAAAATAAAAACAAATCTCGGTGAACCTCTTTTCGGCGGAATGCATTACGTGTATGTTTTTAATCACAATGGAAATGCAGTTTATACTTCCGGAGTGCTCACCGGGGAACTGAAAGATGTTCCGTTGTATGACGCAGGAAAAATGATGTACACGATTCTTTCATCTTCCGTTGCTTCAACAGAGCGAACAGAAATTTTCCGCGATGCGGCGTGGGCAGGAATTCCATTGCTGAATGCCGGGCACCAGTTACTCGAGTGCGATGCGACTGTGCGCCTGCGCGTGGAAAAACCCTATTCGAAATACCAGACCGATTCCATTCCGCAGAATAACAACGAACCGCTTTACGGATTTTCCATTGACAAAATGCATTTGTCCTGCAACATGTATGACGGCAACGTAATTGCATTTCCGAATCCATTCTGGGAAAACTGCACGATACTTTTTGATAATACGGAGAATGAAAGCAGCGAACTCGATCTCTATGACATGCGCGGAAGGATCGTGAAAAAATATTCCGGCATCACCACCGACCGCATCGACGTTACGAGCGATGGCCTCGAGCAGGGAGTGTACATGTACACATTATCGGTGGGAGGAAGAAAACCGCAGGTGGGAAAGATCATTCTGAAATAAAAAACCGGGAGGATTACGGATTGAACGGATGTACTGATTCCGGTGGGAGAAAAAAATTATTCTGAGATAGGGGAGAGAGTTGTGTTGGAAGACAACCTGCCACCGACAACTGAAAACTGCCAACCGAAAATCGCGTTCACTTCTCCGGAAAATTCACCACCTTATTCTGTCCGTACTCGTCCCAGAATTTCCATTTGCCCACTTGTTTGTCTTTTTTATAATAACCTACAGAGCTCGTGTCGCCATTCGCGTAGAATGAAACGCCGAAACCTTCGCGCAGTCCGTCTTTGTACGTTCCCTGGCTATAAATTTTTCCATCGCGGAAAAAGCTCATCCACGTTCCTTCGCGCAATCCGTTCTTCACTTCACCTTTCATGTAAATGACACCATTGTCATAACGCTCTTCGTAATCCCCGTCTTTCACATCGCCTTTCACTTTGTGCGGAGCGTGGCCGGTGTCCACAGAGACTGTCAATCCATGCGCGGAATCCTGAGAGGTGGAATCGCTTTTTGTTTTGGATTGATCGTCGCTGCAACTGAAAATAAAAAATGTGACAACCGAAAGAGAAATTATTTTAAGTTCCATATATTTTTTCCTTGTATAATTTTCCGTTACGGTAAATTTCTTTGCGATCCATTTTTCCGTCATCACCAAAGTACATCCATTTCCCGGTTTTTTTTCCGTCTTCATAACATCCGGTCGAATTTATTTTACCACTGGTTTTATAGTCGGTCCACTTGCCATCCCATTCGCCGTTCTCATAACTTCCTTCGGATTGAATTCTTCCCGAAGCGTCGTAGAATTTCCATGCGCCTTCCGCTTTACCTTTCACAATATTTCCTTCGCTCTGCAGCGTGCCGTTGTCATAATATCTTTTGTAAGGGCCATTCGGTTCGCCGTGCAAATAATTATTTTCTTCCATGATCTTCGTATTGCTGTACCACGATATCCATTTTCCTTCTTTCAGCCCATTGGCATAAAGCCCGCATTCTTTTTTGATCGTGTCGCCCCAGAATTCTATCCATGCGCCATTGAGCGTGTCATTTTTATAATGCGCTACATGCTGAATTCCTCCATTGGGGAAAAAGAAATACCACACACTATCTAAACGGTCGTTTTTATAAAATCCATAGCTGTTGAGTTTTCCGTCGGTCGAATAAAAGAACCAGCAACCCTGTGCGAGGCCTGCAGCATATTTTCCCGCCGATTTTTTCATTCCATCTTCATTGAAAAATATCCAGTCACCATCCAGCTTATTGTTACCATCCATCATACCCTCTCCTTTTTCCTTTCCGCTTTCGTAATAGAGTTTCTGGAAATGCGGTTGCGAAAAAAGTGCAGTGGCGCCAATGAAACAAAGGGCCGTAAGTAAAAATTTCAGTTTTTTCATTTTTCTCTTTCTGTAGTGAAAATTAATAAATCATTCAGTGATTGTTTTGCTTCGTTGCCGGGAAATTCATTCAACACGCGCAACGCTTTTTCGCGGTACTCATACATTTTTTCGCGTGCATACTGTATGCCCCCGCTCTGGTGCACGTACGCGATCACTTCGGCAACGCGCGCGGGTTCTTCGTTGTGATGTTTGAGAATATTGATGATGCGGCGCTTGTCGGTTTTAGTTGCATTGCCCAGAGCACGAATGAGCGGCAATGTCATTTTTTTTTCTTTGATGTCGATGCCGGTTGGTTTTCCGATGTTGTTTGCCGTTCCATAATCGAAGAGATCGTCTTTGATCTGGAATGCGATGCCGCAAAGTTCGCCGAACTCTTTCATTTTAATTCTCAGCTTTTCATCTGTGCTCACGCTTGCGGCACCCGCGCAGCAGCAGGAAGCAATGAGTGAAGCGGTTTTCTGGCGGATGATCTCGAAGTAAACCGGTTCGGCAATATCGAGCCGGCGCGCTTTTTCTATCTGCAATAATTCTCCTTCGCTCATCTGTCGCACGGCTTCCGAAACAATTTTAAGCAAATGAAAATCATCGTTGTTGATGCTGAGCAGTAATCCGCTCGAGAGCAAATAATCGCCAACGAGTACCGCAATTTTATTTTTCCATAATGCATTCACCGAAAAAAATCCGCGGCGCATATTGGAATCGTCCACCACATCATCGTGCACGAGCGTGGCTGTATGCAGCAATTCAATGAGCGCTGCAGCGCGATACGTGGAATCATTTACCGTTCCGCAGAGTTTCGCGGAAAGAAAAACGAATAGCGGGCGCATCTGTTTTCCTTTTCTCTTTACAATGTAATTCGTGATCTTATCGAGGAGCGGAACAGAACTTTTCATCGACTCGCGGAATTTTTTCTCGAAGAGAAGCATTTCGTTTGCTACAGGAGCTTTGATGGAATCGATGGAGGGCATTCTGTTTTGGTAATGAGTTTTAAAGTTTCGAGTTATGGGTTTTGAGTTAGGAGTTATCAGTAACTGACCAGAATCTGAGTTTTGTTTTTCTTATTAATTCTCATTACTCATTACCCATAACCCCAAATTCTATTCTATTTTCACATTGGCCAGTTTGAATGTACTTCCTTTCTCCCCGTAAAGAATAAGTTCATGTTCATTGCACTGCAAAAATAATTTCGGACGCAGAATAATTTTCAGATCATTATTGTTGAACATGGCCTGCCGGTCCTGGTTGCCACGCGAATCCATGGTGACGAGGGTCGCTACAGATCTTTTCGGATTGCTCAGATATTTGTAACGACCCTTGTCTTTCAATTTCAGATTTTTCGGATTATCGTTGAACATGAAATACATTTTGTCGCCGCTGACTGCAAATGCGAAGGAAGAATAATAACCGACATCGTTACGGCTCACCTGGTACTTAGGGATTTTTTTCGCCCACGAAATTCCTCCGTCAGGATCAATGCTCACCACGATGATCTCATTGTAATAATAATAATAAGTGTACGTGTACATTTTCGCTGTAGGGTCATAACTCTGCACGAGCACTTCATAATATTGTTCCGCAACAAGAATCGCTCCGCCATCATCACGCTGCACCAGATAACGCAGGTCGTAATCGGGAAGTTCTTTTCCGTGCGCCGCTTTCTGCGGGCTCATGAACTGCTCAAGGAAATCTTTTGAAAAATCCATGGTGCCCTGTGTGACCACTGCTTTTGTTTTGCGGTCGATTTTCAGGTAAAAAGTGCCGGTGGCTTCGAACGAACTTTTATTGGAATAAAATCCTGCGCATATAATATCGCCCGAATCATTCACCGCGATCTTCACATCACTGATGAATTTCGGATCAAGATTCACTTTGAATTCCTGGAGTGCGTCGGCAGCACGGTCATAAAGCAGGACAGAATTATAATACGTTGGGAGCGTTCTCCGCTCATGCGGACTCATCACGGATTTATCTTTTGAAATAGTGGCGAGCATGTACACGTCGCCTTTTTTAGAAACGATGAAATTATCGAGCGCAAAATACTGGTCGAGGTAAGGCGGGGCAATTTCTTTTTTCCATTCTGTTTTCAGATCGCTGTCGAGGAGCTGAAGCGTATAATTTTCATTGGCGGCTTTGTCATACGGTGGATTGATCACAATAAGAATGTGAAGTGAATCATCCGACATGGCGGCGAAAAAACTCCCGGAATTATTTTTTTTATCTGCATTTACCGAGGCGATCTGCATCCACGCTTTTTCCACCGTGCAGGTATTATCGAGTACTTCTGCATAAAGTACATTCACATTTTTTTCTTTGTCGTACAAACTTCCGAAAGCAAGAATTTTTTTATTGATAAGAAAAAGCGATTCCACATCCATCGTTCGCCCCTGCATGGAGAACTGAATGGTTTTGGAATAATCGAGTCCCATGTCGGTGAGTTTGTAACGCTCAACGATGGGCTCGTGCGTTGCGAAGAGGGAAAGATCGGCGCGCACGGCGTACACGTACGCATCATCATGGCCGAGCAGGTTGTTCAGTCGCGTTTTGCGCAATTGCTTCTGGGGAATTCCCCATGTAACATCTACCTGAGCGCTTACAGAAACTATTGAAAAAAGAAAAAGGAGGAATAAAGTGGAAACTCGTTTCATAATGAATGATTCGCTAATCAAAGTTACTCAATTCGCTCAGCAATAAGAGGAGAAATAATTCGTTAACAAGATCACGAGCTTCTGATTCCCGTTTGAATTTGTCGTAAATTTATAGTAGCCATGAGATTCGCTGTTGTCCATATTTTTTCTGTTCTCCTGATCGCGGGAAATATTTCCGCGCAAACTGTTATTAAAACGAATGCAGATACGACTCAACCTGTGAAGAAGGAGATTCATGTGAACGTGATGAATCCGAATGGAAAACAGACGGTGGAATACAAAGGAAAGGTGATGCACACTGACAGCGTTGCGAATGCGATGAAAATAAACCTGTTCAATCTTTCGCGCGGCGATTATGAAATTTATTGCGAGCATCGTTTCTCCGATGCTTTCAGTGCAGAAGCGGGAATAGGAGCTACTTATATCGATTACATTTATGAACTTTCGAGCAACGGTGGAAAATATATCAGTGTGATCAACGGCAACCTGCACAATGCAAAATTCTATTCTGGTTTTGCGGGCGGACTTCAATTGCGTTATTATCCTTCGAGATATGAAACGGCGATCACCGGTTATTATCTGGCGGCCGGCGTTACGCAGCGTAATTACAAAATGGATTATTACGTTTTCACCGGATTGATCTCAGAACCGCATCGCGTAGAAAGAAACTGGACGGATTTCAAAATTCAATTCGGCTACCAGGATGCTGATCCTTACGAACGTTTTTTCTGGGAATGGTATGTTTCTGCCGGAGTGCGCCACGCGGTGGAAGATAAAATAGAAGGAGACGGACTTGACGCAATCTATGATCACTATGATACGATGAAGCTGGTGATCGGCGGAGGAGTGAAGATCGGTTTCAACCTGTAGTAAGAAATACGAAAATTCTACTAAAAGTTACGTAATACAGATGAATACGAAATCTGTGTTCCCCAATAGACTTTTTCCCAAACGTGTTCGGGATTTCGTATTTCGTACTACCGCCGCATTACGTAACTTTTAGTTGTGTTTGGTATTTCGTACTACTGCGGTATTTTTATTCGCCAGTTGTCCGCAGGCTGCATCAATGTCTTTTCCTCTTGAGCGGCGCACATTCACGATCACATTTTTTTCCTCGAGAATATTTTTGAAAATGGCCAATCGTTCCGGAAGTGTTTGCCGGAATTCTCCGTCGTCGATCGGGTTGTATTCGATGATGTTCACTTTAGCCGGAACTTTTTTACAAAAGGCAGCGAGCTCTCTTGCATCTTCAGGAGAATCATTGAAGTCTTTGAACACAATGAATTCAAAAGTGACGCGCGTTCCTGTTTTGTCGTAAAAATAATTCAGTGATTCACCCAGCGCCTCAAGTGAATTCTGTTCGTTGATGGGCATGATGTAATTTCTCTTCAGATCATTTGCCGCGTGAAGAGAAAGTGCAAGATTGAATTTCACTTCATCATCGCCGAGTTTCTTTATCATCTTCGCAATTCCCGCTGTGGAAACCGTAATGCGCTGCGGCGACATTCCCAATCCTTCCGGCGAACAGATCTTCTCCACCGATTCAAGCACGGGAGAATAATTGAGTAATGGTTCTCCCATTCCCATGTAAACAATATTCGTCAGCGGCTGATCATATTTCTCCAGCGACTGGTTGCGTATCAGCACAACCTGGTCAACCATTTCTTCGGCATCAAGATTGCGCACGCGCGTGAGGCGTCCGGTTGCACAGAACCTGCATGTGAGCGAGCATCCCACCTGCGAGGAGATGCACGCGGTCATGCGCGAACTGGTGGGAATCAAAACGCCTTCCACAATATTCCCATCGTGCAAACGGAATGCATTTTTGATCGTGCGGTCTTTGCTCACCTGGAAATTATCGATCTGCACAATGGGGAAAGAAAAATTTTCTGCGAGCATCAATCGCGTTTCCTTCGGGAGATTTGTCATCTCATCAAAATTTCTCGCCGATCGTTGCCACAGCCATTCCCAAACCTGTTTCGCACGAAAAGATTTTTCTCCTTTTTCAGCAAAAAAAGTTCTCAGTTCTTCCAGGGGAAGTTGCCTTATATTTTTCTGAGCCGACATGCTACAAAGGTACGGTGGAACAACTGGAAGCCGGTGCAGGAAGATTTGTTATTTTAGAGCAGTGCGTTCCATCAGGATCTATACGAACAAAGCAAAATTGACCATTGCATTATTCTGCGGAGTGATCCTTCTTTTCGCTTCCGGATTTCTCCTGTTGTTTTCCCCGAACCCGGCAGAACCCATTGGTGGAATTGTGATAGCAGTGATCGTCATTCTTTTCGCGGTGTACAAGATCAATGACCGAAGAGCCGAAGTGGAACTGACCGACATTGGAATTAAAGCGAAATATTTCCGCGGGAAAATTCTTTTCTGGGATACGATCGAGAGCGTGGAAGTAAAACGTGTGGGAAGAAAAATGTGGGCGGTTTACGTAGAGACTACGCAGAAAACATTTTCCATACAAACGGATTATCTCAACATCGATAAATATAAATTAGCAGAACTGATCCATACGCTTGCATCGATGCCGGCTGAGGAGCGTGTGGATTTTATTATGCATGTGAATGGAGTTCGCCCTTAGCACGTAAAAGAAAATGGCGACATTTGTCGCACCCCCATATGCGTTTTATTTCAGCCGATCATATTTTTTCCGCACACACCGGTTTTATTTCCAATGGAATTCTTGCCATAGAAGAAGACGGAACAATTTCCGATCTCATTGATCCCACAAAAAATAATTCTTTTCCTGATCCGGAAAAATCCGAAGGCATCATTTGCCCGGGATTCATCAATGCACATTGTCATCTCGAACTTTCTCATTTGCGCGGAAAGATAGAGAAGCACACAGGTTTCGCAGGATTTGCAAAACAAGTGATGCCTATGCGCGGCGAATTTTCTCACGAAGAGATCATTGCAGCTTCGGAGAAAGCGGAAAAGGAAATGATCGCGAATGGAATTGTAGGAGTGGGTGATATCGTGAACAGTGTAGACACTTTCGAACTCAAGGAAAAAAATAATTTGCGCTATCACACATTCATCGAACTGATCTCGCTCAATCCCAAGATGGCGGAGAAAGCAGCGGAAGTGGGAATGTTTCTCAAGGATCATTGTCCGCAGACTTCTTCTATTTCGCCGCACGCTCCTTATTCTGTGTCGAATGAATTACTCGAGATCATCGGGAATCTTTCGCGTGGGGAGGAAATGCCGATCACCATGCACAACCAGGAAAGTGAAGCGGAGAGTGAATTTTTCCGTCGCGGCACAGGACCCGTGCGTGAACTTTATGATTTTCTCGGCATCGATATTTCGTGGTTCAAACCTTCCGGGGTGAATTCACTTCGCTCGAAACTGAAATATCTTCCGGTGAACCGGAATCTTATTCTTGTGCATAATACATTCACTTCCCCTGACGATATTACCTGGGCCGAATATTACAGCAAGAGTATTTACTGGTGTTTTTGCCCGGGCGCCAACCTGTACATTGAAAATAAATTGCCGGCATTTAAAAATTTCATGGATGCAAAAGTGAAGATGATCGTGGGAACAGATTCACTTGCTTCGAATGAAAAACTTTCTGTTTTCGGGGAATTGAAGATCATTGCACAACACGAAGAAAATATTTCTTCTGCGGAATTACTCACCTGGGCTACGAAGAACGGGGCAGAAGCTTTGAAGATGAATGATCTTGGTACGTTTGAGAAAGGGAAAAAACCGGGAGTGAATCTTTTAAGTGGAGTAACTCCGGAAAAAATTTCGCCGGAAGCGAAAGTGAAAAAACTGATCTGAAATAAATTTTCTTTTCCCTGGCTCTTCCCTCCGAACTCCATTCTCTTAAGGATGCGTTCCCCCGCTGAGATCTTTCGCGAGCTGCGATTTATTTTTCAGGATCGCCTCTGCAAGAACAAGATCGACCGGCGTAGTAAGTTTGAAATTATCGGCGTTGCCATCTACAAGATGAATTTGTTCCCCCAATGATTCCAGTACAGAAGCATCATCAGTAAAAGTGTATTTGTATTCCTGCGCGTAAGCTTTTTTCAGCAGCGGAACAGAAAAAGTCTGTGGAGTTTGTGTAAGACAATATTTCGAGCGATCGAGTGCGACAGTTTTCGTGGATTCGATCTGCCGGATAGAATCGCTGATCGGTATTGCCGGAATTCCATTGCCATATCGTCCTGCTGAATTGAATGCAGCGCTTATTGTTTTCAATCCCACCAGCGGGCGCACGGCATCATGCACGGCCACGAAAGCATCTTCCTCCGGAATAAGTGCGAGCCCGTTCTTCACCGATTCAAATCTTGTTTCTCCACCGGCAGTGATCTGTACGGAACCGGGAACATGATATTCCGATGCGATCTTTTCCCACATCGAAAGCTGGTCGGCAGGAAGAACAAGAATGATCGTGATGTTCGCATCGAATTCCACGAAAGCAGAAATGCTGTGGAGCACAACAGGTTTTCCATACAGCCGAATGAACTGTTTCGGTGTGGGAGACTGCATTCGCGCCCCGCGGCCTGCTGCAACAATGATGACGTAACGTTTCAAATTTGCCCGGTAAAAAGTGCGCGCAAGTTAAAATTACTCATTGGAATAAATGATGATTTAAACGCGAAATTTTTCAGCACCTGTTCATAAGGGTAGGAAATACGAAGATTCTACTAAAAGTTACGAAATACTAAAGAGTACGAAATCGGTCAGCGTAATACTTTTGTAAATATTCGTATTTCGTACTCACAGAATGAGCATGCAATCGCCGTAACTGAGGAAGCGATATTTTTCACGCACAGCTTCACGATAGGCTTTCATGATCAGATCGTAGCCACCGAAAGCGGAGACCATCATCAGCAGTGTCGATTCTGGTGCATGAAGATTGGTGACCATCGAATCGACGATCGAAAAATCATAAGGAGGAAAAACAAATTTATTGGTCCAGCCATTGAAAGGTTTCAGAAAGCGATCGGTAGAAACAGACGTTTCGGAAGCACGCATCACCGTAGTGCCCACAGCGCAAATACGTTTTTTATTCCGTTTCGCATTGTTCACGATATCCACGGCAGACTGCGGGATCTCGAGTTGTTCCGATTCCATTTTATGTTTGGTGAGATCTTCTACTTCCACCGGGCGGAAACTTCCGAGTCCTACATGAAGCGTGATCGTTGGAAAATTAATTCCTTTCAGCTCGAGGCGTTTCATCAGTTCGCGGCTGAAGTGTAATCCTGCTGTAGGAGCCGCAACAGCTCCTTCCACGCGTGCGTAAACGGTTTGGTAACGCTCCGTGTCTTCCGGTTGCAATGGTCGGCGGATGTATTTCGGAATAGGACAATTTCCGAGCGACTCGATTGTCTTTTTGAATTCTTCGAAAGGCCCGTCGAAAAGAAAACGCAGCGTTCTTCCGCGTGAGGTAGTGTTGTCGATCACTTCTGCAACGAGCGAATCATTTTCACCGAAATAAAGTTTATTACCAATGCGGATCTTTCTTGCAGGATCCACAAGAACATCCCACAGGCGGCTTTCCCGGTTGAGTTCACGCAGCAGGAACACTTCTATTTTAGCCCCAGTTTTTTCTTTATTTCCATACAAACGTGCGGGAAAAACTTTGGTATCGTTCAGCATCATGACATCGCCATCGTTGAAATAATTGATGATATCGCGGAAATGTTTGTGCTCAATCTTTCCGGTTTTGCGGTGAATGACCATCATACGCGAACCATCGCGTTGTTTAGCGGGATAATCAGCCACGAGATCGCGGGGAAGATTGAATTTGAACTGGGATAATTTCATAGTGGAAATTTAGTTTTAGAATTCTTCGGAAGCTGCAATAAAGAATGTTCTCTTTACCGGCTAAGCGGCGGCAAATATATCCTTATGAATACCCCAATGTCAAGTGCTTTCGTGTAATTCTCCGATTATTCCTGAAATAAATTCCATTCTGGGGTTCAATAAAAACCATTGGCAAAAAAAATCGCTCAAAATGAGGGGATTAACAGTATCCAGACAAAGAAGCAGAACTTTCATTGGGCATTTTCGTAAATTGAAATAATCAAAAACAGGTAACCATGAAGAGAGCCATTACAATGGTCTTGATTGGGACCTTGGTGTTGCTGGCAATCAGTGTAACATATGCTTTCACGGTGTACTATCACAAGTGAAAGCGGCAGGACCCGATCAGTATCGCTTTCGGGAGAAAAGCGAGGCTTAGAGGAAGAACGGTCACCCAAAGTGGCCGTTTTTTATTCCATCAATCAGTCGAAACAGAAATCCCAGCATTTGCCTCAATTGCTGGATGAAGTCCTACGCTGACAAATATTGAGAGGAAAGCCTTAGAAAAGGAACGTTACTTGGCATTATGGATCAAATGCAACAAGTGAACCGCAGAATGCTTTCGGCCCGGAATGCAATGAATGCCGGCGTGTTTGTTTTTTTCTGGTTGCCCGTCATTTTACTTTCGTTGCTGCTGGTGGTGAATACCATTCCGTATTTCACTTTCAAAACCGATTTTTCTTTTCTCCGCGACAGAACGGTGTTGTACAATAAATGGGTGTGGCGCTGGAGTTTTTACATTCACATTGCTGCCGGAGCTTTCTGCATTCTCACCGCGCTGCTGCAATTCTCTTCCTGGATTCTGCACAAGCGAAAAAAAATTCATACGGTGGCGGGAAAAATTTATGTGTTCGTCGTCTTGTTGCTCGGCGCGCCCAGCGGATTCTACATGACTTTTTTTGCAGAAGGCGGTCCTGCAGAAAGAATTTGCTTCATGTGCATGGCGGTGTTCTGGTTTTTTACAACGTACAAAGGATTCGTGACGGCCGCTTACCAGAAAAATTATCTCGCGCATAAATTCTGGATGATGCGCTCGTACGCGATGGTGCTTACCGCAGTCACCTTCCGCGTTTACCATATCATTTTTCATCACGCAGGAATGGAAGAGTTCACGAATTATTCCGTTTCACTCTGGATCAGCGTGATCGGAAATGCACTGGTGGCAGAAGCCATTATTTTTTTTCAGGCAAGAAATTATCTTAAAACCATCACCACATGAAAACTTTCATCGGGATCACCGTCGCCGCATTTCTCTCTGCGGGAATTTATGGTTTCATCGACATGGCGCGCGATGTGAATAAAGGAACGTATATCTCATATCCGAAAAACGATGAGCCGGAAAAAAATGTTATTGTTCCCATGAAGAAAACGATCGTGAATAAAGACGGGACAAAAAAAACTGTCACCTATTACATGGTGAAACCACAGGTCGTGAAAAAGAAAAAGAAAAAAAAGAAAATCATAGACGCGGAAGAATATTCAAGGGGCAGTGCATGAGGGTCGCCGCAGTCAATTGTTTACCTTCAGCTGATTCGCTGAAATAATTTCATCTGTAATCCTGTAACTTTTTTCCATTTGCGCATTATACTATCGGTAACCACGGAAACTATTAATGGTGACCACCCGGCGTAATACCCGGTTTATGGAGTTGGCAGGGACCGCAGCCCGTGCTCCATACTTTACACCCGCATGACGTCCTCCGTTATGTGGGTTTTTTTTACTGTACGAACTACGAAATGCACGAAGTACGAAGTGACGAATAGAAAAATTACTTTCGTATTTCGTACTTCGTGCATTTCGTAGTTCGTACAGTAGTTCATCCAATCAGAACATTCCCATTCATCTCTTTCGGAATTGCAATTTCCATTAGGGTAAGCAGGGTAGGGGCGATGTCGGCGAGGCGGCCGTTCTGAATTTTTTTATTATGATCGTCAATGAGAATGCAGGGCACCGGGTTTTTAGTGTGTGCTGTATTCGGTGAGCCGTCTTCGTTGATCGCGTAATCGGCATTGCCATGATCAGCGATGATGATGAAGGAGTAATTTTTTTTCATTCCCATTTCCACCACGCGTTTCAAACAGGCATCGACAGTTTCCGCTGCTTTTACAATGGCAGAATAAACACCGGTGTGGCCCACCATATCGGCATTTGCAAAATTCAGGCAAATAAAATCTGCTGTTTCATTTTCCAGCTCGGTGACAATGGCATCCGTCACTTCATTGGCGCTCATTTCAGGTTGCAGATCATACGTCGCCACTTTTGGTGAAGGGATCATGATGCGTTTTTCCCCATCGAATTCTTTTTCTCTTCCGCCTGAAAAGAAAAAAGTAACGTGAGGATATTTTTCTGTTTCAGCAATGCGGATCTGTTTTTTTCCGGCCTTCGAAATTATTTCACCGATCGTATTCACCAGATCATTTTTTCCGTAAACAACTTTCACCTGCTGAAAAGTGTGATCGTAAATGGTCATCGTTACATAATAGAGCGGAATAGTTTTCATGCCCTGCTCCGGCATATTTTTCTGCGTGAGTACTGTTGTAATTTCCCGGCAACGATCTGTTCTGAAATTAAAACAGAATACGGCATCACCTTCTTCAATCTTTGCAACCGGAGAGCCGTCATCATTCGTCATGATGAGCGGTTTGATGAATTCATCGGTCACACCGTTTGCATACGATCTGCTTATTGCTTCAATCGCGTCAGAAGATTTTTCACCAATGCCATTTATCATTCCATCGTAGGCGATCTTCACACGTTCCCATCTTTTATCGCGGTCCATTGCATAATATCTTCCGGTTATTGTTGCCAGTTTTCCCGTGGTGTGTTTCATGTGTGCGAGCAGGTGCGTGATGAAATTTTTTCCACTCTTCGGATCTGTGTCGCGCCCGTCTGTGAATGCGTGCACGAAAACATTTTTCAAATCGTAATTAGTTGCGCACTCAAGAAGATGATGAAGATGGAACTGGGAAGAATGAACGCCGCCATCGGAAACGAGTCCAATGAAATGCAGCTTTTTCCCTGACGTTTTCACATGATCAAAAAGTTCAAGAATTGTTTTTTCACTGTCAATGGTTTTTTCGCGGCAGGCTTTGTTGATCATTTCGAGATCCTGGTAAACAATTCTTCCTGCACCGATATTCAGGTGTCCCACTTCGGAATTTCCCATTTGCCCGTCGGGAAGTCCTACGTCGAGCCCGGAAGTCTGCAGCGTACTGTGCGGAAATTTTTTCATGAGTTCCCTGTAAAAAGGAACGTTGGAATGAGCGATCGCATCGGCTTTCGATCCGTCACCGATTCCCCAACCGTCGAGAATAATCAATACTGCTTTCCTGTTGTTCATGTCAATGGAATTCCGATTTCAAAAATAGTTCCTTTGCCCGTGTTATCGCGCACGCTGATGTTCCATCCATGTGCGTGCACCAGGTTGCGCACAATATACAATCCGAGGCCGGTGCCTTTTGTTCTTCTTGTTTCCTCATTCCCGATACGGTAGAATCTCCCGAAAATATTTTCTTTTTCATTTTCCGGAATACCGGCGCCGCGGTCCGTGATCGTTATAGCAACGGCCTTGTTTTTTTTCTTCATTGAAACACTGATCAAAGAATCTGCCTGGGAATATTTTACTGCATTCTCCAGCAGGTTGATGATGATGGAATGGAAACTCATTTTATCTGTTGCGCAGATAATATTTTTTTCGATGGAACATTCCAGCCGGTGTTCGCGTGCAAAATTGTTCTTCGATTTTGTGCAAAGGTCTTCCAGCAGATCAGAAATATTTTCCTGCTGCATGCGCAGCGAATAGGTATGATCATCGATGCGGGCAGCAACAAGAATATTCTCAATGAGAACATTCAGCCGGTCGATGTCTTCGATCGCATTATCCTGCATCTCTGTTTGTTTTTCTTTCGGTAATTCGCGTTTGCGCAATGTTTCGAGCTGAAGGCGAATGGAAGCAAGTGGAGAACGAAGTTCGTGAGTTACGGATAGAATAAAATTTTTCTGGCGTTCGTTCAGCGCCACTTCTTTTCTGAAACTGTTCCGTGTCCGGTAAATTCCAAGAATGAGCAGGATGAGAAAGACCGAACCTTCGCCGAAGATCATGATCCATTGCTTGTGAAGTTTGGAATTCAATTCATCGCCGGGAACGGTACTCACTTCTTCGTTCAAACCCCGCTGTACATTTTGCGAAAGAATTTTCTGTTCCAGCCGGTGAATTTCATTTTCCTGCTTCACGAGCAAAAAAGTCCACCAGCAGAATTGCAACATTACGTAAGCACAAAGAATGTAGAATAATAAAAGTGGCCGTGGGCGTTTCCCGCTTTTCATTCTTCAAAGATAGACAGGGGATGTGAGATTCAAGATTCAAGATTCAAAAATCAAGATTCAAAAATTAATTCTCCGATGAACTATTCCTTCTTTTTGGAATTTGGGTTTTCTTTTTTGTGATTTTTAAAAAAAAGAAATCCCGCTTTTGGCGGGACTCTTTCGAGAAGAACTGCTAACAAACCCATGAAATTACACCTCTTCTCTGTCTGGTACCGGCTATGAAACCGGCAAGATTACTTTGTAATGTGTTCGGGTGTAAAATCGACAAAGCCGTTTTTAATTTCCCGCGCATCATTTTCAAGTGATGCAATATTTTTCATCAGATCATCGAGCTGAGCTTTGTTACGCACAGAATTGGAGGTATCGGACTGGATGAGCTGAAGTTTATTATAATCGAGTAACTGCTGGTAATGCGTAATTATATCATTGTGATGTTTGATAAGACCGAGCGCTTTACTGTCGCTGTTGCAACCCATCTCATTGCTGTATTGCTGCACATGTGACTGGTGAACTTTTTTCATTTCATTCAGCTTCATTTCAAACTGTACGATCTGTGCGCGTAGTTCGGCTGCAGGGCCAGCATTGTTCACTTCGGCTTTCGTATCACTGCATGCGGTGTAACTGATGCCGAGCATAGTGAGTGCGAGAGCAAGTGTGGGAAGAATAGCGTTTCTGATGACTTCCATTTTTTTATTGACGAGCAAAAATATAGTTCCTTGCAAATGCGTGATAAGGAATTAGACCACAGGAAAATTGAGGGGGATGAAATGCGGAAAGAAGGCGATGAGTGAAATGGTCGGGAGTCGGGAATGGAGGAGGATTCAGAAGGCGGTAAGCAGTATGCAGTAGCGGCAGTTTAAAGCGGCAGCGGCAATCCAAACAAATCTTTGAGAATCTGTGAAGCATCTGCGGTAATATTTAGGTGTCAGTTACCGATTCCCATTGGGGAAATGCGAAAATAATTTCTGAACGCCAGTGGATATCGCGTTTCCGTAATAGTTGAAATTCTTACCCATCAGAATCATTTGGCTTATTATAGGGAAGAATATATATTTGCACCCCCAATCGGGAGCTTAGCTCAGCTGGTTCAGAGCATCTGCCTTACAAGCAGAGGGTCACAGGTTCGAACCCTGTAGCTCCCACGAAAAAAGTCGCTTCATCAATAGCGACTTTTTCTTTGAATTTTTTGGGATGTTAGCTCAGCTGGTTTAGAGCGCTACCTCGACAAGGTAGAGGTCACAGGTTCGAACCCCGTACGTCCCACTTAATCACAAAGAGAGCTGTTCCTTAGGAATGGCTTTTTTATTTCACATCGCCTCCGCCACCACGAACGTGCTTCCTCCAACGAAAACGAGATCATTTTTCTGCGCATTTTTCTGCGCAGCTTTCAAAGCGGTTTTTACCGAAGAATATTTTTTTCCATGAAGTCCGTTTTTCCCTGCGAGAATTTTCAATTCTTCTGCATCCATCGCTCTTGGTAATTTTGCTTTGCAGAAATAGTATTCCGCATTCACAGGAAGAAGTTTCAGTACTCCAGACGGATCTTTATCGCTAACCGTTCCGAAAACGAAATGAAGTTTCCGGAATTTCATTTTTTTCAATTGTGAAACCACTTCTTTTATTCCCGCTTCATTATGGCCGGTGTCGCAGATGGTCAATGGTTTTTTACGGATAATGTCCCATCTTCCGCGGAGCCCGGTATTCTTCACCACATTTTTTATTCCATCGCGAATATTTTTTTCTGAAATGGAAAAATTATTTTTTCGGAGTAGATCCACCGTTGCAAGAACAGTGCGGGTATTTTTTAATTGATAATTTCCTTGTAGCGGACAATTGAAGGCAAGAATTTTTTTGTCGGAAATATTTTTTTTATTCCGGTCGGCAAAAATCAATGGTGCATTTTTTTTCTTCGCCTTGCGGATAAAAACAGTTTTCACTTCCTCCTGCGTTTCACCGATGACGATCGGAATATTTTTTTTGATGATACCTGCTTTTTCTTCTGCGATTTTTTTCAGCGTGTTGCCAAGAAGATTCGTATGATCGTAACTGATGTTGGTGATCGCCGAACAAACCGGTGTGATCACATTCGTAGAATCGAGCCGCCCGCCAAGACCGGTTTCGATGATTGCGATGTCCACTTTTTTTTCTGAGAAATATTCAAACGCAAGTGCCACGGTCCATTCGAAAAAAGACGGTTCCGTTTTTTCAAATATATTTTTATTCTTTTCTACAAAATCGACAATGAAATTTTTACTGATCATTTTACCACTCACACGAACGCGCTCGCGGAAATCTTTCAGGTGAGGAGAAGTGTACAAACCGGTTTTGTATCCTGCTTCCTGCAGGATGGAAGCGAGAAGATGTGATACCGATCCTTTCCCGTTTGTTCCTGCAATGTGAATGGAACGAAAATTATTTTCAGGATTTCCGAGTGTATTGCAAATGGAGATCGTATTCGAGAGATCGGCTTTGTACGCAGCCGGACCGATGCGTTGAAACATCGGCAGGCGTGCATACAAATAATTCAATGTTTGGGAATAGTTCACCGAAGGGTGAATTTAATATCGATCGAAAGTAATTCATCAACCGGTGCGCTGCTATCGGCATTGAAAACAATTTTGTAAGCCGACTGAGTTGCGGTTGCACGCAGCGTGTTGTTGCTTGTTGTTCCTCCATTGCCGATCTCCGCACGTGTAACTTTTCCATCGCGATCCACATGAACAAGTACCACAACAATTCCTTCTTCCTGCGTTGGATTTACAATTTCCGGTTTCGATTGGATGTGGCGATAACTTGTTCCATTGTTTCCGCCATTTCCTCCGTGACCAGGATCTCCGCCATTGTTTGGTCCCGGGCCATCACCACTTCCGTTTCCCATTCCTCCAGTGTAAGGATCACCATTTCCCTGTCCGCCGATGTTGATGGTGGCTTTGCCTTTGTTCTTGTTGAAATTTGCGAGCAGTTGATTGAGTTGTTGCTGCGTGAGCGAACTGTGCACATTCGGATTCGAAGAAATATTATTTGAATTCGGATCGGTTACACTTCCGCTGCTTATGGGATTTGTCGCCGTGCTTGCACTTCCTCCATCAGTAGTTCCTGCATGGCCCGTATTTCCCTGCGAACCTCCGCCCTGCACACTTGCAGTTCCACCGCTTCCGTCATCGAATCCAACTTCGACAGCGATCACTTCCGGATCGGGGGGAATTGCAGGAATTGGAGTGATGATCTTCAGAAAAATAAGAATGAGAAGAAGTGTGATGGCAAACGATGCAGAAATGATCCACGCGAAAATTTTCGCTTTCCGTTCGTTGCTTTCTTCTCCAATCGTGTAAGCGAGTGTCGTTGCCATGGCTATCTGGATGTTTTAGCTGACAATACCATTTTCAATCCGAGCCGGCTTCCGATCTGCAGCACATCTGCAAGATCCTGTACAGTGAGTGTTTTGTCCAGGACGAGCATCACGCTTTTTGTATCCTGTGCTGTTGTTTCGGCAAGTAACGCCGGTTCCATCTGGTCGATGGTAATTGGCAGGTTGTTTACGTAGTAGTTATGCTGTGCATCCACAGCGAGCATCACGCTTTTATTATTCATCGGGCTCACGGTTTTCGAATTCGGAAGATCGAGCTTGATCACATTCCTGTTCGCGATCGTGGAGAGAATGATGAAGAACAACAGCAGGAAGAACATGATGTCGTTGAGCGAATCGGTGAAGACCTCTGCGCCTTCCCTGTTTTTCCTTCTGAGATTCATGAGTCGTGTGTTAATAACAAACGTAAAACGGAAGCAATTATTATTTGCCGGGTTCGTTGATCATGTCGAGAAATTCGAGTGTGGAGCGTTCAATTTTTTTGGAAACAGAATCAACGAGCGAATTGACGAAGTGATAGAACACAAATGCGATCACACCCACGGTGAGCCCTGCTGCAGAGGAAAACATTTTCAAATACAACCCGTGGGACACCTGCTTGATGCTCACTTCCCCGCTTGATCCGGCTATGTCGTGGAAAATTACAATAACACCCATGATCGTTCCTATGAAACCGATCATTGGCGCCATGCGTGCAACAAGATTGATGAAGTGAAGATTTTTTTCGGCGCGTGTTATTTCCACTCTTCCTGCAATTTCCATTGCTTCAGAAATTTCTTTCGTTGGTTTTCCCAATCGTGAAATTCCTTTTTCGATCACGCGCGGGATGGGGCCGCTTTGTGCGCGGCATAATTCTTTTGCTGAATCGATCTTCCCGTTCATCAGGTAATCGCGGATGTTGTTCATGAAATTGCGATCGAGTTTTCCTGCTTTCGAAACAACGATGAGGCGTTCGATGGCAAAATAAATTGCGAGCAACAAAAGGATCAGCAGCAAGATCATGAGTGTGGTCATGAACGGGCCGCCGCCGGTGAGAATTCCCATTGGCGTATTGACATCCTGCGTGGGCCCCGATGCAGCGGGAGGAACTATTCCTGCATTCTGCACAACTTTCGAAGTGTCATTCGCTGCATTCCCTGCCTGGAGAAGTAAATGGAACATGGAGATCGTTTTATTATAGAACGTTTACAATCTCCCGAAATTATTCTGAAACGAAAGGCCTCCGGGAAGAGGCCTGAGCCGATTTTCAACACCGGCGTGTTCATTCCCATGAGGCCTTCGCTGTCCTGTCGCTAGCAAACAGAACCTGCAGTGAGAAATGTGCGGATGATGAGTGAAAAATTTCTGCAGAAAAAATATTTGCAAACTTTCACAATCATGCACAAACATTCACATTCACTTCGACAAAATAAAATGGATGGGCTTGCGGTAAAGAAAATTCACCAGTCTTCCATTGTTTTTTCCGGGTATCCAGTCGGGCATTAGTTTCGCAACACGCAAAGCTTCGCGATCAAGCAACGGATGAACTCCTTTGATCACTTTTACATCCGTTACTTTTCCTTCGGTATTTACGATCCACGAAAGCCAGACTGTTCCTTCGATGTTCTGTTCTTTCGCAGGTTCGGGATAATGCGTGTTCTTCGGCCACCAGATATCGATATTCGGAAATTGCGGCGGATCACTTGCATAATCAATTGTGTCCGGTACAGGAGGATCATGATGGCCGCAATCTTTACAGCCAACAGTTCCTGTATCGACGGGGTCAACTCCTGTTCCGCCTTTTTTTCCATTCGGATCTGCACCTGATGAATCCACCAGTTTCGTGATCACATCTTTCAGTGTGATCTGCGGAGTGGTGAATGCTTTGGTTGCAGCTCCTTTCGGAGGTGGCTCAACGATCGGTTTTTCTTTTTTTACTTCATCTGTTTTCTTATCATCATGCGGAATGGTCATGGTGATGATCTTCACCGGCCCGTCATCTTTCGGACGGTCGGCAGCAACTGCAGAAGGAAGATGAATGAAATAAGATCCGATCGCTGATGCGAAAATTGCCGACGCAACGAACGCGGAGACCAGTACATTTTTGCTGTACCGTTTCCGGATCTGGAATGCGCCGTAGGCCTTGTGCCTTTTCTCAAAAACCAGTTCATTGAAACCGGCATTGAGGACGAATTTATTGTCCATGCGATTTTTGTTTTTAGTGATGGGTTAAACAATTGATGTCTTTCACCTGCAATCGTAACGGTGATTCAGTTGATGCGGCGCGGGAGGATGTGGCATGTAGCGCGGGGATGAAATGCGCTGTGAGGATTTGCCTTCGCCGTATTCAGGTAATGCAGGAGTAGATTCAGTTCATTCGGAGTGATTGGGGTTCCGTATTGTTCTACGCAATGATAAATACAATGGATCAGTTTCAAAATCTGTTTTTGATATGTGGCGCAGAGAGGTCAACCACTGGTAGGCCCGTGCATACCGGAGAAAAAATGATTTGGAAATTTATCCCTGCTTCTGTCCTTCATCATCCGGTTGCACAAAAAAATATTTCATTCCGCTTATGGAATTTACATTCCTGCAGAATCTGCAATATCTCCCTGAAAAATCGGGAAGAAAAAAAATGATGAGAAATTTTATTCCTGTTTAATGAAAGTTCCGTCGGGTTTGAATTCCGCTTCCATTCTTTTTCCGTCCACTTTGAATCCGGCTTCATAGATCATGTGTCCGTCTTCGCTTTCTACTTCCCATTCTGTTCCCTGTGCGGAAGGATATTTCGTTTGGAAAGCAGAGGAAACAGCAGAAGGAACATCGTCATTTACGATCTCGAATTCAGAGCAGCATCCTGCGAAAAACGGGAGGATAGCTGCGGCAATAAAAATTTTCTTTTTCATGGGTAATGGTTTGAAAAGTTGAATGCTAACTTAATGAGAATTCCTGCAACAGCAAAAAGACGCAGCAACAAGTGAATTGATAATTTTTCAAATCCGGAAATGGGATGGAGAAAAAAGGACGTGCTGTTTTTCAGATCAGTTCTTTCAGCGCGATCACAAAAGCCGTCTTCGCAATATTTTTCGAAGAGGAAGAATCGGCATGTACTTTTTTCAATGCAGTGTGAATGGTTTGGGAAACATCTCCGAAGATAGCCGCGTCATTCATTTCCACACGTTCGCCCATGAGGTACGCGAACACGCGCGCCATTCCGCAGTTGGAAATAAAATCGGGGATCACGCTCACTTTCGAATCGGCATATTCTCCAACGGGCCCGAAAAATATTTCTTTATCGGCAAACGGAACATTCGCGCCGCACGCAATCACTTCAAGTCCGTTCCCGCACAGCGCATCGATCTGTTCTTTCGTGATGAGACGGGAAGCTGCAGCAGGAATGAATATTTCCGCCCCGGCATTCCACGCTTTTTTCTGAAGCTCATCAGGAGAAAGCATATTTTCTGTTTGGAGCTTATTTCCCTGCTTGGTGAGAAATAATTTTTTTACGGCGTGAAGATCGAGTCCTTTTTCATTTACAATTCCGCCTTCACGATCAATGATAGCGGTGATCAATGCGCCATCCTGCGCGAGATAATATCCTGCAGCCGATGCCACATTTCCCCATCCCTGAATGATCACTCTTTTTCCTTTCACACTTCCGCCCCACACTTTGTAGTAATGACGAACCGATTCTGCAACACCGTAACCGGTGATCATGTCAGAGATCGTATTGCCCGGACCGGGAGTAAAATGTTCATCCAGAATTTTTTTTGTAACACCGTCCTGCAGATTTTTTATTCTTCGCACCGCACTTTCATCATCGGCGCCGAAATGTCCGCGCACAACACCTTGCTGCGGATGGCGCAATCCATAACGGCCGGTAATATCAATCACATCATGAATTTCATCTACGTTCAGATCTCCGCCCGTTCCATAATAATTTTTCAGCAGTGGCATTACGGCTTTGAACCAGCGCTCAAGTACACCGCGTTTTCTCGGATCATTCGGATCAAAATTTATTCCTGATTTTGCTCCGCCGATAGCAGGGCCAGCCACAGTGAATTTCACTTCCATTGTTTTTGCAAGCGATTCCACTTCTCTCCGATCGAGGCCTTTTCTCATTCTTGTTCCACCACCTGCAGCTCCACCGCGCAACGAATTGATGACCACCCAGCCCTCTGCTTCCGTTTCAGAATCTTTCCATTCGTAAACGATCTCCGGCCTTTTATTCTCATACTGCTCAAGAAGGTCTTTCATGGAAAATTTATTGAGGTGCAAAAATACAAAATGAGATCGAGGATTTCCATTTCATTTCGACAAGGACTAGAGGCTGTCTAAAATTCATTTTTTGGAATTGTTATGCGCCATTTTTGTTCATCCTTCGTTGCATTTCTTGGCCGTAGTCGCTCCACTATGGCCTGCAAAATGCGCCTCGGCTGAACAAAAATGGCATCATAACAATTCCAAAAAATGAATTTTAGACAGCCTCTAAACTTCAGAAAAAAAACTTTTCAAAAAAATGAAGAAATGTGTAAAACGAAAAAAATCCTTTTAACTTTAACCATCAAATCATCAAAGCGATGAAGAAGCAATCAAAACCAACCCGGGCAGAAATTCTCAAGCAGGCGCAGCGTCCTGCAGCGAAAATTTCAAAAGCAAAACATGCTGCCGAGGAAGATGATGAAGAAGATCTTCCGGTTGATGAATATGAAAAGCCCGATGAGGATGATGAAGCGTCCGATATTGATGATGATTCAAAAATGAAACTGGAAGATGTGAGTCTCGACGACCTTGATCTTGATGATGAAGAGGAATATTACCCCGAAGATTTTTAAGGTCACGAATTACGAATATTTACTGCTATGCGGATCGCAGATCTGTTTTAATCAATAGATGTAGAATCGCTTTGTCTCACATCCTCGATCGGTATATCTGCATTTATCCCTCTATCTGGAATAATCAGTACCCTATGAAAAAAGTTCCCCGCCACAACTGTCTCTCTGCGCACCGGTAACACTTGAGAGAATATTTATTTCATTTTTCATTCTCAATAATCCAAGCAGGGCGAATATCAGCGCCTCTTTAAAATCGATTGTTAGCTGATCCGGAATGATGATTTCTGTTTTACATTTTTCTTTTATTTGTTCAACCAGGAAATCATTGTGCGTGCCTCCGCCCGTAAGCAGTAATTTTCCCTTCCTGCAATGATAAGAAAGCTGTTGCGCAATATGTTCAGTGAATGTGCAAAGAAGATCTTCCGTTTTATATTTCGTATCCAGCAAAGGAAAAATATTCTGTTCCACCCATTCTCTGCCCAATGATTTCGGCGGTGGCTGTTGGTAAAATGAAAGCGAATTCAATTTCTCAATTAATCCGGGAATGGCTTTTCCCGAAGAAGAAAGTTTTCCGTTCTCATCAAAATTCTTTCCGGTTCTTTTCGCAAGAAAATTCAAAACATAATTTACCGGGCAAATATCAAACGCAATTCGTTTATTATTTTTCTCAAATGAAATATTCGCAAAGCCGCCGAGATTCAGACAAAGATCGTATTCGCCGAAAAGTAATTTATCACCAATAGGAACGAGCGGCGCGCCTTGTCCGCCCAATGCAACATCGCCCGAACGGAAATCGCTCACGACTGGAATTTTACAGAGCGCATGAATTTTTTTTCCATCACCAAGCTGGAAAGTGTAACCTGCATCCGGCCGGTGATAAATAGTGTGGCCGTGCGAAGAAATCAGAACCGGTTTTTTTATTTTATTTTTTTCCAAGAATGAATTTACCGTTTCTCCAATGAAAATTCCGTATTCTTCATGCAATTCCATCAGCGCAGCGCCACTCGACCGTTCAGCACGTTTTAAATTTTCAAGCCACTTTTCAGAATAAGAAATAGTTTCGGCAGCAAGGATTTTGTAATTCCATTTTCCGGCATTTTCAGAAAATTCAGTAAGGCAAATGTCCATTCCATCGAGCGAAGTGCCCGACATGATTCCGACGACAAAGGTTTTATTTTCCAAATGGGAATGAATGGTGAATTTTCACGAATATACGAATCGTATAGACCGGCGTTTCAACTGTCGCTTCGGGTAATCTGTGGCTTCATACTTCGCATATTCGGATAGATTCGCAATTCGTCCCTCCCCCAATGAAATTCACTCCCAAAATCTTATCTTTGTTTCATGTCACACACTCTTACAGAAATAACCGCCGGATTGAATTTTGAACTTTCCGAAGAACATTTGATGATTCAAAAAGCGGCGCGCGATTTTGCACACAATGAATTGAAGAAAGGTGTCATCGAACGCGACGAACATCAGAAATTTCCAAAAGAACAGGTGAAGATGATGGGTGAACTCGGTTTTCTCGGAATGATGGTCGATCCGAAATATGGCGGTGGCGGAATGGATACAATCTCGTACGTGCTTGCCATGGAAGAAATTTCTAAAATAGATGCGTCCTGCTCCGTGATCATGTCGGTAAATAATTCACTCGTGTGCTGGGGAATCCAGGAATTCGGAACCGAAGAACAGAAACAGAAATATTTAATTCCGCTTGCAAAAGGAGAAATCATCGGCGCATTCTGTTTGTCAGAACCGGAAGCAGGATCGGATGCAACTTCACAGAAAACAACAGCGAAAGATTGCGGCGATTATTATTTGCTTAACGGAACAAAGAACTGGATCACCAATGGAGGAAGCGCTTCCGTTTATCTCGTGATCGCGCAAACCGATATTGACAAAGGACACAAAGGCATCAACGCATTCATCGTGGAAAAAGGAATGCCGGGATTTGTTGTCGGCCCAAAAGAAAATAAAATGGGAATCCGGGCGAGCGACACGCATTCACTTATGTTCACCGATGTGAAAGTTCCGAAAGCAAATCGAATTGGCGAAGACGGATTCGGTTTCAAATTCGCAATGAAAACTTTGACTGGCGGAAGAATTGGTATCGCATCACAAGCGCTCGGTATCGCATCAGGCGCGTACGAACTCGCGCTCGCGTATTCGAAAGAAAGAAAAGCTTTTGGAAAAACTATCAATCAACACCAGGCCATCGCATTCAAACTCGCAGACATGGCTACTGAAATTGATGCAGCGCGATTGTTGTGTTTGAAAGCAGCTTGGCATAAAGACATGCACATGGATTATACCATCTCATCTGCGATGGCGAAGTTGTATGCATCACGCGTTGCGATGTGGGTGACTACAGAAGCGGTGCAAGTGCATGGCGGATACGGTTACGTAAAAGAATATCACGTAGAGCGTTTGATGCGCGATGCAAAAATTACACAGATCTACGAAGGAACAACGGAGGTGCAGAAGATCGTTATCTCGAGAGGGATCCTGGGATAATTACAGAATTACAAATTACAGATGAAGGTTGACTCAGGTCAGCCTTTTTCTTTGCGCAAACTTTGTGTCTTCGCGTGAAATGATGTGGAGCAAGATCTCCGGTGCAGCAAAATACCACCTGTCCCGCTATCCGCTTTACTTCGTGCCGCTTCTATCGGGGCTGTGAAAGTTGGTTCGGTGCAGCAAAAAATTAGCGTGAATCCGCGACAACTTCCATCTTCATTCCTCTCGAACCCTTGATCAGTATCAAACTATTCTGAGGATTCTCTTTCTTCAACCACTCGCCGGCGGCAACAGAATCATTCACACGTATTCCTCTGAAATCATCTTTCGTCGCCGCAAAGTGTTTTCCAACAAATACAACTTTTACGTCCTGAGCTTGTCGAAGGATCAACTTTTCTCCAATAAGATCCACTATGCGCTGATGTTCTTTCGCACTTTCTTCGCCGAGTTCAAACATATCTCCAAGCAACAGAATTTTATGCTCCGCTTTCATCTTTGCAAGATTAGTGATCGCCGCTTCCATGCTCGACGGATTCGCATTGTAATAATCAAGGATGAATGTATTCGTCCCCCGTTTTTCCATTTGCGATCGATTTATATCCGGAATATAATCCGCGATCGCATCATCAATTTCATTCGCAGGAATTCCAAAATAATTTCCCACAGCACAAGCCGCCAGCAAATTCGGAAGATTGTATTCGCCGGTGAGATGAGTGGCCACTTCGTGCGAAGAAATTTCTTTTGTCTTCCAAATGAATTTCACGAACGGATCGCTGCTAATAATTTTTCCATTTACTGAAGCATTTTCAGAAACTCCATACGTGACTACTTTCAATCCTTGCGCGCGTTTCACAATTTGTTCATCATCTGAAAAAACAAAAGCAACACCCTGCCCGACTTTGTCATTCAGGCGGGCATTTCTCTTTCTGAGATCATCAAACAATTCTGTTTTCCCTTTCAGTACGCCTTCCGCTCCGCCGAATCCTTCGAGATGGGCAAGCCCGATGTTGGTGATCAATCCGAAATCAGGTTCGGCGATCGAACTCAGTAACTCAATTTCTCCCAAATGATTCGCGCCCATTTCAATCACAGCAAACTGGTGTTCTTTTTTCAATTGCAATAAAGTGAGTGGAACTCCGATGTGATTATTCAGATTTCCATTGGTGAAGTGTGTGCGAAATTTTTTCGCGAGAACGCGCGCTATCAATTCTTTCGTGGTGGTCTTTCCATTGCTGCCGGTGAGTGCAAGTACTTTCAGCTTATTTTTTCCCAACTCCCGGCGGTGATGATTCGCCAATTGCTGGAGCGAACGGAGAACATCATCAACCAGGATCGTCTTTTCATTTTTGAGAAAAGTTTTGTTATCGATCACGGCGAACGCAGCACCTTTTTTCAGCGCATCATCTGCAAATTTATTTCCGTCAAAATTCCCACCCTTCAAAGCAAAGAAGATACAACCCGGAATAATACTCCTCGTGTCTGTCGAAACGAAAGGATGCTGAAGAAATATTCTATAAATATTTTCTGTTATCACAACGTCTTTAAAAGAAGAACGCTCCAAGTTAAATACAAGGAGCGTTCTGAAATGAAAGCCGATAATTTATTTTCCGCCTAATCCTACAGGAGAACCAACGCGGTCCATTGCACAGCGGAATCCGATCCACGCTGTTGCCTGGTTTTGGTCAAGGAATCTACGCGTTCCAGGAACCATCCAGTAAGCGCGATCATGCCACGATCCTCCTTTGTACACATGTGCTTTATCATTGACAAGCGAATAAACTCCGTACTCATACATGAGTTTGTTTGCGCTTACGCTGGAAGGATCTGTATAATAAACCGAAGAGTTTCCATCACCATCATTGAAGTTGATGTTATCAGCGTATTTATAATTACGGCGAGTTTCAAGTTTGTCTTCTTTGTATTTCAGATCCACGTTACGATAACGGATAGCGCCAGGGATGCTTACGATGTTGCTGTCTTTATCATAACGAACAGAATCTTCAACGATAACTGTTTTCGTTGCGAAAGTATTAATCGTATCCTGCAACTGGGTCTTGAAAACATTACCACGGAATGAGCGGAAATCATCAGCATCAGTTTGTGTAAGCGGACGATAAACATCCAGCACCCATTCTGAAACGTTACCTGCCATGTTATAAAGGCCATAATCATTCGGCCAATAAGAATAGACAGGAGCAGTAATATCAGCAGCGTCATTCAACATTCCGGCAGTTCCCATATTGTCACCGTTAGAACGTTTGTAGTTTGCCAGCATCTGGCCAATGTAACGTTCATCAGGATTACGAACGGAATGTCCGTTCCATGGATAAAGTCTGCGATCCGTGATACGCTCTCCAAGTGTATTTCCGATAAGACCATATGCAGCATATTCCCATTCTGCTTCTGTTGGCAGACGATACTTCGGTAGAAGAATTCCGTCTTCCATACGAACCATGCGATCCTCAGGACCGGTAGGATTAAGAGAAGGAATATTCTGAACAACGTTTCCTACAAATGGATTGTCAGCTTTTGTTCCGGCGAGATAGTGATCTGTGTTGAATGTAGCTTCATTCACAGCAGCTGGATCCCAATCGAGAATTCCTTCGCGAACAAGAATGAACTCATTAACACGATCTGTACGCCAGCTACAGAAATTACAAGCCTGGAGCCAGTTCACACCAACCACAGGATAATCGCGATAGGAAGGATGGCGAAGATAATAGAGCACATAGGGCTCATTATACGCCAGCTTTTCGCGCCAGACCAATGTGTCGGGCAAAGCAGAAACATAAATCTCCGGATAATCGGCTGCAAAAACGCGATCGGTCCAATAGAGGTATTCAAGATAATCCAGGTTACGTACTTCGGTTTCATCAATATAAAAAGATGAAACGGTAACCCTTCGTGGCTGGTTGTTCCAGTCGTAGTTCACATCCTGTTCAACTCTGCCCATAGTGAAGGTACCGCCTTCGATGAACACAAGACCGGGACCGGTTTCCTGTTCTTCATAAGGTACAACTTCAAAACCGCCATTGTCCGGATCATTGTAATTCCAACCCGTTACGTTGGAACGCTCTTTCTGGCAAGAAGCCAGAAAGCTTAATCCTGCTACGAGCATCAACGGCATCACTGCTTTCTTCATGGTTGTGGTGTTGGTGTAATAGTTTCCCTTTTAGTTTAATTAACTATATAACGTTGATTTTCCCTTTTGTTACATGTGGTTCCGAAAATAAATTTTCAGAACGATGGACAACTAACGGTACGGAACTTCTTCTTCTTAGGCTTACACTGGAATTGCATCTGGAATGACAATTCGTGTGAACCTGCCGTAGCGTTGGTAAGTTTCGACACAGTTACATCGTAGCTATAGCCGAATTTGAAAAGGTCTTGCTGAAATCCGATAAGGAGAATGAAAGAGTCCTGGTTACGATACCAGAGACCTCCAACAATAGGTCCTTTCGTAAAATAGACACCGAGATTCAATTGCTGGAAATCCTGTTGTTTCTGATAAAGAATATTCGGAGAAACACTGGATTCGCCATAACGCCCACCGAGTGGAATTACAGCACCGGCGTGGCCCGTATATTTCATTGGAAGTTTTGAAGGTCCGAGGAATCCTTCATCCGGTTCTGTAATGTGATGAACTGCGAATCCAAAGAAGTAGCGGCGACTGTAGCCGAGCATTCCAGCAGAAAAATCTACATTGGTTTTACTGGTCAGGTTCGGAACCTCATTCGTATTATAAATAAATCCGCGGCGAGGATCTATCATGTCTCCGAAATTAAGTTTGCTCCAGTCAACAGATTTTTGGGCATAGGTTGCCTGAACACCTAACTTCAATGAGAACTCACGTGTAATATTCAATTGGTAAGAATAAATTCCGGAAATGTTAGTGGTATTGATCGTTGCTTCCCCTGCACGGTCATTTGTTACAAGTAATCCGAGTCCGCCTGAGATGCCATCTACGTGTTGATCGTAAGACGCACTATACGTAACAAATGTTCCGGTAATTCCCGGCCACTGATTACGATAATTGAGACAGATGCGCGGACAGCGTGCTGTTCCGGCAAAAGCTGGATTCAAATAAAGAGGATTGGCATAGAACTGGGTGAATTCCGGGTCTTGTGCCATCAAATCGCCAATGCCTGCTGTCATGAGCAGTGAAAAGGCAATAACCACTCGCTTCAGCATAGAGACTGTGCTTGGTTAAGGTTCATTTTTACGGAGAAGATACGAAACGGTTTCAAAAAAAAATCTGAAACCGTAGCGCAATAATCCTTGTTTGCCTCCGTTATTTCATCGGTTTTAGGCAGATGGGATAACGGACTTGAACAAAAATAGTCCTTTTCTCCCGAATTATCCAAATATCTCCCTGAAAATCACTCTGCGGCAAACCTTTTTTTACATTTGAAACCCTTCAAAATCTCGTTTCTAACGTGAGAAACCATTCTGTACTTCGCTCTTTCCTTTTAATCATCGGCCTTTTTTCGGTGAATTTTTTCTGCTTTAGCCAAGCTAGCAGGTCGCAATTTAACCTGATGCACAGGACATTACACTGGACAGAACCGGTCACCACTCAATTCACTGCCGAGGAAACAAGAAGTTTTCTATGGTTCGATGGAGCTACCTATGATGCTTCGCGGAATTTTTTGCCGGTTTATTCCGAAAATATTTCACTGAGTTCCGGTTCTGCATCTGCGAATGGCGTAATTAAGAATCCGGTTTACCAGCCGCTCGATGATAATTCTATTATAGCGCTGGGGAATGCTGCTGAATATTTACAAAGCGAACCGGAAATAAAAGTGAATGTTATCACCAGCAGAAAGCAAGATCTTGCAGCTGTTTCAATCGTACCGCTCCGGAAAAATTCATTGACCGGTCGAATAGAAAAACTCGTCAGTTTTGATCTCGAAGTTTATCCAACCGGAAATGCAGCGCGCAGATCTATTCCTGTTTTTGCTTCGGGTTCCGTACTTGCATCCGGATCCTGGTTCAAGATAGGTGTAGTCAATAACGGAATTCACAAACTTGATTATAGTTTTTTCAGCTCGATGGGAATTGATATGTCAACGATCGATCCAAGAAACATCCGCATTTATGGAAACGGTCATGGCCAGCTTCCCTACAGCAATTCCGGTGTGCACCAGGACGATCTCAATGAATATGCGATCATGGTGCAGGGCGAAAGCGACGGAGTATTCGACTCAACAGATTATGTTTTGTTCTATGGTGTTTCTCCGAATACCTGGACCTATGATTCCACAGCCGGGCATAATCATTATCATCATTACGTTCACAATTACAGCGACACAACTTATTATTTTATCAATACGGATCTCGGCCCGGGAAAAAGAGTGGCTCTTCAATCGTCAAGTTTACTTGCGCCAACGAATAATGTAACCTCATTCGATGATTATGCTTTTCATGAATTGGATAATGTAAACATGATCAAATCGGGAAGAGAATGGTACGGTGAAGAATTTGATATTCTTACTTCGTACAATTTTGGTTTTAATTTTCCTAACATCGATGTTACTTCTAATGCCTGTGTTGAAGTTGATCTGATCTCGCGCGATGATAATGGCTCCAGCCAATATTCAGTGACTGCACAAAGCGGAAGTTCAGTCATCACTGTTTCGCCGACTACTCCAGGATGTTATTATTGCCCATATGCAAATGACGGAAGCACTGAAATGTGTTTTACACCGAATAATTCTGCGATCAATGTGAATATTTCAAAACTTACTTCCGGCGCTCTCGGATATTTAAACTGGGTGCGTGTGAATGCACGCCGGCATTTAACCATGAATACCGGGATGATGAGTTTCCGCGATTCAAAAAGCGCAGGTACTGGAAATGTTGCACAATATTTTCTCGATGGTTATACTTCTTCCTTGACAGTTTGGGATGTGACAGATCTGGCTAATGTTGCTCAACAGATCACCACGATCAATTCCACATTTCTCCAATGGACACTCCCCGCTGATTCTGTTCGGGAATTTGTGGCGTTCGATGGTTCGGAATTTTACACACCGGTTTATTTCGGAAAAGTTGCAAATCAGAATCTGCACGGAATGCAACCGGTCGATCTCATCATTGTGAGTAACGCAGCATTCCTTACCCAAGCGGGCGAGCTCGCGCAATTGCACGCGCAGTATGATGATCTGAGTTATGTGATCGTTACACCGCAGCAGATCTATAATGAATTCTCTTCCGGCTCACAGGACGTGACGGCTATCCGCGATTTTGTTCGCATGCTTTATTACCGCGCACAAACTAAAGAAGAAATGCCGAGATATTTATTGTTATTCGGTGATGGTTCATACGATAACAAACACAGAATGGCGTCCAATACGAATTACCTTCCTACGTTCCAGAATTTGAATTCTGTAGGGCCAACTGAATCTTATGTTTCGGATGAGTATTATGGTTTGCTTGATGATGCCGGTGGCTGGGATGGAAGCAGTGATATTGGCTACGTCGATATAGGAATCGGAAGATTTCCTGTTCAGACATCTCAGCAAGCAGAGGACATGGTACAGAAGATCAAACATTATATGACAAGGCAAATTCCATCTACAAATATTTCTGCATGTACCAATGATCAGTGTTCAAAAGGAGGAGAGTGGAGAACATGGCTCACTTTCATTGGTGATGATGAAGATTCTGATATTCACATGAGCCAGTCTGATCAGCTTGCTACGCTGGTTGACACTACGTATGATATTTACAACATTGACAAAATTTATCTCGACGCATACCAGCAGCAGCAAACTCCCGGAGGGGAACGCTATCCTGATGTGAGTGCCGCCATCAATCATCGGATGGATAAAGGTTGTCTCATTATGAATTACACCGGGCATGGTGGAGAAGTTGGCCTTGCACACGAAAGGATCCTTGATGTTCCTATGATCAACGCATGGACTAATATCTGCAACATGCCATTGTGGGTAACTGCTACCTGCGAATTCAGCCGCTTCGATGATCCGGGAAGAACTTCAGCAGGTGAATTTGTTTTCCTGAATCCGAATGGAGGAGGAATAGGTCTGTTCACTACGGTGCGTCTTGTTTATTCTACACCGAATTTCAATCTCAATAAAAAATTCTACGAATGCGCATTCGTTCCCATTGATGGAGAAATGCCGCGTGTTGGTGACTTGTATCGTATTACCAAAGTGACGAGTGGCAATAACACCAACAACAGGAATTTTACATTGCTGGGTGATCCTGCTCTTCGATTGAATTACCCGATCAATAATGTGGTGACAACAGAAGTGAATAATGTGGCGGTAACTTCTTCTTCATCCGACACCATTCGCGCATTGAGCATGGTCACCGTGAAAGGACACATTACTGATTCGATCGGAAATCTCATGACAGATTTCAACGGCATTATTTATCCTACAGTTTTCGATAAAGCAAAAGCCATCACCACGCTTGGCAATGATCCGCCGAATGCACCTTTCACTTTCATGCTGCAGAAAAATATTCTGTATCACGGAAAAGTGAGTGTTACCAATGGAAATTTCCAGTTCTCATTCGTCGTTCCGAAGGATATTGCTTACCAGTACGGAGTCGGACGCATCAGTTATTATGCAGAAGATGGCGTGACAGATGCAGCCGGCGCCTATGAGCAGATCATCGTGGGTGGTTCCAATACAAATGCTCCTGCAGATCTTACCGGACCTTCCGTGAAATTATTTCTGAATGACAGCAATTTTGTTTCTGGCGGACTCACCAACGACAGTCCACATCTCTTTGCAATTGTCCGTGATTCGAACGGTGTGAATACGGTGGGTAATGGAATCGGCCATGATGTTGTTGCCATTCTTGATGCACAGTCGGAGAATGCAATTGTGCTGAATGATTATTACCAGGCAGACATGAATAGTTACCAGAGCGGAAGAATCATTTATCCATTTACGGATCTTTCGGAAGGGACGCACACACTCTCGCTGAAAGTATGGGACGTTTATAATAATTCTACAACTGTCACCACGGAATTTGTCGTTACAAAATCAACAGGGCTTCAACTCAGCCACGTGCTGAATTATCCGAATCCGTTCACGACAAATACTTCTTTTTATCTCGAATACAATCAGTGCTGCACACAATACAATGTGATGATCCAGGTTTTTACGGTTTCCGGAAAATTAGTGAAGACAATAAATCAGGAAGTGAATTCCGACGGGTATCGCAGCGATCCTATCGAGTGGGATGGAAGAGATGATTATGGCGACAAGATCGGCCGCGGCGTTTACATTTACCGGGTATTTGCACAAACAAGCGATGGATTATCAGCAGAAAAATATGAGAAACTCGTTATCCTGAATTAACTTTTTCAAAAGCGACAAAAAATTCTAAATTTGTTAACTAACAAGATCAGCATGAAAGTTCAGTCAATCAATAAATGGATCGTAGCAGTTGCTGTTGCAATGGTGTGTACGGATAGTTCTGTTACAGCACAGATCCAGACCAACCAATTGCAGGGCGGAAGCATCAACACGATCACAACTGCAGTTCCGTTCCTGATGATCACGCCCGACACGCGTGCGGGAGGAATGGGTGAGACCGGTGTTGCAACAACGCCTGATGTGAATTCCATTCACTGGAATGCAGCAAAACTTGCATTCGAACAAAAGAAAATGGGGCTCGGAATTTCCTACACGCCCTGGCTGCGCGCGCTGGTGCCCGACATCAATCTCGCTTATGTTTCCTGGTACATGAAACCGAAAGGCAGTACTAATTCTGCATTCGGTGCTTCCATGCGTTACTTCTCAATGGGAAATATCACTTTCACGGATATCGTGGGAAATACCATCGGGCAATATCGTCCGAATGAATTTGCATTCGACGCTTGTTACGCACGCAAACTCGGAAAACATTTTTCTGCTTCCATGGCAGGACGTTTCATTCACTCGAGTCTTACCAATGGTATCACAGTGAATAATACGGATACCAAAGCAGGTGTTGCCGGCGCAGTTGATCTCTCTGGTTATTATTATAATCCTGATATAAAACTGAACGGCAAAAAATCAACACTCATGTTCGGGATGGCGATCACCAACATCGGGAATAAAATTTCTTATTCTTCTTCTGTTCGCCGCGATTTCATTCCCATTAATCTGCGCATGGGTGCAGGAATGGTGATACAAGCAGACGAATACAACAAGATCGGATTTCAACTCGAGTTTAATAAACTTCTTGTTCCCACTCCACCCATCTATAAAACAGATCCTACTACGCACAGCCCGATCGTTGATCCGAATACGGGGCAATATGAGATCGAGAAAGGGAAAGATCCGAACCGTTCTGTTGCAGATGGAATGTTCGGTTCATTCAATGATGCGCCCGGTGGATTCAACGAAGAACTGAAAGAAATAAATATCGGAACAGGAATTGAATACTGGTACAATGATTTATTTGCAGTTCGCACCGGTTATTTTTACGAAGCGCCTACAAAAGGAAACCGCCAGTTCTTCACGCTCGGCGCAGGAGTGAAATATCATGTGTTCGGCCTCGATTTCGCTTATCTCATTCCAACGAACGGACAACGTTCTCCATTGCAAAATACACTTCGTTTCACACTCACATTCGACTTCGATGCGTTCAACAAACAGAATGAAGATGCAGCAGGTGGTGATACCGGAGGAAAATAATATTTCTGAAATTGAATGGGAAAGCGCTCTCAGTAAATGAAAGCGCTTTTTTATTTTCGCATACGATCGTCGGAAAATAATTCAGTGAATCACGAACACACTCCTTACTTTTGAAAAATGTCTGCTGATATGAGAATCGGTTACGGTTACGATGTGCATCGCCTGGTTGCAGGACGAGATTTATTTCTCGGCGGAATAAAAATTGATTTTGAAAAAGGATGTGATGGCCATTCGGATGCGGATGTGCTCCTGCACGCGATATGCGATGCGCTGCTAGGCGCGGCTGCGTTGCGCGATATCGGTTTTCATTTTCCGGACACCGATGCATCGTTTAAAAATATTGACAGTAAAATTCTATTGCAGAAAACGAACAGATTACTCCGTGATGCAGGATGGCGTGTTGGAAATATTGACGCAACAGTTTGCATGGAGCGGCCGAAGATCAATCCGCATATTCCGCTCATGTGCGAAACCATTGCCGCCCTTCTCGGAATTGAAACCAATTGCGTTTCGGTGAAAGCAACTACCAGTGAAAAATTAGGTTACGTGGGAAAAGAAGAAGGTGTGAATGCGCACGCTGTGGCGCTCCTTGTGCGGAAATAAATCTTAGCTCCACTATGGCCTGCAAAATGCGCCTCGGCTGAACAAAAATGGCATCATAACAATTCCAAAAAAATGAATTTTAAACGGCCTCTCAGTCGAGAGAAATAGAATATTCAAACCCGAGAATGTAAAGCGTTTGCCGATCATTTACATTCCATTCTTTCTGGCACATGAAATAAATTCCACCCGAACTGAATTGATTGAAATCGTAATTCAGCCCTGCATAAAATCGTGAGCGGTCAAATCCATTGTGATAAGGTATCCTCGGATTGCGGTACTGGAAACGTAATTCACTTGCAACATACGGAGACAAGGAAGCGGTGGCCGCATAAGCAACCTTGAACATGTTGCGCTCATAAAGCTCCGGTACATTTCCGAGATCACTCGCGTATCCCCAACTTCTCCATTCACTCTGCAATCGTGCGCGATAACCGAATGAAAATTTCCCGAGTTTGTATTTGAAAATAAGATCGACATAAGCGCGTTGGCGTATTCCCCACGAATCATTTCCCTTATTTTTATCAATGAAACGATAAACAGGAGAGATGCGGAAATATTTATTGAATTTGTAAGTAACACCGATGTTGGTGTAAGTGAGATTGACGCTCTGCAGATTATTCTTCAGCCGCAATTCCTGGTCAAAGTTGAAATCAAAATTCTTAACGATCTTCTTGTTGAAACTGAATGTCATCCACGAACCGAAATCCTCAGTCTGCGCGATCGAATTCGTTACAAAAAGAAATGAAAGCAATATGGGCAGTAGTATGCGTTTCATTTCGCCGTTGTGTATCTATTCCTGTTCCTGGTTCTTATTCTCGTGGTAATAAATTTTAATGGTGGCTGTGTCGCGCAGAAAATCGATGCGGCCTATACTCACTTTATGCACGTTGAGGCCGGTGCGCAACTTGAGATCAGCAAGCAATTCCTGGTATTTTTCCGGTTTGATCAGTTCTATATTCTCGTACTGAATCGTTTTTACAAATTCTGTTTTGATCAGGATATTTCCGTCGAGCAGGTATGCAATAACGATGATGATCGCATTAATGATAATTGTTTCAAGAAAATTTCCGCGGTTAATGGAACTCATAAGTCCGAGCGCGATCGTCATGAAAAGATAAGTCATATCGCGCGCAGAAATATCTTCCGTGCGATAACGCAGCAGTGAGAAAACAGCAAACATTCCGAAAGCGGCGCCGGTGGAAAGCGATTTATTCGCACTCAGCAGGTAAGTGATCATGAAGATGGTCACGTTGAACATGAAGAACGTGAACAGGTGATCGCGACGCTTGTACACGGGCAGGTAAATCAAACGAACGAGAATGATCATGAAAAAAAGATCGATCAGCAATCGCACAAAGAATGCAGGATTGAATTTGTCAATGGCGAACGTAAAAAAATTAACGTCGGGCTGATCTTCCTTCACTTCATCTTTCTTGTCATCTTTCTTATCATCCTTCTTGTCATCTTTCTTATCGCCCTTCTTTTTCTTTTCATTACTCTGCGTGGTGTCGGCAGAATTTCCCGATTGTGCGTGAAGCACAGGAACGGGAGTGAATACAAATAACAGGAGGGGTAGGAGAATGCTAATCAGGTGGCGTTTCATTTATTATTTTTTCGATTTCGTTTAAAGCAGATTTGAAATTATTTTTTTTCACATCGTGTACCAGGTTGGCAACGGCGATGCAGTATTTACTTGTTCCTCCTTCACGAATGTGCGCCTTCTTCAGCAATTTTACAAAAGCAGTTTCTGTTGGCTTGGCTTGCTTGGCCTCCACGATCACAAGTTTCTCGAATGAAATGCATCCCGATTCACTTTTCACTTCCAGGTCAAGATCAATGGTGAGCCGCTCCTCTTCAAAACGATTCACGAGTGTAACGCGATTGTAATTGACCCACAATTTAGGTTCCACTTCACCCGGAGACATGCCGGTCATCTTCGAAAAAAAATCTTCCGAATTTCCGGTGATGGTGGTGTCTAATTCTTTTTTCTTCACACGGTTTTTAAGTGTGCGCCCTTTGTTGTTCTTGAATTTCACTTCGAAAAAATTCAGGTCCGACTCCACGTATCTGCGCAAACGAATCTTGTAGCGATTCGTTCTTCCGTTATGATGTTTGAGAAAAAGATCGAAACCGGGTGTGTCATAATAAAGCGTTTCGTACCGGCTCATGCGCGTTCCCGCCACTTCGAGCGCGCGGTACTGGTCGCGCACGGCGCGCAGAAGATCAGGAAGCCGATTGATATTGAAATTAAATTTCATATCGGTGCGGTCCATGAGTTTCACACGATCCATTTCTTCTATCGAAATCGGATCGAATGTGTCAAGTACCGCTTTTACTTCCTTCTTCAACTCAATAAGTGTAAGTGAATTTGTGATCTTTCTCCAGCGTTTCACCACCGGGGCCAAAAACTTTTTTCTCCGTCTTCAATCCTTTTGTATCATAACCATAAGCTGTTTTCTTGGTCACTTTTCCTGTTCCGTCATATTCCACTTCAAACATTTTATCTCCGGTGTTGTTGTAAATAAAAGTTGTCTTATTCAATAAAGTTCCGGCTGCATCATACACATCTTCTTCCGTCTTATCTCCATTAGCATTGTATTTCCAACTCGTCTTCTTGTATTTTTTCGGCGGCGTATTGTCCGGATTATCATTTCCGCCATTCGGATGCTCCACCACTTCTTCAGTTTTATTTTTACCGGAATAGGTATCGGTTTCTTTTCTATGCACCGTTCCATCGGGATTATACGTAATATCCTGAACGGTGTTTCCATCCTTGTCGAAAACCTGGTATTCGGCTTTGTAGGTGCTGCTTTCCTTCCCGTCTTTGTAAAGCGTAATGGTTTCCGTTTCCGATTTCACCTTGAGATCCCTGATCTGTTTTTTCGATTGAGCGCGAACAGAAACGGTGATGAAAACCACCGCGATCACAATTATATTCTGAATCTTCATGTTGTTATTGCTTTACGTTGATAACAATATCATCCATAGTCTTACTATCCTTTTTACCGGTAATCTCCACCGGCTTTATCACTGCAGTATCTGTAGTGGCATGATTGTAAATAAATGTGTAAGCATACACTTTGTATTTTCCTTTGCGGAGATATTTGAATTGATAAGTTCCGTCAGGTCCTGTTTTTACATTATCGCCATAGGTTGGATCATCACCGTAAATCAGGTACACATTTATATTCGCCGCATAACCGGAATCGGTTTTGTTGTAAGCGGTGAAACTTGAATTCACCGTGTAACTATAAGCATAGATCTTACCGGTAATGGTAGCTTGTCCGCCTGGCCCTGGCCCTGTATTGCAGGAAAAAAGGAAGAGAACAATTACGGAAGCGAAAATTGTGAGTTTCGACATAACTCTTTTTTTAGTGAACGTGTTACAAAACGCTTGCCGTAATCAATATGACTACGGCATTAAGCGACTTTTAAGTATGTGTAAAGTTATTCGTTTTCGGTAATCTGCCAACGACTAATGGCTCACTACGAATTTTACTGCAGCAGCCCCGTTTTCTGCATCCGAAAGAGTGAGAAAATACATTCCGTTTGGAAATTGTTCAGTAGAAAAATTAAAAGTTTCTGAACTCTGGGAATTAAAATTTTCATTGAACATTTCCTTTCCTGAAACATCCGTTATCCTGATCTGAATTGCATTTCCTTTCATGCCGGAAGGAATATGGACGCTCGCCGTTGTTGATGAAGGATTCGGATAAACAGAAAGTTGTTCCGCATTAATATTAGTTTCATTTACATTCGTCCAGCAACCAAGTGGGGAAAGTTGTGAAGTGAGACTTGCATTGCGCGCTGTGATGAATGATTTCAAACCGGGAATCCATCCGCCACCGGGACCGCCGGGAACCTGTATATCTGCAACGATGTCGTCTTCGAATTGCTGCGTGGTGTAAGTCATCAACGTATCAGCATACACATCTGCGCGAATTGCATTGGCAAGACTGTCAATGATCGGATCGAGATAAGCGTTATTGAAATCCTGCATCACATTGCACATGGCATCTATATACATCTGCCGGTAATTGGAATTAGCCAGCATGTTATTAGCCAGCGGGCGACTCGTGGGTTGATCCAGGTAATCGTAATTCAGATTTTCCAATTGAGAAATGGTCATTCCGAGATTGAAATTTCCGAATGATTCATTCACATCCCAGGCAATCCACCGGAAATGAGTATAATTCGAATCGTCATAGGTGTAATAATTATGGCCGCTGCCTATATAGGAATCAAGATTCACAAATGCATTCACATTCGCCATATAATTCAGAAAACTCCAGGAATCAAAAACGGTTTCCAGTGAATCATAAAGCGTGGCTGTCGAAGTGTTGTTTGCAATTTTTATGATGTGCACGAGATCATTCCAGGAAGTGTAATTTGAATCGGACTCCAATTCGTAATGTGAATAATAAAGCGAAGGTGTGCTACCGTACCAGCGGAAGTCGCCGGAAGGATCTCCCTTATACAAATTTCCATTGTTGTCGGGATAATTCTGTTTCAGAAATTTTGAATCAATGTCTTCCACAATGGTATAAACGCCCCAGTAAACATTGTTCAGGAATACGCGTGCGTACGTGCAGCGCGGAGCATTCACGCCATGCGCACGCATGAAATCGAGAGCGATCTTTTCACGCAACAAAGTCGGATCTTTGAATCCGTTATTGAGATTGATCTTTTTTATTCCGTCGTATCGCTGGGTGCTGTCGTAATAATTGAGATCAATTTTGAACGATTTTTTATTCGAAGGATTATTGTAAGATGAATTTCCTTTGAACTTCGATCCGACGATCATCGTTCTTCCGTCGAAGATCATCGTGGTTTGCATGTACGTGTCGGTTACATGCGTGTTCACGAGCGAATCCCAGTAATCGGTCTGTGAATAATTCAGATAAATATCGTGGATGATCGGAACTGCCCATATACTATCGCCATCGGCGGCAAAAATTTTTGAAGTGAGAGAAATGGAAATTCCTGCGAAGAGAAAAAAGCGTTTCATTGAAATTTATTCATGTAGGTTGATCGTTCCGTGAAAGGGATGCTTGTAGGTTTAGACGCTGTAAGTTACGAATGGTTTAACAATCAGCTTCAACATACTTTTCTTTGACGGCCTTTCCGGGAAAAACTTTCGCCGCGTACAGGGAAACATTTTCAAATCTATCTTTGCCCATGCGAAAAATTGAAATTCCCGTTACGATCTGCGAATATGAAAATGAGAATGAATTGCCGCCTTCCGATCTCGGCCTGTTGAAAGAAGCACGTCTCGGTGGAGAATTTGCTTATGCACCCTATTCTGAATTTCATGTAGGAGCAGCATTGCGATTATCAAACGGGAAAATTATCCGCGCTAATAACCAGGAGAATGTGGCGTATCCTTCGGGCTTGTGCGCAGAACGTGTGGCGATATTTTTTGCGTCTGCAAATCATCCCGGTGAAACGATCGAAAGTATTGCGATAAGTTGTTCCTCTGAAAAAACAGGATCCGACAAACCATTTTCTCCGTGCGGCGCGTGCAGACAAGTTCTCGCGGAATACGAGCAGAAACAACATTCACCTATAAAAATCATTCTCGGCGGCAAGACTGGAAAAATTCTCATTTCGGAAAGTGTGAAGAATTTGTTGCCGCTGGTGTTTGAGGCAGATGAACTGAAAAAGTAATTACAGATTACGAGATGACGAATTACAGATTGAACCATTTTTCTCCGCTGTTCATCTTGCTTATGCTGCTCTGTGTTGGATGTTCACAAAATCAAGAGAAAAATAATAGTAATGATAGTTTAGCAATTACTGCGACGAAGGATTCTTCTGCTGGAAAAAACCGGACCAGTCAACCAGAATTCGACACCATTCAAACTTCAAACGGTTTGGTCAAAAGAATTTTTTTCAAGGATGGCAAAATCGAAAATGAAGAATGTCTTGGAGATGCTCGGTTTTACAAAAGTTATTATCCGAGCGGAAAGTTGGCATGTTTTGACTCGTCGTTCGATCGGCGGATCTGCTTTTGGAATTTTGTTACATGCTATGATTCTTCAGGAATGATAAGCTCGCTCGAAACAAATACATCACTGGATCCTCTCTCAGGAAATCAGGATGAATTCAATCGCCCAAGAGTTACACATGATGAGAATTATACAGGTGGAAAAATTATTAATTCAGGCGATACATATTCCAATTGTGGAGAATGCGAATTTGACAGTGTTGGTTTTTGGAAATTCTACATTGACGGGAAATTGAGTCGCACGAAGAAATTTTCATCCTGGCAAAAAGAGTACATCAAAGCCGGCGGAACACTCAAATAATTGATTGGTATTCCGCAGATCCGCACCTTCCGCATTCCGTTCCCATTAGCTATCTTTACTTTCCTTAAAACCATAGCCAAATTATGGCCATTAAAACCGAGAACTCCGCTCTTAAAACAAAAACTTCTTTCAGCAAAGAGCAATATGCTTCGTGGTATGAATTGATGTTGCTCATGCGCCGTTTCGAGGAAAAAGCCGGGGAACTTTACATCGCGCAGAAAATCCGCGGATTCTGCCACCTCTATATCGGGCAGGAAGCACTCGTTGCGGGAGCAGAAAGTGCGATCACAAAAAATGATCGCGTCATCACCGCGTATCGCGATCACGCACACCCGATCGGGCGCGGAATGCATCCGAAATTTGTGATGGCGGAATTGTTCGGAAAAATTACCGGTTGCTCCAAAGGAAAAGGCGGATCGATGCACATGTTCTCGAAAGAATTTAATTTTTTCGGTGGACACGGAATTGTTGGTGGGCAAATTCCACTTGGTGCAGGAATTGCTTTTGCAGATCAGTACAACGGAAATAAAAATATTACGCTGTGTTATATGGGCGATGGCGCCGTTCGCCAGGGTGCATTGCACGAGACATTCAACATGGCGATGCTCTGGAAACTTCCCGTCATTTTTATTATTGAAAATAATAATTACGCGATGGGAACTTCGGTCGAGCGCACGAGTAACGTACACGAATTGTACAAGCTCGGTCACGCATACGAGATGCCATCTTTTCAAGTGGACGGAATGCGTTGCGAAACGGTACACGATGCAATTTCTTCAGCAGCAGAAAACGCGCGCAAAGGAAATGGCCCGACACTTCTTGAAATAAAAACATATCGTTACCGCGGACATTCGATGTCTGATCCTGCGAAGTACAGAACGAAAGAAGAAGTGGAGTGTTACAAAGAACAGGATCCGATTGAACAATGCATTCGCGTGATGAAAGAAAATAACTGGATCGATGATGCCGGAATTGAAAAAATGGAAGCGAAGATCGATGCGATCGTACAGGAGTCGGTGAAGTTTGCAGAGGAATCTCCGTTCCCGGATGCGTCTGAACTTTACAATGATATTTATAAGGAGCCGGATTATCCATTCATTACCGACTAATTCAAAATTTAAAATTCAAAATTAATTTTATGGCAGAGGTAATTAGAATGCCGAAACTCAGCGACACCATGACAGAAGGCGTCGTCGCGAATTGGAATAAAAAAGTTGGTGACACGGTGAAGCGCGGAGAAATTTTAGCGGAGATTGAAACCGATAAAGCGACGATGGAATTTGAATCTTTTTTCAATGGAACACTTTTGTATATCGGAATTGAAAAAGGAAAAGGTGCCCCGGTCGATGCGATCATTGCGATTATTGGAGAAAAGGGCGAAGATGTGAATGCAATTCTTGCTGCTGAAAAAAATAAAGTTCCCGAGAAGAAAGAAGAAAAAGTTTCAGAAAAGAAAATCGAAACTGTTGTTGCGAAAAAAGAAGTTGCAAAACAAGCCCCGAAAAAAATAACCGTTCACTCAGAAGAAAATGGCAACAGAATAATAGCATCGCCGCTTGCAAAAAAACTGGCTGACGAAAAAGGAATTGATATTTTTTATGTAAAGGGCAGCGGCGATCACGGCCGCGTTATCAAACGCGATATCGATTACTGGAATCCGTCGAAAATGCCGCCGGTAATGGAATATGATATTTCTGTGAACAAAGCGGGAGAGTACACGGATGAGCCCGTTTCTCAAATGAGAAAAATAATTGCGAAACGATTATCGGAAAGTAAATTCTCTGCGCCGCATTTTTATCTCACCATGGAAATTGACATGATGAATGCGGTGAGTGTGCGTGAAAAATTAAATGCAAAAGGAGAAACAAAAATTTCTTTTAATGATATGGTCATTCGTGCGGTGGCACAATCGCTGAAGTCGCATCCCAAAGTGAATTCATCGTGGTACGGCGATCGCATCCGCTTCAATCATGAAATAAATATCGGTGTGGCTGTTGCAGTGGAAGAAGGACTGCTCGTTCCTGTTGTACGCAACGCCGATAAAAAATCTTACGCGGAGATTGGCGCAGAAGTGAAAGTTTTTGCGCAGAAAGCAAAAGATAAAAAATTGCAACCCACCGACTGGGAAGGAAATACATTCACAATTTCAAATCTCGGAATGTTCGGCATTGACGAATTCACAGCGATCATCAATCCGCCCGATTCCTGCATTCTTGCAGTGGGAGGAATAAAAGATACTCCTGTTGTGAAAGACGGAAAAATTGTTGCCGGAAAAATTATGAAAGTAACAATGAGTTGTGATCATCGTGTGGTGGATGGTGTAACGGGTTCTGCGTTTTTGCAGACGTTGAAAAAGGTGTTGGAGAATCCGGCTTCGCAGGCGTGAGATAAGTCCTCGATATCTATCGAAGATGAGGGTAGTGTACCATTTTAAGAATTTAACGGTGAATCTTAGTGCCCTTAGTGGCTATTTTTTTGCCACAATGGCACCAGTACACAAAGGGAAAATTAAACGGACCCGCTGCTGAAACAAAAGATGCTGTTCAGAAATGGACGGTATTTTTATTTCTCCCTCACAAATTTTCCATTCCTGAAAAAATATTTTCCCGGTTCGTGATCCAATCGATCTCTTTCCGCCGCATCCGATTGTTCAAGACTGTCGATCACGATCTGGTTCTCCATCAAATGAATTTTATAATTGCATTGGTAATTAATATCATTTTCTGATCCTGCAGTGTCTAATGAATTCACCAAATAACCCTTTCCATTTCTTCCGGAGAAGATCACTTTATTCTCATCCATATCAAAAACATAATAATCGTCTTCTTCTTCACCCCTGAAATCGGCGCCGTTGTTCCTTTCAAAATATCCATTCACAAAAATCACGATCTCATCACGACCCAAATTATTGAGTTGAATTTTTTTTATATGTGCAATCTTTTCCGGGTAGATGGCGTACATATATCCAGGCAGGCTATCTGTGATTAGAATTGTGTGAATGGAATCGCCCAGGGAGTAACATAAGCTGATCATGTTGCCATTGTACTCCGGATCCTGAATAAGTTTTACATTGCAATAACTTATTGAGTCCAGCAGCACATACTTCTGAGCGGTAAAATCCTGTTGGTTTTTCCTGAGGAGCGAATCCGTGTTGAAAGAGGCAGCAGAACGGAAAATAGAATCTACATCTATTTTCTTCACTTCGGAACTGCATGGAATTTTAGGTTGTGTTTCAATACAACCCACCAGAAAAATAAAGAGAAGAATACCCCAGCGTTTCATGAATGAAAATTACGCCGCCGGAAAATGATAAAACACAGTGAATGGATAAATGCGGGGATTTGTCGAATAAGTGAAGACTTAGGTGATAATAATTTCCCCTGGAATCTGTGCGTAATCTGCGCAATCTGTGGCAATATTCTGCCGTTATAGCTGGTCAACTATTCATTGGAAATATTGTCACGGATTTACACTGATTAAGCACAGATTAGTCTTCAGTATGCATCACAATGCTTCGCGGTTTTCCCTTTTTTGATTTTAGACTTCTGCTTTTTGTGACCTGCTCCTTTGGAATGATCATTCTTGTGTGAAGAACCGAATGTGGGACACGTTGCAGGGTCATTCTTAGCGTTCGAAAAATTTTCCGCTGATAATGAGAAGGTGAACAAAATTGCGATCGCGCAAAGAATCGTTCTTATCTGAAAGTATTTCATGGTGGATTGGTTTATTTATTAGATGCAATTATAACGCCGATAGTTGCATGTAAATTATTTTTTATTTACTGCAATAAATCATTTGAAGAGCCGTTCTGCTCCTGTAAAAACTGCGGCATGAAACGTTTTATTTACATTCTCGCAATTCTTGTTCTTTTCAGCTCCTGCAAAAAGGAACATCTTGCCGGCCCAACAGCAACTCAGGCAAATTATTCCATTGACGATTATACAAAATTCACCCCCGGAAATTATTGGGTGTACCAGGTTTACCAGGTTGACACCAATGGAAATGTGATGTCGGTAGATTCGCAACTCGACAGCAGCTACGTGAGTAATGATTCGGTCATCAACGGAAATACATATCACGTCTTTCACGAAAGGTTAGCACATTACCCGTTCATACAATGCGTGCGTGATTCGGGCGGCTACCTTGTCACTTCAGTTGGACAAAGAATTTTCACCACCACTTATTTCAATACGGTTTTTGATACTACCGGAAGTATTCCGGGAAGCGTGGAAGTGAGGACATCTGTTCCTGCGCAATTACAGGATCTCATTGCAGGAGCAGGAACATTTCAATGTCTCGATGCAAAAACAGATTATTATAATTTGCAGACAACAATTTCTTACATGCAGCATCGCGTAATAAACATGGATTATGCGCAGGGAGTGGGCCTCATTCTCGGAACTTTATTTTATTCCACACCTTCTTATCATTTCGAAGATCGTTTGCTGCGCTATCACGTGCAATGATCAAATGTTCATTCCCTGGTCTTTGCTTTTTTTCTTTTTTCTCAAATGAATTTTCGGCTGCGTGTATTTCGTTGCGAATCGCTGTGGCCACCACGTAAGTCCTGCGGAAAAAGATAATGCGAGTGGAAATCCGGGTGTGAATCCTGCGTTGAGATCAAAGTGATCGCTGAATTCCCAGTGCCATGCAAATTCTCCACCGAGCGGAAAAATTTTATACTGCACATCGCCGAATGTGTGCGAATGATATTTGCTGAAAAAACCGGTGTCGTGGTATTCGCTGAAACGATTCCAGTCCCGGCGATAATAAAGCATGGGGCCGATACCGAGAAGAATCCGATGTTTGCCTTTGTCGAGCAATAATCCACGTATGCCTATGTGCGTGAAGCCCGCAGGCCCGCCCGAGCAGTCGGTGAAAATCCCCTGCATCACGGTGATCGCAAGCTGGTCGTAAAAAAAATAATGATCCACCGAAGCAAATCCGCCGAAGTTGGCAACGAACACCGCACGATCATCCAAACGATACGGTTGAATTGAAGCCGTGTTGTCGCCCATCGGGTGCATCGTCAAACCGAAATAGCGAAGTGAAACGCAGGTCTGCGAATGAAGAACAGTCGTGAGAAAAAATATTACGGAAACGAAAATTATTTTTTTCATTTTGAAAGCAACTGAACGAAGCGATCAAGAATGAAACGGATCATGCGATGCAGCCAGCGCAGGTGAGAATATTTTTCCACGAATCGCGGCGACCAGGAATAATACCATTGTATGAATGTGCGCCCTGCTTTTGTGCGGCTTAGTTTTTCATCACGGAAACGACGCAGCACCATCACTTCTTCGGCGTCATAACTTCCATAGACCATCGTCGCAATGTAGCATCCGCTGCTTCCACCGCCGTTACTGCTGCCACTACTGCCGTTACTGCTGCTGTTACTTCCATTACTGCTGCTGTTCGCTGCTGCCGATGTGCTTGCAACAATGAGATACACCACGAGCCAGATGAGCAGCAGGCCGAGTACAATGAGCAGGATGAGTAAACCGATCGCGATTCCTGCTCCGTCATCATTGCCGTCACCGGAATTTTTTCTGATGTGAAAAATATTCAGCAGATCTTTTTTTGCAGTTGCTATGTTCTTTGACGGCTGATCTTTTATTACCGCAGAAATATTTTTTTGAGGCGAAGAAGAAGGCGTAGTCTCTGCCGAAGTTTTTTTATCCGAAGAATTTCCTGTCGAATAATTTTCCGGAGGGGAAGTTCTGCTTTTGTCATAATTGTAATCCGGGATGGGGGAACCGTTATTCACCGCGTTGTGCGATCTCAGCGGCATTTCATTTTTGCAGCACCACAACGAGAGTACAAATACAGTGACAAAAATAAATGGGGTAAATTTTTTCATAGTGGGAGGAAATTGGTTCTGATAAAATTATGTAATGCGAATCGCATTCGTTTAATTAATTTTCCAATGACAGGCAGGTTGTCGAAGAGAAATGACGGGTTATCCCCCGATGTGGAAAAATTATCAGAAGCGAATTCCGATCAAACACACATCATCTGTTTGTTCATTATTGTTTTTCCATTCTTCAATAATGGCGCTGATCTTTGTTTTTTGTTCTGCAACAGGGAGAGCATGAACATTCATCAATAATTCTCTCAGTCGTTTCGAAGTGAATTTTTTATTCGAAGGCCCGCCGAACTGGTCGACAACGCCATCGGTAAAAAGGTAAAGCATGTCATCTTCTTCGTAAGAAACGGTGATCTCCCGGAATGATTTTTTTTCTGAACGTAATCCACCAATGGAATTTTTGCTTCCTTTCAATTCACGCATCTCATTTTCATGAATGAAAATTGCCGGACGTTTCGCGCTGGTGAACACAAATTCTTTTTTTGCTTTATTCACTTTCACCAGAGAAATATCCATTCCGTCCTGGATGAGCCCGTAATGCGAGCGTTCCTGTTTCAGTGTTGAAGTAACACGATCGTCAAGTTGTGAAAGGATTTCTGAAGGCGAAGTAATTCTGTTCTCCGTAATAATTTGCGTTAATGCGTTGCTGCCGATCACCGTCATGAATGCGCCCGGAACTCCGTGGCCGGTGCAGTCGGCGCAGGCGAGAATATAATTGTCGCGGTCAATTTCGTGGAACCAGAAAAAATCGCCGCTCACAATATCGCGTGGATGATAAACAATGAACGAAAGCGGAATGCTCCGGTAAATATTTTCTTCATTGGGAAGAACGGCGTACTGAATTTTTTTTGCGTAGGCGATACTTGAGAGCACATCTTCATTTTTCAGCGCAAGAATTTTATTATTCACTTCGAGTTGTATCTTCTGATCATGAATTTGTTTTTCCGCAGACTGTTTCGCTTTCACGAATTTGGAAGCGAGATAAGCGTTGATCAGCAGCGGGAGAAGAATGAGGAAAGTCATTCCCTGCGTTACGACCGGGTCATGATATTTTTCCGGAACTAAAAAAAGAGAATGGTTGTGGCTCACATTGTAAGCGCCAACAGTCAAAAGCGTTCCTATGAAACAGGTAAAGATCCAGCCCCACATTCTGTCGAGCATGAGAAAACTGAAAATAATAATCAGAATCATGAACAACATTCCCTGCCCGTTGATGTCGCCATTGTTGATCGTCAAATGAAAAATATTCAAGAAGGAGTGAACAGAAACGTATAGAATAGTTGCCGGCTTTATCGTTTTACCGATCCGCATTACCATGATCACGCAAAGCAAAGCGAGACTCGAGAAAAGCCCGACGCAGAGATGAAACAGCGACATCGAAAAAGTGATGATCACGTACGGAAGATTCGCGAAGAAAAAAAACAAAGCGAAACTGAACAACACATCTATCCGCACTTTTTCGAAAGGATCCTGCGTGGACGCAAGTGCATCGCCGATGATCCAATTTTTAAAACGGGAGTAAGGATTCACTTTGTAAATGTACAATTTACGATTTACGAAGTGCAATTTGATATGCGATTTAGACTGCTGGGAAAAGTAATGAGCGAATTACTTCACACTGGGATTTAAAGAATCAAAATCGTAAATCGTACATTGTACATTGTACATTTGCGATGTGACTTCTTCCTTCTCCGATACACCCGTAGAATATTTAAAAGGCGTAGGCCCCGAGCGCGCGAAAGTTCTGAAAACAGAATTCGACATCCACACGTTCGGCGATCTGCTTCGCTGGTACCCGTATCGCTATGTGGACCGCACAAAATTTTATTCCGCTGCCGAGATCAACGCCGATCTTCAGTTTGTACAATTGCGCGGGCAAATTCTTCATTGTGAAATTGTGGGTGTTAAGAATTCGAAACGAATGATTGCTCAATTCACCGATAAAACAGGCACCGTAGAACTCGTGTGGTTCCAGGGATTGAAATGGCTGCAGGGAAAATTTATTCCGGGAAAAGAATACATCGTCTTCGGAAGGCCGTCGGTTTACAAAGGGAAAATAAATATTGCGCACCCTGACGTCTCGACTCCACTCGATGTGAAGATAGGTGAAGCAGGAGCGTTGCAGCCGATGTATTCCTCCACAGAAAGATCGAAGCTGAAAGGTGTGGACTCGAAATATTTCATGAAGCTGATGAAAGTACTCGTGCCCATGATGGAGGGAAAAATAAATGAAACACTTCCTGCATCATTGGTTTCAAAACTGAAAATGCTGAACCGTGAAGAAACGCTCAGACAGATCCATTTTCCTTCAGACGCGCAATCACTCAAACGTACTACTGCAAGAATAAAATTCGAAGAATTCCTGCTCATACAAATGAAATTGCTCCGCGTGAAAATGCTGCGGCAGGAAAATGTAAGAGGATTTAATTTCGGAAAAGTAGGAGAACAGTTCAATATTTTTTTCTCAAAGTATCTTCCGTTTCCATTGACAAACGCGCAGAAAAAAGTGATCAAAGAAATCCGCGCTGATCTCGGAAGCGGAAAACAAATGAATCGTTTGTTGCAAGGTGATGTGGGCAGCGGAAAAACCGTAGTCGCACTCATGTGCATGCTCATTGCAAATGATAATAATTTTCAGTCGTGTCTTATGGCACCGACAGAAATTCTGGCAAACCAGCATTTTGCAACACTGAAAGAATTACTGAAAGACATGCCGGTGAATGTGGCGCTCCTTACGGGTAACACGAAACAATCGGAAAGAAAAATTCTTCACACACGCCTGCGCGCGGGTGATATGCATATACTCGTGGGTACGCACGCGCTCATTGAAGATGAAGTGCAATTTAAAAATCTGGGGCTCGTGGTCATTGACGAACAACATCGTTTCGGTGTAGAGCAGCGTTCTAAGTTGTGGAAGAAAAATTCCGAACCTCCGCATATTCTCGTAATGACTGCCACTCCCATTCCGCGCACACTTGCTATGACGCTTTACGGTGATCTCGATTCTTCCGTGATCAACGAAATGCCGCCGGGAAGAAAACCCATCCGCACTGTTCATTATTACGATGCACATCGTCTTCGTGTTTTTGGTTTTCTCAAAGAAGAAATTGACAAAGGAAGACAAGTTTACATGGTATATCCGCTCATTGAAGAAAGTGAAAAACTCGATTACAAAGATCTCTTCGATGGTTATGAAAGTATTTCGCGCGCGTTCCCGCTCCCGCAGTATCGCGTGAGCATCGTACACGGGCGACAGAAACCGAAAGACAAAGAACACGAGATGCAGCGTTTTGTAAAAGGAGAAACGCAGATTATGGTGGCGACTACAGTGATAGAAGTTGGCGTGAATGTTCCGAATGCATCGGTGATGGTGATCGAGAGCGCCGAACGATTCGGACTTTCGCAGTTGCACCAGTTGCGCGGAAGAGTGGGAAGAGGAGCAGAACAATCTTTCTGCATTCTCATGACGGGAAATAAATTAAGTCGCGATACAAAACTGCGGATGGATACGATGGTGCGTACGAACGACGGATTTGAAATTGCGGAAGTGGATCTTCAGTTGCGCGGCCCCGGTGATCTTGATGGAACCATGCAGAGCGGGCAACTCGGTTTGCGCCTCGCCGACATTGCAAAAGACGCCGACATTCTCCGACACGCGCGCACGTCCGCGCAGGAAATTTTAAATGACGATCCGAAACTTTCCAAACCGGAAAATAAAATGTTGTTGCATGAATTGCAGAAGGAATATGGAGCAGGTGTGAATTGGGGAAGAATTTCTTAGGAGTAGTACCAAATACGAAAATTCTACTAAAAGTTACGAAATACCAAAGGGTGCGAAAATCCCAAGATTACTAATTTAGTAAGCATTCGGTAGTGGGTCAGTTTGAAAATTCTTAGCGCCTTTGCGGTTTAATAAAAAAATGGTTTAGGAACCGCGAAGGCGCCAAGGCGCGAAGTTGAATCGGAAAAGAGCAAACGGAGCCACTACCAAGCATTCGCATTTCGTAACTTTTAGTAGAATTTTCGTATTTGGTACTATTGAGTGGTATCCTGCGCCGGCAATTCAATTCCTGCTGTCTGCATTTTATTCAGGAATTCTTCCGTGAGTTGTTCGTTACCTGCTTCCGATGCCATTTCTGTAACGGCGAAAAGATATTCTTTCATCTCCTCTAAGCTTTGTTGTTCGCGGGGCATGGTCATAAACCAGCGCACAGTGGCGTAGTAGTGCTCAAACACAACCCTCGAAAGATCGGTCGCCAGTTTTCCATCACCGGCTTTCCACGCAACATTTATCATTTCTATCCAGTTGTTATCCGGTGGCGACTGGTTCGCAGGAATTTCAGTAGTGCATTTCCTTACCACATCGAGCGCTTTCTTTTTTTCTCCTGCTTCGAGCAGCGCTGTGGCAAGTTGTGCGCAACATGTTCTCACCGGGTCGCTGAACATCCGGGACACCGTTTCATCACCGAGTACTTTCGGATCGCGCAATCCGCCGAAACGGAAATCATTCATCACCATGTTATAACTTTTGTCGAGCAGAACCTGTGGCCGCTGCTGGAGACTTCCGCTTTCTCTTTTATTTTTTTGTGGAACGAGACGATAAGCCATTCCTTCGAGACGCAGGTAATCATCAAGCCCGTCATAACTGCTCACCGGCATATTCACTGCAAAATAAACAGGACGTTTCCAGTCGTTGTGCGCAAGAATGTCGAGGATCATCGTCTGATCTTTCGAAAGATAATCACCACGCAAACGGAAGTAGATCGTATCAGCAATATCCTGTTCTCCCAATGAGAAATGCGCGTCTTTCGCCAGTATATTTTTTTTATTCACTGCTAAACTCATATTTCTTCCTGCAATATAATTCAGCGTATCACCGGAACTGCTGATGTATTTGTCATCGAACTTATCGCTCTTCAGAAAATTCACCACGTAATTCAGATCCATCGTGTCGGTCACATCATTGAACACATTCAGGTAATCGAGCATGCCTTCGCGGTATTGCCAGTGCGTAAGCGTGATGGGCAGCGGGTCTGAAGTGTAATTTTTCTGTTTCATCTGGTCAATGTACCAGTCGCTCCGGAAAAGATTGAGACAAACAATGCGCACATCTCTGCGCACACCCAGCACTTCCTGCGCGTACCAGAGCGGAAACGTATCGTTGTCGGCGTAAGTGAAAAGGATCGCATTCTTCTCGCAGGAATTCAAAAAATTTGTTGCGAGGTCAACAGCGACAGTTCTTCCCGAGCGGTTATGATCATCTATATTCTGAGTGAAAAGAATAATGGGCGATAAAGCGCTCACCACAACTGCAGCGATAAGTGAAGTTTTCACAGCGAGTTTTGTGAGGAAAAATTCATAGAAAGAAATAAAACCGAATCCTATCCACACGGCAAATGCATAGAAGGATCCCACGTAGGCGTAGTCGCGCTCGCGCGGTTGCCACGGAGTCTGGTTTAGGTAAAAGACAATGGCGAGCCCGGTGAAAAGAAAAAGCAAAGTAATCACGAGCGTATCGCGTTTCGAATTTTTCAGGTGCCAGAAAAATCCGAAAATCCCGAGCAGCAGCGGAATTCCGAAATATTTATTTCTCGATTTATTTTTTTTCTGAAAATCGGGAATAAGTTTCTGATCGCCGAGGCGCATGTCATCCAGCACTGGAAAACCGGTGAGTACATTTCCCTCCGATTCATTTCCGTAACCGAGAAGATCATTCTGCCTGCCAATGAAATTCCACGCGAAGTAACGAGCATACATCCACCCGCACTGGTACGTGATGAAGTACTGGAAATTTTCCCCGAACGTCGGAATGGAAATAGTAACGGTCGATCCCGATTTTCTTTTGAATTCCACGGGATATCCTTTGATGTTCACCCATGATTTATATCCTTCGGTATAGCCGGAACTGTACATGCGTGGAAAAAGTGTGCAGCCGCGCGAATCATAATTCTCAACCGTTCCTGTTTTTGTGTTACTCACAATATATTTTTTTGCGGCATCACTTCTCACGTACGTCGGATCACCATCAAGAGTGGGGTGATTTGCATCGAGCGGAGAATTATAATAAGGCCCGTACATCAGCGGCCAGTCGCCATATTGTTCGCGGTTGAGATAAGAAAGCATGGAAATAGAATTTTTCGGCGCATCCTCATTGATCGGCGTTCCTGCCTGCGCGCGTATTGCAAGTACAAAAAATGAACTGTAGCCAATGAGCAACATCGCAAAACACCAGAACACCGTGTTCAGGCGATGCACTTGTTTTTCCGTGGAGAGAACAATGCACGCGAGCGAGATGAGTCCGAGTGTGCTGTTTCTCATCACTGCTGCCAAAGGCGCGTGAGCAAAAAATGCCTGGTAGAGTCCGTACATCACCAATGAAATTCCGGTGAGGCCGAAAAGAATAAAGAAAGGGAAATATATTTTCCTTCGTGTGAGATAAATTCCCGCGCCAATGAAAAGAACAAGAAAAGAAAAATAAAAATAAGTACCGGAGTTAAAACGGAAATGAAATTTATTCACGAACAGCAATTCTGTTTTTCCTGCGAGATCGATGACGCCCGGAATAAGCATATCCTGCACAAAACCGAGAAGTACCACGGCGATCACTGATACAACAAGAAGATGACTGATTTTTATTTTTTCTGCACGCCGGAAATAATAAATGAAAACAAGAGCGGGGATCGTAAGAAGATTCAGCAGGTGAACACCCACCGAGAGCCCGATCATGTATGCAATGAAAATGAGCCAGCGCTTCGAATGCGAATCATCGGCCTGCTCTTCCCATTTGAGCATCGCCCAGAAAACTATTGCCGTAAAAAAAGAGGAGAGTGCGTACACTTCTCCTTCTTCCGCGGAGAACCAGAACGAATCGGTGAAAGCGTAGGAGAGTGCGCCAATGATACCGGCAATGAGAACGATCCATTTTTTATTGGAAGCTCGATCTTCGTCGCTCTTCAGCATTATTTTTTTTGCGAGATGCGTAATGCTCCAGAAGAGAAATAAAATAGTGAACGCACTCGCGATCGCACTCATGCCGTTGATGAGCGGCGCAACGAGTTCTTTTTTTCCAAAAGAGAAAAGTGAAAAGAATTTTGCGATGAGCAGGAAGAGCGGCGCACCCGGCGGATGCCCTGTTTCAATTCCATGTGAACAGGCAATGTATTCCCCGCAATCCCAGAAACTGGCGGTGGGCTCTATACATTTGAGGTAAACAATTGCGGAAAGAAAAAAAACTCCCCAGCCAATGCGGGTATTGAGTTTGCGGAAATCGTTATTCATCGTGAGCCGCAAATATACAGGAAGGAAGGTCACTTGGGAAATTTACATTTTGGAATTTAACGGGGGGAGGATTACGGATTAATACAGAGAATGCAGATTACAGATCAATCGGATTTAAAGATTTAATTTTTGGATTTGATATTTGAGTTTTGCCACCGCGATCATTTCACCTAATTTTGATTGTAATGAAATCATTTTTTCTGTCGCGTCTTTCTTTTGCCACGTTTATTCTTATTTCTTTTATCACAGTTGGCGCGAAGTTGAAACATGTGAATGCAGAAGAACTTTACATCCGCGATTCGTATGCGCTCGACTGGGATAATCTGGGTTACTACCTCTATCTTCCGTCAATTGTTATTCATCATGACCCCGGCCTGGAAGATCGCGAATGGCTCGATCACATCAACAAAAAATACCAGCGGAATAATTCTTTTTACCAGGCAGTTCCCGGGAAAAAAAACCGGCTTGTAAATGTTTTCCCGATGGGAATAGCCATCTGCAATCTTCCTGCATTTCTTGTGGGACACGGTTGTGCGAAAATATTCTCGTATGCGCCGGATGGATTTTCTCCTCCCTACCAATGGGCGATGATCTTTTCCGGGCTGCTGTATTCTATTCTTGGTATGTGGTTGTTGCGGAAATTATTGCTGAAATTTTTTCCCGATCGTTTTTCTGCACTCCTTATGTTTTTGATAGCGATGGGAACGAATCTTTTTTATTATACCACAATAGATAGCTTACTCACGCATAATTATCTTTTTACACTCGACCTGCTTTTAATTTTACTTACGATTTCCTGGCATGAGCATCCTCATTGGAGAACAGCGCTTTTTATCGGGATGAATGCAGGTTTAATTACCATCATTCGCCCTTCTGAGATCGTATGGCTGGCCATCCCCATACTGTGGAATGTGTACGGATGGGGTTCACTGAAAGATAAAATTAAATTGTTGTCACGGAAAATAATTCATGTAGCGTTGCTGATAATTTCCATGATAGCTGTTGGGTCGTTGCAGTTGTTTTACTGGAAATATACCACCGGAAACTGGTTTTCCTACAACCACGTCGAAGGATTTGATTTCACAAGGCCTTTCGTCATGGAAGTATTTTTCAGTTACAAAAAAGGATGGTTGTTGTACACACCTCTTATGGTATTCTCAATTGCAGGTTTGTTGTGGATGTGGAAGAGCAACAGGAGCTATTTTTTTCCGCTCCTGTTTTTTTTCATTCTCAACGCATGGATCATCTCCAGCTGGGAATGCTGGTGGTACGGCGGATCTTTCGGTCAGCGGCCGTTCGTGCAATCATACGGACTCATGGCGTTGCCACTCGGATTTCTCATTCGTGATTTTTCAGCCACCCGCATCCGGAAAATAATTTCGGCGGCGATCCTTTTTTTTCTGGTCGTGTTGAATCAATTCCAGTGCTGGCAGGCGCATGCAGGCATCATTGATCCTGAATTCATGTCGGAAAAATATTATTGGAAAGTTTTCGCACGGACATCCGTTGATCCCCAATGGAAAAAATTGCTGGAAACAAACTGCAGCGCTCTTCCACCGCTGAAAGGAACGGAGCAGTTTTACAAAAAGAAAATAGTATTCCGCGAAGATTTTGATAATTCAACCGGTGAAAAGAAATGGTTTGTCTGCGATACGTTTGGTTTTTCCGGTAAAAGATCAGAGGTGATGAACAGCAGCAGTAATTATTCCATCTCATTCAGCAAACCGGTAGAAGAGATCACCAGTTGCAGATATTTCCGCGCACGTTTCAGTTACGATATTTTTTTACCTGCCGGATATGACCTCGTGAATGACCAAATAAATACCATTGTTACTTTACACGGCCACCGTGGACAGGATTATAATTACAGCGGAATTTCCATTGATACTGCCTTGGCAAAACCCGGAACATGGTCGCACGTAATCGTCGATTACACACCTACATTTATTTTGCACCGCGACGACTATCTCAATGCCTTCGTGTGGAATGTAAATGGCAAAACAGTTTTTATTGACAATCTTCAGCTTGAAATATTTGAACCTGAATAAATATTTTCTCTCGCAGTTTTATTTTCCTGACCTGTTAAATTGCCCCATTGGCTGCTGCGATAGCAACTATGCCGAGAACCAGCAGCAACACGAGAGCAAAAATAATGAGTGTCCATATCAGCGTAAGAATGCAGATGTGTCTTGCATCTTCAACAATGGCAAGATTCTCATCTGCACAGTTTCCGCTCGCCGCCGCATTATCGTCAGCGAAAATGCAAAGAATTAAGGTTGCGATGCAGAGCAGAAGCCCGAAACCGAACCATACAGAAGCAACCGATCCCCACGCCATCCAGTAAACTGTTGTGACAAGCGGGTCGGCTTTGCATCCTTTTTCGGCCATCGATTTTTTCGCTTCACCATAGGTCATCTTTTTCTTCTTCGGATCATCATCGCCGGTAATTTTTTTCTCCGCTCTCTTGTAAACAGAGGCAACGGTAAGTTTTTCTTTTACAGCGGAAGAATCTTTTGATAGTACAAGTGCAGAATCTTTTTGTTGGAGCGCCACAGGTTTCAGAATCCCAGTAGATACAACTGCAGCCGAATTCTCATCCGCGGTAGTACTGGCAAGAGTTGTGGAGTACTGGTGAACGTCATGATGATTTTCCTTGTACCATCCGTTGCGGTAAACGCGCTTTTCCATATTGCAGGAAGAAAACAAAAAGAGAACCGGAATAAAAAGGAGTGTAAAATATTTCATGAGAATTAAGTTTTAATTGTACAGGATAACAACATGCAAATTTTGTACCGTTTCAATTTTCAAAAAAAGATTGTTGTGAATTCATAACCGGAATTTATTCATTGATCAGAAGCCAAATGCTCTCAGGAGAGCGAGAAAAAGAAGAAAACTGATCACTAACAATCCGATGGATACAACCAACGCCAGTAATGCAAGGCGTTTCCCGTCGTTGATGATCGCAAGATTTTCCTCAATGCAATCGCTCTTTTTCCTGATGAGTGATCGCTTTGCAAAAAAAGCAACGATCAGCGTGATGATCGCGAAAAAGAATCCTCCTCCGCTGATCACCAGCACACAGGAAGCAATACCGAGATAGTAAGTGACATCGGCCATCGTATCCGGTGTGCATCCCTCCTTCGTCATTCGCCCTTTCGCTTCATCGTAAGTCATGCGTCCATTCGGATTGCTGTACAATTTCTTCACCACCGTATCTCTCAGCATTCGTTGGAGCACACGTGCAGAATCGATGGTCCGTTTTATTTGTGGCGCGATCGTTTGTTTTTTTTCAATACTATCTTTCGGTTTAATTTTAGTTTCAGAAAAAGTTTTCACCAATGAAATTGAATTCAACACTGCGACCGAATGATCTTTCTCCTTCCTGTTTTCCATGTACCATCCATTGCGGTAGAGGCGTTTTTCCATGTTGCAGGATGAAATAATTGCATATAAAAAAAGGGGGAACACAAACCCGATCCATTTTTGCATACTATAAATTTAGAAAATACAGATTACAAAGCAGGGAATTCCTAATTTTACCTCTCATTTTTCTGCTATGAAAATTTCTCTCAACTGGCTCAAAGAATACATCACCACCGATCTTCCACCGAACGAGATCGCAGCTTTGCTTACGAATTGCGGGCTCGAAGTGGAAAGTATGGAAGAAGCAGAAACAATTAAGGGTGGATTGAAAGGACTTGTGATCGGTGAAGTGAAAGAAAAAATAAAACATCCGAATGCCGATAAACTTTCATTGACAAAAGTGGATGTGGGAGGAAATGAATTGCTTTCCATTGTGTGTGGTGCGCCGAATGTGGAAGCCGGACAAAAAGTAGTGGTTGCAACTGTGGGAACAACGGTTCACCCGGTGAATGGCGAACCTTTCGAAATAAAAAAATCAAAGATCCGCGGAGAAAACTCAGAAGGAATGATCTGCGCCGAAGATGAAATCGGGCTGGGCGAATCGCATGATGGAATACTGGTACTCGATGCAAAAGCGAAAACCGGAACTCCTGCAGCAGAATTTTTCGGAGTCGCTTCCGATTTTGTTTTCGAGATCGGACTCACTCCCAATCGTGCCGATGCAGCTTCTCATTTTGGTGTTGCACGCGATCTTGCTGCGGCGATCCTTGCAAAAAAATTACAGGACGATCCGTTCGCTGAACATGTAGCTCCACAACTTCCTTCTTCCGAAAATATTGCAGAAGATCTTCCCGCTTCAAAAATTTCTGTCGAACTGAAAAATCCGGATGCCTGCATTCGCTATTCGGGAATCTGTATTTCAGGAATAGAAGTGAAAGCTTCGCCCGACTGGATGCAGAACCGCCTGCGCGCAATAGGGGTGCGCCCGATCAACAACGTGGTGGATGTGACGAATTATGTTTTACATGAACTCGGTCAACCGTTGCACGCATTCGATGCGGATACTATTGCAGGAAAAAAAGTGATTGTGCAGAAAGTTGCAGCAGGAACAAAATTTGTTACGCTCGATGGCGTGGAAAGAAAATTATCGGCGAATGATCTCATGATCTGTGATGCGGAAAAACCAATGTGCATGGCCGGCGTTTTCGGCGGACTTCATTCGGGCGTGACAGAAAAAACTAAAAATATTTTTCTCGAGAGCGCGTGTTTCGAATCGGTTCACATCCGTAAGACATCAAAACTTCATGCACTGAAAACAGATTCTTCTTTCCGGTTTGAAAGAGGAACCGATCCGGAGATGACGATCTTCGCATTGCAGCGCGCTGCATTTCTCCTCGGGGAAACGGCCGATGGAAATATTTCTTCAGCACTGGTCGATAGTTATCCCGTTAAAGTGCAGCCGAAAGAAATAGCATTCACCTTTTCAAAATGTGAAATGCTCATTGGAAAAGTGATCGATCATGTCATTGTGAAAAAAATAATTCTTGCACTCGGCATCGAAATTTCTACCGAAGGAAAAGATGCTTTGCTGCTTTCTGTTCCCGCGTTCAAAGTAGATGTGACACGCGATGCGGATGTGGTGGAAGAAGTGCTGCGCATTTATGGCTACAACAACATTCCATTCCCCGATTTTCTGCGTGCGTCACTTTCCTTTGCACCGAAACCCGATCCGGAAAAAATAAATGATAGAGTTGCAGAACATCTCGCTGCGAATGGATTTCTGGAAATTCTGAATAATTCATTGACAAAAGCAGCGTACTATGATCTGTTGTCCACAAATAAAGAACAGCACGTAACCATTCTCAACCCGCTGAGTTCAGATCTTGGCATTCTCCGTCGGTCGCTTTTATTCGGCGGACTTGAAACGATCGCCTACAACCAGAAAAGAAAAAATTCCGATCTGCGCCTTTTTGAATCCGGAAAAATCTATAGGAGGAAGGTAGCTGAAAAATCGAAAATCGAAAATCCGGATTCCAAAATACAATGGCCATACCTCGAATTACAGCGACTTTCGATTTTCATTACCGGAAAAAAATCTGTCGAAAGCTGGAATGTAAAAAGTGAGCAAGCAGATTTTTTTGATCTGAAATCCGGAGTACGATCTGTTTTGGATTGTCTTGGATTTAATGATGGAAAATATTCTTCCATTGATGCGCCGGAGTTTTCTGAAGCGATGTCGGTTGTTGTCCGCAAAAAGGAAGTAGCTCGTTTCGGAAAAGTTGCGCAGTCTGTCACTAAAGCGCTCGACGTTGCCGGCGAAGTGTGGTACGCCGATTTTGACTGGGATGCAGTTCTTTCTCTCGTTGCTTCCGCCAAACCCATTCATTTTACCGAGGTGCCCAAATTCCCTTCTGTGCGCAGGGATCTCGCATTGGTCATTGACAAAAAAGTTTCTTACGGTGAAATAGAAGAGATCGCCTGGCAGACAGAAAAAATTCTTTTGCGTGAAGTGAATCTGTTCGATGTGTACGAAGGAGAAAAAATAGGGGCCGATAAAAAATCGTATGCAGTGAGTTTTATTCTGCAGGATGAAAGTGCAACGCTCACCGATGGACAGATAGAAAAGATCATGGAGAAGCTGACGAAAATGTATTCGGAGAAATTGGGAGCGGTGGTGCGATCATAAATTTTGATTATAGATTTTTGATCGTGGATTAACCAGGAAATCACTTTCCTTTCCAGTTTTCATTCTTCCCGAAATGAATTGCCTTCAGCGAGATCGTACAATTCCCCTTGAACATCAAACCATTTTTTTCACGTACGTAGAATCTTCCCGTGTAATTTGTCATTCGAAGCGCGGGAATAAGATAGAGATCACTTTCTCCTGTATAATCCTTGAAGCGCGGATCGTTCTGTGGTAAGCAGTCGAGACTGATGCGGATCAGCGGATCATCATAACCACCAAAAATATAATAGGAGGTGTCAGTTCTCGACGGTCCGCCACCAGCATTGCATTCAATGGAATCTTTCCCGTAAATGATGTAACCGATCCTTCCCATTTCTATGTCTTCGACGATCGTGTATTTTGTGCTGTCTTCTAATGTGACTTGAAGCTCATACCACAAGGGTCCATATTCCGGATGCGCAACATATTCGTAAAACATTTTCATGTCCAGATTTTCCGGTTCGCTCACCGAAACCTGACAATGAAAATAATGACCGCCACTTCCTATAGAATCAACTATCCCATCAAACTGCAGCGGCCGGACCATATTCTCTTCATACGAGATCTGAATTCCGCTTCCATCATAACTGAATTCAGGTTTGCCTTTGAAATCTACTACCGTAAGCCCGGTCGATTTCAAATCGTACGTTTCTTTATCCGAATCATCATACGTGAATGTGCAATGAAAAGAAGTCTGTGATTTTTCGAAGACTTGTTTTTCGTAATCGAAAAATTCAAGATCGGCATTCAGTTCTCCTGTGAATTTATTTTCAGCGAGATATTGTTTCAGTTGTACTAATGTCAATCCGCCGGGCGAAACGAAGTACGCATTGTAATCATAATAACCTTGCAGTTGAATCAGATCTTTTTCAGGATCGTCCGCTGTTCCGCCCCATTCGAGTGCGCCGCTTTCATTGATGAATGCGATGAAGCGCTCACCTTTTTTCAATTGGGGTGTTCCGTATGCTTTTGTAACTGATAATTTCCCGGTATCCTGTTTTCCCTTCAGCACTTCTTCCACTCCGATGTTGTATGCTAAAGATTCATAATTATATTCATCAAGGAATTTCGCGATGCAGATCGTTTTCGATTGTTTGATCATCTCATTGAAACTGATCGCCATGGGATGAGCGTTCATCATCCCGCAAAGAAGAAAAAAGAAAAGAGGGGCAAGATTCTTTTTCATCACTCTCTTTTCTTCTGGAAAAATGTTTTCAGTAATTGAGAACTTTCTTCTTCGAGCAAACCGCTTACCACTTCGGTTTTCGGATGCAGAATATTTTTTTCAAGCCGGAGATAACCTCTTTTAGGATCGCGCGCACCGAAAACAATTTTTTTCACCTGCGACCATTGGAGCGCACCCGCGCACATCACGCAGGGCTCGAGCGTAACATAGATCGTACACTCATCGAGATATTTTCCGCCGATAAAATTTGCCGCAGCAGTTATCGCCTGCATCTCGGCATGCGCAGTTACATCGGTCAACCGTTCGGTGAGATTATGCGCGCGCGCAATGATTCTTCCTTCACAAACCACGACGGCACCAACGGGAACTTCATCCGCATCAAAAGCTTTCTGCGCTTCTTTCAAGGCCTCGCGCATATAATGATCATCGGAAAAAACGGAGAGTTCCATAGGGAAAAGTTGAATTTATGTAATTTTATTATCCCCGTAATATATCAGTTTGAATGATACATTACGGGGATAATTTATTTCATCAGTGCGGGCAGGTAACGGTCGAGAAATTCCTGCAGGTTGCAGACAAGAACACGCTCACTCATTTTCCACGTTGCATCGTTTCCGGGAATGATGATGAAATTGTGCGTGGTGCGCAGATCCTTGATGCCTTCGGTCATGCTTTTTGTTTTCGATGGAGATGAACTGTACTTGATTTCAATGCACGCTACGGGTTTTATTCCTTTCACGAGTACGAGATCAATCTCTCCTCCGTCATGTGTTCTGTAAAAGTACGGCATCATATTGCTTCCCAGCTTCCGGCAAATTTCTTCGATCACATAACCTTCCCATGAATGTCCCACGATAGGATGCTGATGCAGTATGTCCTGATCGGTGATGCCCGCCAGAAAATGCAGGATGCCGCTGTCGCGAATATAAATCTTCGGACTCTTCGTGAGACGTTTTCTGGAATTGAAATAATAAGGATGCAGGCGCCGCACGATGTAAGCGCCCTCGAGGTGATCCACATACCTGTTCACGGTGGTCGGACTGATGTCAAGCCCTTTTGCAAATGAGTTTGCATTCCACAGTTGCCCGTGCGCATGTGCGATCATCCGCCACAGCCGCGACATAACCTGCGTAGAAAATGATGTACCGAACAATTGGTTGAGATCACGCTCGATGAATGTTCGCGTAAAAGTCGTCATCCAATTATGAAATTCATCTTCACCACGCGCAAGAAACGCGCCGGGAAATCCACCACGGAACCAGTGCTTCGGGGCATTGCGGTGATCACGTATCTCGGGTAATGAGAAGGGATGCGCGTCGAGATAATAGATCCTGCCCGCAAGCGATTCCGATGCACCTGCTACCAGTTCCGGCGTCGCAGAACCAAGAATAAGAAACCTGCCATTGGTACGCTTGCGGTCGATAACCGATCGCAGTATGGCAAATAGTTCCGGCCTGCGCTGAATCTCATCGAGAATAATGAGCCGGGCCGAAGTGTTCAGCAGAAATAATTCCGGGTCTTCCAGCTTCCGGTTGTCAGCCGGGCTTTCCAGGTCGAAGTAAATAGCTTTATCTCCCATCTTCTGTTTGATGTTTTTCGCGATGGTGGTCTTGCCGCATTGCCGTGGCCCCAATAGTGCAACAGCCGGAAATTGCTTCCGGAGTTTTTCCACATACGCTTCAATAGCTCTCGTGATCATAAAAACAAAGGTAATAAAAATCCCCGTAATCTATCAGTTTAACTGATGATTTACGGGGATAATAATAACTGTATTTTTTCGGTTGTCAACCGACTATCGCGTGGACTGCGATCATTCAGCAATAAATGAAAACAGTGGTAAAATGCATTCGCCCCAATGATCATCGGAAAAAATACTCAGTTCCATTCTACGAATATAGAAGGAGTTTGTTGTTCATCATTATTCGCTTAATAATGTTAAATGTGATGCCATTCGCAGTCAAATGAAAATTGCATACGTATATTTAAAAAAATTACCGGATGAAAACGATAGTTACAGTTCTTGCCATCGCAATCTTTCCGCTTCTCGCCTCTTTCAACACAGGAGGAAATCCGGATGCGATTCTCGGCGATTGGATGACGGTAGAAAATAACCTGAAAGTTCACGTGTACAAGGAGAATGGAGAATTCCGTGCGAAGATCACCTGGTTTGATGATCATGGATACAAAGCGCCGATGGACAAATGCACCGACACAGAAAATCCGGATTCTACTCTGAGAAATCGTAAAGTTCTCGGACTCCAGGTGCTGAGCGGACTCACCTATAGCGCAGAAGAGGATCGATGGATAAACGGAAAAATTTACGATTCAAATACAGGCCATACTTTTGATTCCGTGGTGTGGATGGCCGGGCCGGATAAATTAACCGTGAAAGGATATTATCTTTTCGAATGGATTGGACAAACGCTCGAATTTTATCGTGTGAAGTAGCAGCACATAATTTTTCATTCGGGAAATGCGTTTTTAAAGAAAGGTTCAACTATATTTGAAAATGCGTTTTTTCATTTTCTCCTGCACTGTTTTTTTTCTTGCGTCCTGCTCCTCCACAGTTGATGTTCCTTACATCACTTCGCGTGTGTGGGTGCACAACGAAGGCGCGCGCGTTGGCGATCTCGAAGCCATGGATTTTTCAAAAGGAATGTATGAGTGCCGCCACGATACCGTTTTTTATTCCGGCACTCCTGCGGCAAAGATCACCGCACTGTACAAGAATGATAATCTGATCCAGCTGAAAACAATTCCCAAAGGAGAAGATGCAACCTATCTCGACCAGGTGGAATTTACGAGGTAGAAATTTCAGGAACGCAACTCCATCACATTTTATTCTCTTCATCACTTGTAATTTGTTCGGCTTGCAACTGTATGACTGAAAAAAATCAGTGCGAATCTGCGCAATCTGTGGCAATATTCCTCACTTGAAAAGGTGAACTGATTTTGCTCAAAGAGTACACGGATTCTGAATTCAAAAGCCCAATAAACATTAACCAATAACCACTAACTTTTCCCTATTTTCGCTCTCCAATTCATTTTCAATGCTACGCACTCACACATGCGGCGAATTACGCATCTCCGACGCCGGAAAAAATACCACACTCTGCGGCTGGATACAAACCTCGCGCGATTTCGGCGGACTCACCTTCATCGATCTCCGCGATCGTTATGGAATTACGCAACTCGCATTCAACATGAATTCGAATTCGGATCTCTGCGAACAGGCGCGTAAGCTCGGGCGCGAATATGTGGTGTGCGTGAGGGGCGCTGTGCGCGAGCGTGAAAATAAAAATCCGAAAATAGCAACCGGTGATATTGAAATTGTGGCGAATGAAATAAAAATTCTGAATGCAGCAAAAACTCCTCCTTTCACCATTGAAGACGAAACCGATGGCGGCGACGATCTGCGGATGAAATTCCGTTATCTCGATCTGCGCAGAAATCCGGTGAGAGAAAATTTATTTCTCCGTCATCATGTGGCGCAGGAAACAAGAACATTTCTCAATGCGCAAAATTTTATAGAAGTGGAAACACCGGTGCTCATCAAATCCACTCCCGAAGGTGCGCGCGATTTTGTAGTTCCTTCGAGAATGAATCCCGGTCAATTTTATGCGTTGCCGCAATCGCCGCAGACATTTAAACAACTTCTGATGGTGGCTGGCTTCGACCGCTACTATCAGATCGTAAAATGTTTTCGTGATGAAGATCTTCGTGCCGATCGTCAGCCGGAATTCACGCAGATTGATTGTGAAATGAGTTTCGTGGAGCGTGCAGATGTGCTCGAAACTTTCGAAGGAATGGTGCGCCATCTTTTCAAAAAAATAAAAGAAGTTGACATTGGAAAATTGCCGCACATGAGTTATGCCGACGCTGCAAAATATTATGGCAACGATAAACCGGATACGCGTTTCGAAATGAAATTTGTGGAGATGAATGAAATTGTGAAAGGGAAAAATTTCAAGGTTTTTGATGACGCGGAATTGGTGGTGGGAATTTGCGCAAAAGGTTGTGCGAATTATACGCGCAAACAACTCGATGAACTCACCGAATTTGTAAAACGTCCGCAGATTGGCGCAACTGGATTAATTTATGCGCGATGCAATGAGGACGGCACCATAAAATCTTCCGTTGATAAATTCTACAATGAAGAAGATTTGAAAAAATGGATGAGCGCTTTCCATGCGGAAAAAGGCGATCTGATTTTGTTGATGGCGGGAGGAAAAGATAAAACGCGCAAAGCTCTTTCTGAATTGCGCCTCGAAATGGGAACACGATTGGGATTACGTGATAAAAATAAATTTTCCTGTCTTTGGGTAGTTGATTTTCCGTTGCTCGAATACAACGAAGAAGAAAAACGTTTTTTCGCGATGCATCATCCGTTCACTTCTCCATTGCCGGAAGATATTTCGAAATTGGAAAGTGATCCGGGAAGTGTGCGCGCGAATGCGTACGACATGGTCATTAACGGGGTGGAAGTCGGCGGAGGTTCCATTCGCATTTTCGATAAAACATTACAATCAAAAATGTTCGACCTGCTCGGATTTACAAAGGAAGAAGCGCAATCACAATTCGGATTTTTGATGAATGCTTTCGAATACGGCGCACCACCGCACGGAGGAATTGCTTTTGGATTTGATCGCCTCTGTTCACTTTTCGGCGGAGCAGATTCCATTCGCGATTTTATTGCCTTCCCGAAAAATAATTCCGGAAGAGATGTGATGATCGATTCGCCGAGTGTTATTGATGAGAAACAGTTGAAGGAGTTGAATATTAAAACAACGATATAATAATTGCCGATTTCAGATTTCCAATTCCCAGTCAGCGGCGGGCAGGAAATCGGAAAAAATTAACCGGCCGGCTTTAGCCGGCGGTTGTGAGCGAATAGAATTAAACGGGCTTTAGCCCTGAAGCAAATTATGGCATACGTAAAAGTCTGGATCCACGCAGTGTGGGGAACAAAAAACCGCTATCCTTTTTTGACAAAAGAAATCAGGGCAGAAGTCATCAACCATGTCCGTGAGAATGCCAGAACAAAAAATATTTTCATTAGCAGAATAAATGGTTATCACGACCACATGCATTGTTTGTTTTCTTTGAATGCAGATGTGCCCATCTCAAAAGTGATGCAACTGATCAAGGGAGAATCTGCTGCCTGGATCAACAAGAATAAGATTACGAGAGAAAAATTCGAATGGGCTGATGACTATTTTGCAATTTCAGTTAGCGAATCAGTTGTGGAAACTGTGAAGAACTACATTGATGGACAGGAAGAACATCATCGAAAAAAAACTTTTGCAGAAGAATACGATCAGTTTATGAAAGCATACCAGTTCCCGGTTCAGGGCTAAAGCCCGGTTTGTGAATTGCTGTAAAACCCCCGCACTGAAGTGCGGGGTAATTCTATTTGTCACCGCGGTTATTTTACCTTTACACAAAATGACGCCCGTCAAACGAAAAATATTCAACGATCCCGTTTACGGATTCATCACTGTTCCGTCGGAGTTGGTTTTTAAATTGATCGATCATCCTTACTTCCAGCGTTTGCGCCGCATCCGCCAATTGGGTTTGACGAATCTTGTTTATCCCGGAGCGAATCATTCACGTTTTCATCACGCGATGGGCGCCATGCATCTTATGCAGGAAGCGATCGATGTGATCCGTTCAAAAGGACATGAAATTACCAATGAAGAAGCAGAAGGAGCAACCATCGCGATCCTTTTGCACGACATTGGCCACGGGCCTTTTTCTCACGCACTTGAAAGTTCTATAGTTCACAACATCACGCATGAAGATCTCTCTGCAATTTTCATGGATCGGCTTAATGTTGAATTCAGCGGACAACTCAGTCTGGCCATAAAAATCTTCCACAACAAATACAAAAAGAAATTTCTTCACCAGTTGGTTTCTTCTCAACTCGATCTCGATCGCCTCGATTATTTAAGCCGCGATAGTTTTTTCACCGGCGTTTCGGAAGGCATCGTGAGCAGTGACCGCATCGTGAAAATTTTCAATGTGGTGAATGATGAACTCGTGGTGGAAGACAAAGGAATTTATTCCATCGAGAATTTTCTCGTAGCGCGACGGCTGATGTACTGGCAGGTTTATCTTCACAAAACGGTGCTCAGTGCCGAACATTTATTGGTGAATATTCTCAAACGCGCAAAAAAACTGGCGGAAAATAATGAAGAACTTTTTTGCACACCACCGTTAAAACTTTTTCTTTATCACAAATTTTCGAAAAGCGCTTTTCTCAGTAAACCGGAAATTCTCGATGAATTCGCGAAGCTCGACGATTACGACATTCTCACGAGTGTGAAAGTGTGGGCCGGCCACAACGACAAAATTCTTTCTTTCCTCTGCAAAAATCTGGTGAACCGGGAATTATTCGCAGTGGAATTACAGAACAAAGCTTTTGCCGGAGGATACGTGGATCAGCTTCGTAAAAAAGCAGCGCAGAAATTCGGTTTGAAAAAAGAAGAGATCCCCTATTACGTTTTTACCGGCGCCGTTCAGAATAATGCTTACTCGAGCGATAACATCCGCATCAACGTGCTTTTCAAGAACGGAACAATAATGGATATTGCCGAAGCAGCCGACCTGTTCAACATCTCTGTTCTCTCGCAACCCGTGAAAAAATATTTCCTTCTTTATCCGAAATCGCTTCGGTGAATTCAATCGCTGATTTTCTACTCCCGGGTTTAGCACTAGTGTTTCCAATGTGCATACGATTTATTTTCGCGCCATGACTGAAAAAACAAACAAGAGAGCGCTCCTTTTTATTTTCATCACACTTTTTGTTGACGTAATGGGAATCGGAATTATCATTCCCGTTTTGCCGAAACTGATCATGGGAATGGCGCATTGCACGCTGGAGCACGCCACCGTCATAGGCGGGCGCATGGGGTTCATTTATGCTTTCATGCAGTTTTTCTTTTCTCCCGTGCTGGGTGCGCTGAGCGATCGTTTCGGAAGAAGAACAGTTTTGCTCATTTCGCTTTTCGGATTCGGAATAGATTATCTCATTCTCGGTTTTGCGAAAACGATCGTCGTACTTTTTATCGGCCGGCTCATTGCAGGAATTACCGGCGCGAGTTTCACCGTTGCCGGAGCGTACATCGCCGATATAAGTCCGCCGGAAAAACGCGCACAGAATTTCGGGATCATTGGCGCCGCTTTCGGATTGGGTTTCATTGCAGGCCCCGCACTCGGTGGAGCGCTCGCACACTTTGGTCCGCGCATTCCGTTTTTTGCTGCAGCAGGATTATCATTGCTGAATTGGCTCTACGGATTTTTTATTCTTCCCGAATCGCTCAAGCCGGAAAATCGCAGAAAGTTCCAATGGAAACGTGCAAACCCGCTCGGATCTTTATTGCAATTGAGTAAACATCCGGTTGTGGTAAGAATGGCTGTTGTATTTTTTCTTGTGAATCTTGCCGGGCAATCGCTGCCGAATGTCTGGTCGTATTACACGATTAAAAGATATCACTGGACAGAAGCGGGAGTGGGCTTGTCTCTCACCTATGTTGGAATGCTCATCGCAATTGTACAAGGCGGATTGACAAGAATAATTATTCCGAAGATCGGCGAAAAACGTTCTATCTATTTTGGATTGATCATGAATATCATTGGTATGACAGGCATTGCACTTTCAGGAAATCCGTTGTGGCTTTTTGTTGCAACTGTTCCGTTGACACTTGGCGGACTTGCAGGGCCGAGCATGCAATCTGTTTTGTCGAAAGCAATTCCTGCGAATGAACAAGGCGAATTGCAGGGATTCATGAATAGCGTGATGAGCATTACAGCGATCATTGGCCCGCTCCTGATGCCATGGCTCTTCAGTACTTTTTCGAATGGATATCACGGAATAATTCTTCTCGGCGCTCCCTATTTTTGTTCTGCAATTCTGAGCAGTGCGGCGCTCATTTATGCACTCATCATTCTTAAAAATTACATCGGGAAAGCGAAAAGTATTTAAACCCTTTGCACGTTAGAACGTCTAACCACGGCCAGTGGAAAAACAACTGTTTTTTCATTGATTTTCGCCATCCTATTTTGGCTAAATTTACCGGATGAAATTTGCCGCTAAGGAAATAGCTGCCCTCGTTGGAGGAAAAGTGGAAGGAAATCCCGAAGCGAGCGTTACCACGCTTGCGAAAATTGAAGAAGGAGTTCCGGGTTCCATCACCTTTCTTTCCAATCCGCAGTACGCCGATTATATTTATTCGACCGGTGCGAGCATCGCTATTGTCAATGAAAATTTTAAAGCGGAAAAAGAAATTCCATCTACACTCACACTTGTCCGCGTTCCCGACAGTCGACAGGCTTTTGCAAAATTGCTGGATGCTTACAATCAATTCCGCCTTCACAAAACAGGCATTGATGAAAAAGCTTCTGTTTCTTCTTCAGCGAAGATCGGGAACAATGTTTACATCGGGGCGTTTGCTTTTGTTGGAGATCATGCAGTGATCGGCGACAATACAAAAATTCATCCGCACGTTTTCGTTGGCGATCATGCACGTGTAGGAAAAAATTCTATTCTTTATTCGGGTGTGAAAGTTTATCACGATTGTTCCATTGGCAGCGATTGCATTCTGCAGGCAGGAACCATCATCGGTGGAGATGGATTCGGTTTTCAACCCAACAGCACAAACAATTATCAGAAAGTTCCGCACATCGGGAATGTGATTGTAGAAGATCATGTGGAGATCGGCGCAAATACAACTATCGATCGCGCAACACTCGGTTCAACTATTATCCGCAAAGGAGTGAAGCTTGATAATCTCATTCAGGTTGCGCACAATGTGGAGATCGGGGAGAATACGGTGATCGCCGCGCAAACAGGAGTTGCCGGAAGTACAAAGATCGGGCGAGATTGCATGATAGGCGGACAAGTAGGGATCATCGGTCATCTGAAGATCGGCGATCGTGTGAAAATAGCAGCGCAATCAGGAATAGGAAATGATCTGAAGGATGAAGAGATCGTGCAGGGCTCACCGGCATTTCCCATTGGAGATTATAAACGTTCGTATGTGGTTTTCCGAAATCTTCCGGAGTTGAGCAGTAAAATAAAATTGATCGAGAAAAATAATTCCGCTGAAAAATAAATTCCCGATACAGAGATGAGCACAAAACAACGCACCATAAAAAAATCCGTCTCGGTTACCGGGGTCGGACTTCACACGGGCAAGAAAGCAACACTGACTTTTCATCCTGCTCCCGAAAATCACGGATTCAAATTCCGCAGAGTGGATATGGATGGACAACCGGTGATTGACGCCGATTGCGATAACGTTGTCGATACTTCGCGCGGAACTACGCTCGAGCAACACGGTGCGCGTGTGTACACCTGCGAACACGCGCTTGCTGCAGTTGCGGGATGCGATCTCGATAACATTCTCATTGATCTTGACGCACCTGAGGTTCCTATTCTCGATGGAAGTTCCTGGCCTTACGTGATGGCGCTCGAAGAAGCAGGATTCATTGAACAGAATGCTGCGCGTGAATATTTTGAACTGAAAGAGAATCTCACCTACGAAGACCCGCTGAAAAAAGTGGAGATGCTCGCTGTGCCGCAGGATGAATTCCGGGTGACCGTTATGGTGGATTATGATTCGGAAGTTCTCGGAACACAACATGCGGGAATGTACCGCATGGCCGATTTCAAAGAAACAATTTCACGCTGCCGCACTTTTGTTTTTCTTCACGAACTCGAAGCGCTGCTCGCACATAATCTCATTAAAGGCGGCGATCTCGATAATGCGATCGTGCTCGTTGATAAACCGATCTCCGATGAACACATTGCACATCTCCGCAAAGTGTTCAACAAACCTGATGTGGAAGTGAAAGGACGCGGTGTGCTCAACAATACAAAACTGCATTATTACAATGAACCCGCACGGCACAAACTGCTCGACATTGTGGGCGATCTTGCACTGGTGGGAGTGAAAATGAAAATTCACATTCTGGCAGCGCGGCCGGGCCACGCAGGAAATGTGGAGTTCGCAAAAAAAATAAAAGCGCTGGTGAAAGCAGAGCGTACGAAGAAACCGGATGAATTCAGATTCGATCCTAATGCTCCAGCCCTTTTTGATTCGCGCGAGATCATGAAAATTCTTCCACATCGCCACCCTTTCCTGCTCGTCGATAAAATAATTGAACTTACTCCCGATCATGTGGTGGGAGTGAAAAATGTGACGATGACGGAATTCTGGACGAAAGGACATTTTCCTGATGAACCGATCATGCCGGGAGTTCTTATCGTGGAAGCGATGGCGCAAACCGGCGGCGTGTTGTGTTTGAAAACGGTTCCCGATCCGGAAAATTATCAAACCTATTTTCTGAAAATGGATGCGGTGAAATTCAAACAGAAAGTGGTGCCCGGCGATACTTGCGTTTTCCGCCTGGATTTTCTTTCACCCATCCGTCGCGGGCTTTGCCACATGCGCGGCGTAACTTATGTGAATAATAAAGTGGTTGCAGAAGCAGAAATGCTCGCGCAAATTGTGAAAGTGAGAAACATCGAATCGAAAAAACCACAACCGGTCAGCGTATGATATCGAATCTCGCACATATAGATCCGAAAGCAAACATTGGAAATAATGTGACCATCGAACCTTTTGCATTCGTGGAAGGAAATGTTGTCATCGGCGATGGATCGTGGATCGGTCCGCATGCGATGGTGATGAACGGATCGCGGCTCGGAAAAAATGTAAAAATTTTTCCGTGCGCAGTTGTCGGTGGAATTCCTCAGGATCTTAAATATGCAAATGAACCGACCACTGCGGAGATTGGCGATAATACAGTGGTGCGCGAATATGTGACAGTGAACAGGGGAACGACCGATAAAATGAAAACCGTGATCGGAAATAATTGTTTGCTCATGGCCTACGTGCATATTGCGCACGATTGTTTCGTGGGAAATAATGTGATCCTTGCAAACTACGTTGGACTTTCGGGCCATTGCGTCATTGACGATTGGGCGATCCTCGAAGGAATGGTAGGTGTTCCGCAATTTGTGCACATTGGCGCGCACGCATTCATTGCAGGAAAAAGCGGCGTGCGGAAAAATGTTCCTCCGTTCGTAAAAGCTGCACGCGAACCACTTTCATTCGTGGGTGTGAATACGGTGGGAATGCGCAGAAGAGGATATTCCAACGAAGCGATACAAGTGGTGGAAGATATTTACAGAGTACTTTATGTGAAGGGGCTGAATGTTTCGAACGCAGTTTCCATTATAGAAAAAGAATGCGCTGATACAAAAGAACGCCAGCTCATCCTTGATTTCATTTCCAATTCGAAAGAAGGAATTATCCGCGGAATCTCTTAATAGTTTTCGGTTGCTATTAGAGATAAATAAAATCTGCGTTAATCTGTGAAAATCTGTGGCAATATTTATTTGTTGACTGCTGAACTTTATTTTGCAGATGACTTGTACCTGTTACAATAATATTTTAGTCAGTAGTCATTGGGCATTATTTTTGTGAAATAAAAGTGAATTTGCAATCCATGAAAAAATATTTTCCAGCTCTTTTATTTTCACTCCCGGTTTTTCTAACTGCACAAACCGACACGCTGCCGAAAGAAGATGAAGGAAGGATACGCACCGTTTTCTCGGGCAAGATCGAGAACTGGGAAGTTACTTATGGAAATGACGAAGGAAATTTTGAAGCGTACCTGATGAATGATGTGAATCGCTGGACATTTGAAGTGGGCGGACTTTCCGGCGAAGTGAATACAGAGTTCAACGACAGTTACAAAAGCTGGATCATCACGGTGAATAATAAAACGTATGCTTTGAAAACATGGATCAGCGGTGGATGGAATAAGTGGGAACTCACCGGCGGCGATCTTACAGAAAAAGTAACGATACAAACTCTTTATGCAGGAAGCTGGGATAACTGGACCATGACCCGCACCGGAGTAGAGGTGAGTTTCTCGACTTATCTGAACAACAACTGGGACGATTGGAGCATCACCGGAAATTTTTCAAAACTCACCGACGGAGAAAAAGTAGCAACGATGTTCATGCCTGTTTTTGTGTCAAGAGTTTACAAGAGAGGATTGGTCAGGTAGTGTAAGCTCCCCTCTTTTTCGGGCCATTCAAAATTAGAGGTTTTCATTCTTTGTTTTCAAAAATTAAATCAACAGGTGTTTTGTAGTTGAGTGATTTGTGAGGTCTGTTGTAATTGTAATCATGTTGGTACTCTTCCGCC